>JBBRUI010000118.1:0-12535 GCA_038247945.1 Bacteroidota bacterium | reverse complement strand
TTCGTCTCAGAATATCCCCCCGTCTTCACCTGATAGAAGTACACGCCGCTTGGATAATCCGCTCCATTCCAAATAACTGTGTACGAACCTGCTTCTTTTCTTGCATCAACGAGTGTTTCAATTTCTCTTCCTAAAAGGTCAATCACTTTCAAAGTAATGTGTTGATTGTCCGGAACTGAGTATTGGATTGTTGTGGACGGGTTGAAAGGATTCGGATAATTTTGTTTCAGCCCAATTTCAGATGGAAGAGTCGAAGACATTACGGAAGAAGGCCCCGACGAAGAAGCGAAAAGAGGAACCGAGACACTCGGCTGATCGGGATCGTTGGATTGGATGGTGACAGAATTGGAATAAGTTTGGTTCGGTTGGTCGGGTTTGAACTTTACCCGTATCTGCGCAAACGAATCGACAGGAATCTGGGCAGGCGAATCAAGAAGAAGAAACACTGCTGATGAATTCTGCAGTGCGATTGAAGAAATTGTTAACTGCGCCCTGCCCCGGTTCACAATGGTTGCCCGCCACTCGGATGAATCGCCGAACGCAACAGAAGAGAACTGAATCGAAAGCGGTGAGACAAGAATATCCGGTTGCAACGTTGGCGCGGCCGAAGTCCGGAAGTATGTGATGCGGTCGATAAATTCCGGATGGTCGATCAGCGGGTTGCGCTTTCCCTGATATGTTGCCACGCCGCTGTTGCGGAGAATTTCTTTCTGGCTTACACCATCGGACTTGTACCACTGACGCAAATAGAACTCCTGGTTCGCATCCATGTAGTTGCCGTAGTTTACAGGATAGCGAATCAAAAAATAAAACAACGCCCGCGCAACATCACCCTTATGAACGTCCCGGGGCTCAAACGCCGTTTGCCCGTTGGGATTGCGCCCAAGCTTCGAGCCGCCCACCTGCCATGTAACGTTCGAGACGACCGTGCCGAACGGATAATTGGCGCGCTGGCTGTTTGCGGTTTCATCCGTCGGATATAAATGATTTATATCGGAAACCATCGGGTCGGCGCTGCCGAAGTTGCTCTGCGGCCAGGTATGCTCTGTATTGAAGTTCTGATTCTGCGCTTCGGTCCGGGTGCGCGCATAGATTCTTCGGCCTGTATACACACATTCCAGCGTGTCGTTGCTCAGCGGATCGTCGATGGTTTCGAACATCCTGTCACGCGCTGCGTTATAGCCAAGCACCGTGTGGTTGTTGACGAGATTGAAGAGCGCAGTCTTCAAATCGTTTTCCCACAATCCTTGCGTTGTTGAATATGTAGTTCCCGAATACTTCGCTGTTCCCGTAACACGTAGCAGCAGACTTCCGCGTGCACCCCGGTTCTCGATCAGGACAACATCGTTCCATGTCAGGTTCTGATTGGTCTGAAAATAAATCCACACATGTGCGCTGTCATGCGGCAATACGACGAAGGCGGTATCGATAACGACAAATGCAGCTTTGTTTGTGTTGATGTCTGTAACCCGCAACGTATCGGCGCTGTTGTTACGGATGCGGAATGAAAGGCTGTCTCTTGCATTGACCAAAAGTGTATCGAATTTGAGTGAGGCAGGAAAGATCGAAATGGTCTGTCCGTTGGAAACAGAAGAGAGAAGGACTATGGCAAGAATAGTGCGAAAGAACATTGTGATTGTGTTGATGAAGTAGGATTACAATCGGCTTGGGATAATATAGCGAAGGTGGAGTGGTTTTGAAAGAGAAGAAAAGCTGCCGTTTCTCTACGCCGCCACAGCCTGCGTTTCAATCTCCGCTGTCCGCAGCTTAATGCCGCAGCGCTTCAATAACTCCGTGGGCAGCTCGCCGCCGGCGAAGATGAAAACGAATTCGTTGCGTACAGTGTGCATGATCTTCCCCGCTTCCTGGATAAGAACAGTATCGGGTTTTATTTCAAGAACCTCTGAACTGAAGATGACGTTCAGTTTTCCCGCTTCAATGAACTGTTTGACGTTCCGCTCGTTCTTTTCTTTCAGCCGCACAAAATCTTCTTTGCGGTAACTCATCGTAACAACATTGCCGGTCTGGGTTGCAAGCCCGATTGCAGCCTCAACAGCGCTGTCCCCGCCCCCAACAACAAGAATATGTTTGTTCTTGTACGTCTCCGCCTCGATCAGCCGGTACATTACTTTGGATAGATCCTCCCCAGCGACACCGAGTTTTCGGGGGCTGCCTCTCCTGCCCAACGCCAGCATCGCGTTCGTCGATTTAAACTCCGCTGTTTGTGTCTTCACGACGAAGTGATTGTTCACCTTGTGAATCGCTTCCACTTTTTGTCCGGTCAGAATATTCAGCTTGAACTTCGCTGCAATCTCCTGCCAGATGCCCAGCAGTTGTTCCTTGGAAATCTCCGATGCTTTAAGTTTGCCGTAGAGCGGGAGTTCCACCGGAGAGGTTAACACAAGCTTTTGCCGCGGATAGTGCAGCAGCGCTCCGCCGATCTGTTCTTGTTCAAGCACAACGTATCGCAGGTTTTTCGATTGCGCATTCAACGCAGCCGTAAGTCCCGCGGGCCCCGCGCCCACAATCACAATGTCGAGGTCATCGAGATTTTTGGAACGGCGCGCTGAGGCAATGTGGTCGACACCTTTCATCCCCTGCTTCACCGCGTTCCTGATCAATCCCATGCCGCCAAGTTCTCCCACGATGTACAGACCTTCAACGTTCGTTTCGTGGTTGTCATCGTAATAGGGAATTTCCATTCCCAGCCGCGGCGTGCCGAAGCCGAGCGTTATAGCACCGACCGGACAAACGTCTGCACACAAGCCGTGGCCGACGCACTTGGAGCCGTTCACGATAACGGGCTTTCCCTGAACAATACCGAGCACATGCTCAGGACAAATACGCACACAGTTCGCGCAACCGATACAGCTCGTGAGATCGAAATGCGGATGCAGCGTAACGGGCGGTAGAATTCCCATCCTCTGATTCTTCTCAAACTTCTGCGCTGATTCTTTCTTGTGTTTCGCCACCCGCCGCCAATACGGAACAGCTATGAGTCCGAGCAGAACACAAAAAATCAAGACCGTATATACCGTCTCCATCAATCTACCCCAAAATCATCACTAATCATTTCGATTTATCTTCATCTAAAACCTCACGCTAATTTCTGCAAACACGGAATTCGACACTGTGCCGTATCCATCCAGCCTGTCGTACGTTGCAATAAACGATAACGCGTTGGTGATAAACACCATCACGTCGGCACCGAGCGTTGTGCTTTTGTTTTTCTGGTCTGTTTGTTTCACCGTGTATCCGTAACGCTGGAAACGAACGGTCAAGTCCACAAGTTGCTCGAACGTTCTTTGCAGCGAGACGCCGTAACCGGTGGCCGTCGTGTATTGGTTTGCATTCAGATTGAAATTCGACCGGAGATTGAGGCCGGTGGAAAACAGATCGTTAAAACTCAGCGACGAATAATTGGAGTAATCCCTGCCAAAGGCAGCGTTGTCCGAGTTGCGCGGCGTGTAGGTGTTATAGAGGGAAATTCCTCCGGGGATGAACCAGTTAAAACTTACGCTCATGCCGGAGCGGAGCTCATCAAACAAAAGAGAATCCGGAACAAGCCGGACGGATTCGAAGCTGTAATAGGGACGCGACGCATCGGCACCCAATCCCACGCTGAACGAATTGGTGATCCGGTAATTCAAGTTTACGTACGCGCTTGTCAGTTTCGGTGAGAGGATAAAACTTGTGCCCTGTTTCTTTCGCAAATCTACTTCCGTGTTTGCATAGATGAAAAGATCCTGGGCGATGGATGCTGTTGCCAGAATGCTCGCGGCTTCCCTGTCAAGCGTCGATTGGAAATACGTGCGGGCATATGCAGCCGAAACGGAAAGCGATAACCGGTCGGGAGTTGTATACTGGCCGAAGAGAGCAAATTTTTTGTAGATGGACGAAACCCCGCGCAACGAAAAATCTGGCTGGAAGCCGAATGTGGTGCCGACAGTAAAATCCCCAACACGAGTGGAGGCGAGCACGCCGTCGATATATCCGACTGAGGGCGCGAATGCCGGAATAATGCGTCCGACTGAAAAGACATTATCGCCATCATCGTAACTCACCGAGAGGCCGTAAATGCGCGACTGATTGATCGCCTTGCTTGAAAATGGACTCGCTCCGCTGAGCGAAAGTGTCCGCAGGTTTGCGTAGACATCGAACTTCACAGGCGCATCGCGCAGAACGCCGCGCAGGTTCACTACCACTCCCGGCTGGGCGATATTGTATGCGCTGTTGTCGTACAGCGATGTGAAGTATTGGGCGCTTACCCTTCCCTGCAGTTGAACAAAATCCTTTTCGATTGGCGGGAGATATGGTGTGGCTGCCCGTTGAAACGTGTCACTTCCCGAAACGGACACTACAGACAAGGAATCAGACAGCAGTTTTCTCTCTACCACTACTTGTACTTTTCCCGCAACATCATCTCCGATGGACGGTGGACGTGTTGCTGAAATAATCCGGCACGCTGAAGACTTCGAACTCACTGCAAATACTTTCAGAGTGGCCGTGGTTTCTTTATCCGCTGCAATAAAAAGCAATGTTGAATCCTGCACACCGCTCTCCCGTCCGAGCGAAGTATAGACTGATCCGCCTGCGAGAAACGTAATTTTCCCCATCACGATTCTTTCTTCGGCGTGTACGAACACCGATAACGCGAAGCAGAATATGACTGGCAGGAATCGCATCATACATTCCTGTGGCATGTATAGCAGGCAGGACTGCTGTACTGATAACCACTAACATCGCGGTGATCGTTGTCCATCTCAGAACGAGAATGGCACGCCGTTGTACATGTGAAGTTCTGGTACTGTCCTATGGTTTGATGACACTCCGAACAGTTGGTCCACCGGTTCCGGTGTTTGCCGGAATAAATTTTAAAGAACTGCGTGTCATGGTTGAACGTCGATGGCCGCCATACCGTTGTGGTATGGCACGGCGTGCAGTTATGGCTGAATTGCAATGCAACATGGTTCGGGTTCGGCGGCTGGGCAAACTGCGTTGCATGACACTGGTAGCAATTGTTGTACACGAGATTGTAGTTGTTGTTCACGTGACAAGAAACGCACGACGTTGAAGTGTGCCGGCCCGTGAGCGGGAAACCCGAATTGCCATGATTGAAAGAAGCCGGACTCCACGCTGAAGTCGCATGACACTCCGTGCAATTCTGACTGAAGCTGCGCGCAACATGGTTCGGGTTTGTAGTTGTATTAAAGTCCGATTGATGACAGCCGATGCATGTTGTCGGTGTTCCCTGATAAATATTGTTGACGTGGCATTGATTACAGGCAGTCGCTTGATGCGCACCGGTTAACGGGAACGGTGTGTTCGCATGACTGAATGTTGAAGGCCGCCACACGGTGGTGGTGTGGCAGGGCGTGCATTCATGCGCAAAACTTGGCAACGCGTGTCGCGGGCTTGTCGGAAGATTGTATTGCGTCTGATGACACGGGAAACAGTTCGTGTACACAAGCTGATAGTTTCCGTTCACGTGACATTGCTGGCATTGCGTTGATGTATGCCTCCCGGTTAAAGGGAAGTTGGTTGTCGCATGATTGAACGATGCCGGCTGCCATCCACTTTGCGTATGACATGTCAGGCAATCGTGACTGAACTGTCCCTGCAGATGATTGGGATTCGTTGTCGTGTTGAAATTCGTTGCGTGGCAATCAAAGCATGTATGCGGCAACTGATACTGGTTGTTCACGTGACATTGATTGCACGTCACCGACT
The DNA here is from genome assembly GCA_038247945.1 of Bacteroidota bacterium. Lineage (GTDB taxonomy): Bacteria > Bacteroidota > Ignavibacteria > UBA10030 > UBA6906 > CAADGV01. The sequence goes on along the minus strand of JBBRUI010000118.1, from coordinate 6,805 downwards.
GATGCGCTCCGACAAGCGGGAACGGCGTGTTCGCATGACTGAATGTTGAAGGCCGCCACACGGTGGTGGTGTGGCACGGCGTACATTCATGAGCAAAGCTCGGCAACGAGTGTCGCGGGCTCGCCGGAAGATTGTATTGCGTCTGATGACACGGGAAACAATTTGTGTACACAAGCTGGTAGTTGCCGTTCACGTGACATTGCTGGCATTGCGTTGATGTATGCCGACCTGTAAGCTGAAAATTGGTTGTGTTGTGATCGAACGCTGCACCATCCCAGCCGTTGGTGGAATGGCATTGAGTACAATCGTGACTAAAATTTCGTTGTACGTGATTCGGATCCGTTGTGCCGTTGAAATCATCCTGATGACAATCCCAGCACGTACCCGGTAAGTTGCGGTAAATATTATTGACGTGGCATTCGTTGCAGTTTCGACCAATGTGTCTGCCGGTCAATGGAAACCGCGTTGCATTGTGGCTGAACGTTGACGGCCGCCAGACAGACGTCGTATGGCACGGAACGCAGTTATGCGAAAAACTCGGCTCCACGTGTCTCGGGTTCGTCGGCTGTAGGTATTGCGGCTGATGGCATTGGAAACAATCCGTGTACACAAGCTGGTAATTGTTATTCACATGACACGTCTGACATTGCGTGCTTGTATGCCGGCCGGTCAACGGAAATTGCGTCGTTGCATGATCGAACTGAGCCGGCTGCCAACCCGCAGTCGTGTGGCACTGTACGCAGTTGGTGCTGAAGTTCCGCTGAACGTGGTTCGGATTTGTTGTGGCGTTGAATGTTGTTTGATGACAGCCAATACATGTCGTTGGTGTGTTCGTGTACTGTCCGTTGACATGACACTGACTGCACGCAACTGCCTGGTGCGCGCCGGTCAGCGGAAAGCGCGATGCACTGTGGTTGAATGTTGCAGGACGCCACGCGTTGGAGTTGTGACATGTCTGGCATTGCGTCGGGAAATTGCCGCTCACGTGATTCGGGTTCTGCGCAGTATTGAACTGCAGACGGTGACATGAGACGCAGTCTGTCGGCTTTCCCGCAAAGATATTATCGGCGTGACAACTCTGGCATTGCCGGTTTCGATGAGCACCGATCAAAGGGAACTGTGTCTGGTCGTGGTTGAACTGCGCGCCCGCCCAGGCATTCGTTGTGTGACACGATTGACAGTCGATCGGGAATCGCGCCGCCTGATGGTTCGGATTTCTCGTTGATGTAAAGTCAGTCTGGTGACATGCGACGCATTGCGTCGGAGTTGTCTTGAACACCTGATTCTTGTGGCAGCTAAAGCAGGAAGCCGCCACGTGCGCGCCGGTGAGAGCGAATGCCGTCCGCGCATGATCGAATCCTGTCCCCCACCTGAACGCGGTCACCTGATGACACTGAACGCAGTTTGTGGAGAAGCCCGCCGCGGTGTGGTTCGGCGCCTTTGCACGGGCAAAATCATTTCGATGACAACTAAAGCAATCAGTCGGCGTTCCAGCGAATTGTTTCTGTCCGGCGTTCGCATGACAAGTCTGGCAACTCAGCGTCGAATGTCTGCCGAGAAGCGGGAAGCGTGTCGACTGATGTTTTTGCACCATGTCGGTGATCTTCCAGGTTTGCGTTGTGTGGCATCGCAGGCAGTTCGTCCCCAGTTCGCTCTTGTGCACGTCAGTGTGACAAGAGAGGCAGTTCGATGACTTCTTTGCAAACTTCAATCCTTCGTGGCACGATTCGCAACGCAACATCGAATGCCGGCCTGAAAGAGCAAAGCCGGTGGCTTCATGCTTGAAGGCGGGTTTCGGAATTTTCCATGAATCAGTTGTATGACAAGAGCTGCATTCGAATCTGATTTTCCCGTGAGGAGATTCCTGAGCAAACGCATCTTGAGCAAAAAATGAAATCAGGAAAGCAAGCATCAACAACGAAATGTCATTACGCGTTTCATGACCGCGCCGAAAAGCAGGCGTGGATATTTGGGGCAATGACAAGAGGTACGAGTCAGTCTGAGCGCAGCGAACGAAGTGAGCGAAGTCGAAGACTGCGCGGAAAATGCTCATTACACCCTTCGACTCCGTCCCGCCAAAAGAGGGCGGGACTGCGCTCAGGATGACTTTCGTTGTTATGTGAAGGGCTCTGTCATTAGCAGCTAAGTGCTGCACCTGTTCAACCAGTCGAGTCGGTCGGCAGGCGGGAAGCAATTTCAATCCCAGGATAAGAGATTGTTCCGTTCTTATGAATCCCGCTACAGAGCGGAATCCCAGAAAGCGGGGCTTCGCTTCGCCCGCAATGACAGGTTGTTCCAAGTTGTTCTTAGCCATTGCCCATTCCTCCCTGAGCATGACATGACTCGCATTTCGTTGACAAAGGTTTGAACCGGATGAATGTCCTATCGCCCCGCCGTTCTTCGCGATGGCACTGGCGGCATTCAACACGCTTATGCGCCCCGGTCAACATGAAAGCGCTTTGTGTGTTGTGGTCGAACGAAAGCAGTTTCCACCCGGTTGGTTGATGGCAGCGTGAACATTCAGTCTCCCCATTTGCTTTGAATTGTCCGGCATGGACTTCTTCATGACACGATTCGCATTTCGTATTCGTTTCTTTGTACTGCAAAACATCTGTACCGGCAATCTTCTTCGGAATATGACAGCGCTCGCATTTCGTACTCGCATGCTTCCCGACGAGTGCGAAGCGGGTTCGTGAATGATCAAAGTTCTTCGGCGCCCAATCTTCTGTTCCATGACATGCTGCGCAACTCTGTTCCTTCATCTCTCCTAAGAATTGTCCGCCATGTTTATCCGCATGACAAGTCTCGCAGCGGACATTTTCGAAATGAAATCCCCGCCGTCCGTTGGCATCGCGGGCATGACATTTCTCGCAGGGCGTCGCGGCGTGAGCACCCGATAATGGAAACCGCGACAACGCGTGCAATGCAATTGTAAATGTCGCCGGCTGAAACCCGAAAGGCGTGTGGCATCGCTCGCAATCGTTATTGTACTTTGATGCGAACTCCCCTCTGTGGTAGTCGGTATGGCAATCAATACACTTATTGTGTGCCAGCTTCAGGGATGTTTTCCCTTTCTTGGTGCCGGAGCCGTGGCATTTCGCGCACGCGACATTCCCATGCCGCCCCACAAGCTTGAAGGATGTTAAATCATGGTTGAATTTGCCGCCGGTTTGTTGGGAATTCCATCCTTCCGGTGTATGGCACGAACTGCATTCCTTTGCGGTAAACCCCTTGCTATGTGGAGAAAGATGGCACGGCGCGCAATCGGCAAACGTCCTTGTCGCAAAGAGGATCGATTTGTTTTTTTCCTTTTTGTTCAAATCTGTGTGGCATTTGTTACACTCAACTGTGGTATGTTTGCCCCTTAGAGCGAACCCGGTTTTTGCATGATCGAACGCCGCGGCCGGCGACCAGCCACGGGTTGTATGGCATCGCTGGCAATCCCTTCCAATTGTGTTGTTGTGTTTATCTTCATGACAACTCACGCATTTTTGACCCAGGCCGAGAAATGTTTCTCTCCCGGATGAGTTGACGATCGCAAGAATGCGGGCGTCCTTGATATTTTTCTTTGCGTGACAGCCCTTGCATTGGACCGAAACGTGTTTGCCCGTCCGGATAAATCCCGTCTCGCTATGGTCAAAGGTTTTCTCATCGAACAGAACTGTCTTTGCATTTCTCCCCAGATGCTCTTTGTGGCACGCTATGCACTGCTGCGAAGATTTCTTGTAGTGATACCCGTGCTTCTCATCTACCGCAGACTTAATCTCCTGATGGCACGTCAGACATTTCCTTCCGCTGATCTCTTTTCCCGTTTCATGACACTGCAGGCAATTGGTCATTCCTTCCAACTGTTGGTGCGCACTGGAGAGTTCACCCGGAGAGAACTGCGAGAGAGCGTTACCGATTCCTGCAAGCATCAAGAAGAGAACAAGGGAACTGCGCACTCGAACATCTCTGCAATGAACAACGGCGGCCATTATCATCACAAGTGCGCATTGCAAATGGGGGGATCAAGAAATCGAGTAATCAAAATATCCATCGGTAGCCCAACATCATCGTTACGAGAACGTGTGCAGCCAGCGTCACGAACATGATTACCGTGAACGGAAGGTGGATTGCATGCCAGTAAAAAAAGAGCTTCTCTACCTGACTCAACAAAACCGTTTTCTGCATGAGCGTCGTACGGGCAGATGCGAGCCTGAACAATGACCGCGCCTGTTCATGCCCGATATGACTTTGGGCGATCATCGACCGGACCGAGCGTCGTACATCAAACTTGATTTTCTGCAGCCGGAAGAGAAGTCCAAATGTTGCAATCAATTTCTCCGGCTTTGGTATGGAAGCAAAACTCGCATCTATAGTCTTGAGAAGTTCTCCTCCCAACGGCGATGACTCAAGTTCCGTTGTCAGTCGGTCCATCTCGCCTCCTATCTCCTGCTGGCTCAGTTCGCTGCCCTTGATGTTGCGGGGAATCTGCACGTAGAGAAATCTTCCGATCATGCCGCTCATGGCAACCGATATCATGCACCACAGACTGATCGCTGCAATACCTCCTGCTTTGAACGTGGTATGATACACCACGAGGATCGGTCCGAGCAGGCACAGAAAAATATGAAACTCCAGCCAACGCGAGAGTTTCCCGAGTTCCCACAACTTCCGCACGCGCTTCCGGGTTGAATATGTCGACACCCCGATGATAATCATCGAAGCTCCGATTATGCCGAGTCCGTGACTGTAATTGCCGGACGGCTTCATTGTGTTGTACTCTGGAAGAAACGGCCGCTGGGGAACTGCTGTGGTGTAGTAACTGAAGCCGCGGATGCCGACGGAGATTACTGCGGTGAATGTGGTAAAGAACAGAAACGCGAGAAATATCTTATGCGCCAAGCATAGCCTCCAGGAATCACTGCTTTAAAATTCAACGATCAAGAACAAAGAAAAATTGCAGTGCGGGGAAACTCCTGGGGCATTAGTGTTAATTCTAATATCAACATCTTTGTAGTTATGAACAAGAACTGAAACAGTCGGAATTTGATAATTCAACACCGAAGGATTGAAGCAGCAACGTAGGCCAATCTCTTCTATTTCCCGTGCGTGTACCGAATGATTTCTGCCCGTTCAAGCGTTATCATCCCTCCTGATCCGCTGCGCTGGAATAAATCATCAACCACCGGCATAAGACTCTGGATTTTTTCCGGCGTGTCAACTATCTCGACAACGATCGGAAGGTCTTCGGAAAGGCGAAGTATTTTTGCAGTGTGGATTCGGCTCGCGGCTCCAAATCCCTCAATGCCTCGCAACACTGTTGCTCCGGCCAAACCTCCTTCTTTTGCCTTCAAAACAATAACTTCATACAATGCCTTGCCGTCAACTCTATCCGATTCGCCAAGAAAGATCCTGAGAAGTTTTCCTTCGCCTTCAAGTTTCATACAACCTCATCTGTATTGTGGACACTCACAGTAGTTTGCCCATTGCGATTCCTATCCATGTTGCAACAAGGCACGTGATGACACTGAAAAGGACATTGAGAATGCCTAATCCATAACTTCCATCCCGCAGTAACGCGATCGTCTCGAAGCTGAACGATGAAAATGTTGTGAAGCCCCCGAGAATCCCGATCGTCAGAAAAATGCGCATTGAGGGAGAGACAGCAAAGCGTCCCTCGAACAACGACATGAGAAAGCCGATTGCGAACGAGCCAAGGACATTGACGGCAAGAGTTCCGTACGGGAATCCGGAGCTCATGTACCGGTACACAATGTCTTGCAGCCAGTAGCGGGCCGCTGCACCTATTCCCCCGCCGATAAATACATAGAGATAGTTCATGGCTTTCATCTTACCAAACACAATCATAAAACGCAACGGTTGTTCCCCGCAAGAGTTTTGTTTAAATTTGGTCAGAACAGAACCCGGACACGATGATCCATCAACCACTCAATATTCTTCAAACCTGCTTTTCCCAATCATGGGGAGGGTTGGAGTTGCAGGCACTCGAAGTAACGAAGCAGCTTCGCGGTCGAACCCACCGCGTCTGGCTTGCGTGTATTCGCGGCAGCAAGCTGGAGCAAGAAGCCCGCGCTGCCGGCATAGAGGTGTTGCCCTTGAAGGTAAGCGGCTACGTTCATCCCGTCGCCATTTCAAAACTTGTACATCTCATCCGGCGAGAGGGCATCGATATCATTCACTGCCAGCATTCGAAGGATCTCGCAACGGTTGTGCCCGCAAAAAAACTTTCCGGCGAACATTGTCCCATCGTCCTCAGCAAGCGAGTCGGATCGTACGTCAGCAAAAAGGATGCTTTCCATCGATTCACCTATGCACACGTCGACCGCGTATTAGCAATATCTGAAGTGATTCATAAGAATGTTCTTGAAACAACGCCGGTGAATCCTGACCGTGTCGTAACTCTTCACGATGCGGTAGACACTGAGATATTTTCCTTGGCGCACGTCAGCAGGAAACGCGTGCGGCAGGAGTTTGGCTTCGACGATGAAACGTTTGTGATCGGCTTTGTCGGACGCTTCTCGCCGGGGAAAGGACACGAGGAGTTCCTCGAAGCAGCAGACATCCTGAACAGAAAATACGGGAACATCCGCTTTCTTGTTGTGGGTGAGGCAAGCCATGGCGAGCTGGCGTACGAGCAACGGATCCGATCCTTGTCCAGAACGCTTAAACTGGACGGCTAGGGTGTGTGAACGGGTGTGAATAATCTGGAAACTTGGAACGCTGGCGTTTATCTGGGGTGCCCCAACGCTGGTTCTGGCGTTCTGGTCGAAGGTTTCCGAGGCGTTCTTTCCGAACAACC
>JBBRUI010000117.1:0-12543 GCA_038247945.1 Bacteroidota bacterium | reverse complement strand
GCCTCAATCTCAATTAATAAAGCAGGCGATGTTTCGATTTCATCCAAAGGCACTGTCGCCATATCGGCTTCAAAATTCAAGGTGTCCGCACTTGACATTGAGTGTAAAGCAGAACGGGACTTGAAATTATCAGGAATCAATATTCAATCGAAGGCACTTCTGAAAAATGAGATTCTTGGAGTAATGATTGATTCAAAGGCTGATTTGCAAAACAATATGTATGGAACAATTGTGGATATAAACGGCAAGTCGCAACTTTTCGTAAAATCTGATTTGCCGCTATTTGTCAATAACCAGGCGTACACTCAACTGGAAAATACAAGCACAACAACCCAGCATTAAGACCAGCTTTTGCCATCGTGTCAAAAGCTGGAAGACAGGCGCCGAGGAAAAGTAAAGACAGAAGACCCCGGCCGGCAACAAAAACCAACAGCGGCAGTATGCCATGCCCGCTTGGACAAGGGGTAGGCCGGATTACCGTTCCATCAAGCTCCCAAAACCTCGCTTGACTGAACAGTATTCCGGCATTTTATAGGCGGGCACAGCATACGTGCCGCAAACGTTGTGCAATATTTGTAAACCACGAAGAAAGGCAGGATAAGCGCGCGAGGACAGGAAGAAAGAAAGCAAGCAAGTGTGCCGCGCCGTCATACCAATTTGGCCATGCAAGGGAATCTAGCTACAATGCCGATCATCAATGAAAAAAAGCATCCAGGCAAGACCGAAAGGATCTTCAGGCAATTGCCCGAAACCCCTTACCACAGCTTGAATGCCCGGTTGTTCTGCATTGACGACGTAAATGTGCGTGATTGGTGGTGGATCCGGCGCCACCTGCATAATTGTTTTGAGCTGATTGTTTGCTGGCGGGGTAGCTATTCGTGCATCGTTAATAAAGAGCCGATAGATATTGCTAAAGGCCAGGCACTGCTTGTTAAGCAAGGTGATTGGCATGAAGATACATCTTCGTCTATAGGTGAATTAATCTTTATCAAATTCTACCTTATAGGGTTTTCCGATGTAAAAGGTGGCGCCCTTATTTTCAATTCGCATGCAGCGGCGAGCCGGTTCGTATTTGCATATCCGCACAGCATGCGCCGCCTGATCAAAGCGATCGAAGCCATCAACGCAGAGAAAAAGCCGATCGTAGCACTGCAGCAGGATTCAATGACACTCACCCTTTTTTGGACGGTCTGCGAACAGCTTCCCGCCGACGCTTTTTCCGGCGAATTTGCGTCGATGCTCGAGGCCAACTCCTTCAATATGCGGTTGTCAAACCTTTTTTTTCGATTCGCGGAACGCCAACTGCCCACCAGGCAAATCGCGCGCGAGCTTGCCATGAGTGTTTCAACGCTCGAGCGCGTTTGCAGGCGCGAACTGGGAGTTACTCCGGCGAAAGCGTGGGCATCGTTACGGATGGAAGAAGCGCTGCGCCTGATACGCCATTCTAATATGCAAATCAAAGAAATCTCCGAAAATCTCGGTTACTCTCATCAAAACCACTTTGCCAATGCCTTTTCCCGGCATTACGGTAAACCGCCCTCCTATTATCGAAAGCGTGGTGAATATCCAGGGGTTCTCCATGAAGAGGAACTCTCGACCCGGCTTGAGTGTCCTTCCTAACCTCCCTCCTTAGCGGCATGCATGAAAGGTGATTCCGCGTAGATTTTAGACGAGTTCGCGTAGGATAGTGGTCAGCCCGCCGGGTTATATTATCAACATCACGCCACATAAGGGAAGAACATATGAGAGCATATATCCGTTGCGCATGCGTATTTGCCTTTTTAGGGTTGCGCGTCCTATCAGCTAAAGAGCCATTGGAATATGTTAATCCTTATATTGGAACCGCCGGCGGCGGCACCGAATATGGAGGAATGATCCCTGCGGTATTAACGCCTTTCGGGATGACACACTGGACTGCCACAACTCATAAAAATCAAATCTCAGCAACGCCGTATATATACGAAGATGCAACTATACATGGTTTCCAAGGCACACACCAGCCTGCTATCTGGATGGGTGATTATGGATGGGTCGTGATCACTCCAGAAACCGGCCCGGTTACAGTAAATAGTTCACAGCGCGCTTTATCATTCAGTCATTCGAGCGAAACATTGACTCCCTATTATTATGCGGTAACGCTCAATGCAAAAGGCGGAAAAACAATTCGTGCCGAAATGACGGCCGCTGAACATTGCGCGATCTTTCGATTTACCTATGCAACTGCTGACAGCGCGCAGATTTTTGTTGAAGGCGGCCGGGATGGTAGCTCGAATTCAGTGGATGTTTTGCCGGACAGCAATGAAATTGCGGGATATAATACCGAACGTCATTCCGCCTATCTCGGGCCTGATCTGCCCAATTTCAATGGCCATTTCGTTGTGCGCCTTCAGAAGCAATTTTCGACCTACGGCACTTCATCGGGAGATGATATCACACGTGCGTCGGCCACAACAACCGGCGGACGCATTGGCGGCTTTGCCCGTTTTGCCGTTGGCCGGGGCGAGACGGTAGTAGTGAAAGTCGGCACATCATTCATCAGCCGCGCGCAGGCACGCGATAATCTTGATCGCGAAATCCCGGCATGGGATTTTGATGCGGTGAGAAACAGAACGCAAGGTATCTGGGTCACGGCGCTGAGCAAATTGCGCGTGGGCGGTGGTACCGAAGATCAGAAGGCGATTTTTTATACCGGACTCTACCATGCGATGTTCTACCCGCGCTGCATGACGGAATATGGCAGATACTACAGCGCATTTGATGATACGATTCATGCTGGCGTTGCCTACAACGACTATTCGCTCTGGGACACGTTCCGGGCCGAAAATCCTTTGCTGATTCTCCTTGCGCCCGATCAGGTAGCAGACATGGCGACATCGCTATATATGATGGGGGAACAGGGCGGAAAGCTCTATGGCATGCCCGGTGGCGGCTATATGCCGATGTGGGCCAATCCCACCTATACAGGGATCATGATCGGTCAGCATGCGCATTCGGTTATTGCCGACGCGTATGTCAAGGGCATCCGCGGTTTTGATCTCAACCGAGCGTATACGGTCATGCATCGGGATGCCATGCAGCCGACCCCTAACGATCAATCGGTAAACTGGGGAGACCGCATGGGATGGTGTGGCTATCCAGAGACGAATGCGGGATTCACCTCGTATATGAACGAAGGCTATGTCGATTGTCAGTACACATCAGAGTGCGGATCGCGGACCCTTGAATACGCTTATGACGACTTCTGCACTGCCCAGATAGCCCTCGCACTGGGAAAGACCGCCGATTATGCGAATTTCATGCAGCGCAGCAAGAACTATAGGAATATTTACAACGGCGACATGATGTCCGGCGACTGGACCGAAGGTGATGAATGGGCCTATTCCTGGTGCGTTATGCAGGATCTTCCCGGGCTTGTCGATCTCATGGGAGTTTCTCATTACAATGCAAAACTTGACGAACATTTTGCCAATGGCCATAACAACCACCCCAATGAACCCTGTCACCACTATGGCTATCTCTATGACTACAGCGGGCAGCCCTGGAAAACACAATTTCAGGTTCGGGATATCGCTGACAATAACTACTTCAATAGGCCCGACGGATTGACGGGAAACGAAGACTGCGGCCAGATGTCTTCCTGGTTCATTTTCAGCAGCATGGGCTTTTATCCTGTAACGCCCGGAAGTAGGTATTACGCCATTGGAAGCCCGCTTTTTGATACATCAACAATCACGGTCGGCGCGCCCTATGCTCCCGCGACCTTCACCATCATCGCCAATGATGTTTCCGATGTCAATCGCTACATACAGTCCGCCACCCTCAACGGCCAGCCGCTTGCAGTGCCCTTTCTTGACCATTATGACATTGTCAAGGGCGGTAAGCTGGTATTCCAGATGGGACCAAATGCCAATCAGAGCTGGGGCACCGGCGGTTATGCTTTCATGAAATCCGCATTGGCGGATACGACTTTGGCTACTACGATTCGGAAAGATTTAAAGCACAATGGGATCCGTCCACAACTTGCCTGTAAAAGATATACTATCAAGGTATTTGCTCCCGAAGGTACTAATGGCCGTCTCTACCTTTGCACTTTGGAAGGTCGGGCTGTCTCATCCTTGCCCGTTCACGCAGGCCACAGCGCTTTTTCTTTGCAAGAGTTGAGTAGCGGAATTTATATCGCCCGTTTACAGGTCACGGGCAATGAAGGTGTCTTAGTAACTCAACGCATACTGAACTTTTCGTTGAAATGATCTGCTTTCTCAATCACATTGCAAGGCTTTTCACATAGCTCTTTGTATCGTAACATCAAGTTGCATTCTGCAAGCATGAGCTATCTTTGGGCAATCCCCCCTCTGAAAACTTCTCAAAATCCATTCTTCTTGCGTAATTGTTACCCGTTGAGGTGAACTCCTTTTGGTCTTTCGTCTGCGGCCAGGTGTGCGCAAGAAATCTTCATTACATCCGCTATGGTCTTTGGATCTATAGCGGATATATATTTTGGATTTATTCAGGTCTTGCACTTAGTAAGGATGAAAGGTGGGGCGCTTTGCTTGTCATAGGTTTCGGCTTTAAGAGCAGTGCGTCATAGAATAGAAACATGACAAAATCTGAAATCGTGCGCGCAGGAAAAAACAGGGCAGTGGTTTACAAACATCGCACAACAGGCCGAGTATGCCATTGCCTCTGGTCAAGGGGAATGCCGCTGCGTCTCCCTATCAGAATGCACTCCGCGGCGATTGATAGGCGGCAACAGCACACGTCGGCCGGCACGTTGTTTGCAATATGTAAAGCACAATGAATTGTAGTCGGCGGCGGGAAGAAAGAAGAAAGAAGAAAAAGGATTAAGAGACGAAGACAGCCCCCGTTCAAGACACAGAGGCGGCGGCGAAGAAAAAAAATAAAACATATACAAACCCAAACCGGTAGATAAGGCTTTGCCGAAGGAATGCCACGAATTAATTTATGGGTTCGCAATTATAGATCGTGTAGCCATGCGAAAGGGGTTCTTGGGATGAATAAGCCTGCCAAGTTGAAATTGCCAAGAGGTATTCTTGCTTTTTTTGTGCTGACAACTGCGACATGGGCGCAGATTTATTACCAAGATTTTGACATAGGTTCGCATGACCTGAAGAGTTTGGATTACAGGGGCAATAACTGGTGCACAGATTCGACGGATGGAAACTGGTATATGAAAAGCCCGTGTGGGAGAAAAGGCAGAAATGAGCATGGCGCACTGTGGGGAGCAGGCTTTGTACAAAGCAGCAGGTTTGATGTGCCATTTAGCAACAAGAGCAACAATGGGTTTACCATGCAATATGGAGTGCTTTTCCCGGAAGCCTGCCAGGTAACGGAATGCAGGGAAGAAGAAGACAGCAGAATCGAATATGGGGAAATAGAAGCGCAATGCATGGGACATATGGACGGCGAATTGAAATATATGCGGCAGATGTCCGACCGCTGCAAGGGCAAAGGCAAAGAGGTTGAGAAGCATAAAAAATACTGGCGTAAATGGCTAATGAGTGAAAAACTGTGGGCCGGGTTGAGTGATGCGAAGACAGGTAGGCCACTTTATACAGTGCTATTCATGCCAAACCGGGCAGAGAACGTGGATGAAATAAATGTTGTGCTGCAGAATTTGAATGGAATGAGCACAGTAACGGGAAGTACGAAAACGCTGACCCCAAGAGGTGGGAAAGACGCAAGTATTGCGTTCAAGATAGCAGTGTTTGATGACACAATCAAGATTTTTTACGGCGAGAAGGGAGCATTCCAAGAAAGCCCGGTGATCAGCACATACATAGGAAAGCAAAAGATAGATGTAGGCAGGATTTTCTTTGTTTACCAGAAAGGAAAGTGCAAGCAGGGCGAGGTATGGGTCGACAATATCCAACTGACGAACAATAACGTTGTGGCGCACAGAACCGATAGCGAGCACACTTTCAGCAAAGCGCTTTATGCAAGCAATGGGAACAATGTAAGCGACACCTTTGAGATAAAAGACCTGCGACAGAGCGCGTACCAATTAGCTACGGACATTGGCGGAGAAACTGGGCTGCCGGGCTGGTTTGAGTATGCGAATACAATACAGCAAATAGCATCCGCGACGGATAACATAAACGGCATACCCCTTATTATTGCCTACGCAAAGTACTATAGCCTGACCCAAGATAATCAGCCGGAGCAGAAGACCTTCTTTATGGCGGCAACAAACAAAGACACCACACATAGCCGAAAGGTGAATTTCATCTTCCCGTATGGATGTGAATACACGACACATGAGGATGCGATAAGAAATGTAAGCCTTGAAATAGATGGGAACACGGTTTTAATTGATAGCGTAACAAGTATAGGGGCTTACCAGTTTACTAGTGCAGGCGAGAAGACCATTAAGGCACGGGTGCAATTTGAATCTGGGTTTGTCGGAAACAACCTATTTCGGCTGGTGGTGAAGCCGATGAATGACGGGACGTGGTACAATGACAATTAATACTATGTCGAATAAAAAGAAGGGGCACGGATACATGAAGCTGAAATGCATAACGAAGAGCATTATAAGCGTATTCGCATTCACTGCGCTTGCCATGGGAATAGAGGTGAGAAGTACGCCGACTGTTGTAGATGAAATACACCCCGGTTCAACAAGCCCATTCAAGACGTGGTACTACCCATATGGATATGTGACGGTAAGAACGATCAATGCAAAAGGGCAGACCATATCGACGAGAAAAATCCCGGATGGACCCCAATACAAAACGATCGGTACCGATGCCGGGTACATGATGAGGATCTATAGCAAGAATGATCCGAGAACGACGAATTTTAACAAGCCGGTATTGGTGACAGAGGGCTTTGATCCGGCCTATAATATGGCTGACAGGATGACTTTTGACAAAATGGAGAGAATCTGTAATGACGTATATGATTTGGATGGGAAGAAAACGACAGAACCAGGGTTGGTAACAACACTTTACAATGAAGATTATGATTTGATAATACTACAATTTGTTAATCCGAACACCAGTATTGAAACGAATGCTAATGTGTTAATCGAAGCAATCAAATGGATAGAAGCGCACACGACGAAAGTTGATGGGAACGAGCTTGTCGTGATTGGGCCGAGTATGGGCGGACTAGTGTGCAGATATGCACTCCAAAAAGCGGGGCAGACAGCAGGAAGCCCGACATACGGAAGGACGGACGGGCTGCATGTCCGAATGTTGATAGAATTTGATTCTCCTAACAGGGGAGCGAATGTACCAATGTCGAGCCAAGGGTTTCTGGATTTCTTTTCAAGTGAAGATGAGAATGCTGCTGGAATGAAAAACAACCTAAATAGCAATGCGGCGCAGCAAATGTTACTTGAGACTGTGGCCTCTACACGAGCAAAGTATGATGCATTCTACAACAAATTGAATGACCCGACATTCCGGCAGGCAATAAGAAACCTGACCAACTATGGAACAAGTTGCCCGTGCCCTACGGGTTGTCCAGTAACGCCGATACGGATTATAGCTGTTGGGAACGGATCTGCGGACGGTATCGGCCATGATTATTTGAGCAATTTTGAGTATGCGAAGACAAAAATAGGCGCACCGGGGCTATGGGGCCTTGAAGTAAAAATGAAAACGCTGGAGGCGAATACCAAGGTTGATTGTTTCTATGGAAAAGTAAGCCAGTTCAAGGGTAGCGACAATTGGCTTGTTTGGGTATTTGCAACACCTGCAGCCATAAGTTGGGAAAGCCATTCCCTTGCGGTATCGTACAAGTCAGCAATTTTTGCAGAGAATGCACCGGGAGGACAGAACCCGGTTTTCAGTGACATTTATGAATCTTCGTTGGACGTGTTGAAATGGGATGAAGATGAAAATGAATACAATTGGTGGTTCCATAAGCAAGATGGATATCCGGATAACGGAAAGAACTGTTTCATTCCAACACCCAGCGCTGCGGGAATAATTGAGCCTTATTTCAATGTGGGGAGTAATAGCCACTTTTACCAAGCGTGGCCGCGAGTAATTGAAGGGGCAATGACAATGTTTGATAGGGTCTACCTCCCTGAAAGAAACCAGGACCACGTACAGATAACAACAGAGAACAAGGAATGGATCTTGAATGAGATCCGAGGTTCTGGACTGAAATGCCAGGTATTGGTCGGTTTCGCTTCTGCTGCGGGAACAGGGAGGGAAGATGTTGGACAGATAATTGTGCCGGTAAGATTGAACTACCCTGCATACCAGACGGTGACAGTTGGTTTCTCCATAACGGATGCAACGGCTTCACCAGGGAGTGACTATACGATTGAGCCAGTAAGTGGAACATTGGTTTTCAATGTGGGCCAGACGGCACCAGTAAGCGAGTTGAAGATTAGCGTAGTGAATGATAACCAAGTGGAAAGTGACGAGCACATTACGGTCACGTTGAAGGACCCGGTAAATGCGGAATTAGGCGCGGGAACGGTATACATTTATACGATTGAAGATAATGACCAGGACAACATAAACCCTTCGATAACGATAGCCGCACCAACGGTAGCGGAGACGTACGAGGCTACTTCTGCCGTTGTAACGATTGGCGGAACGGCGGCCGACAATGTTGGAGTAACGAGCGTGACGTACACAGTCGCGGGAGCGACAACCGGCGCAGGTACAGCTATTGGAATAGGAAATTGGAGCATACCGAATCTTGCGATAAATCCCGGAACTACAACAGTGACGGTTGTTGCATTAGATGCGGTTGGCAACGCGAGTAGCGATCAAATTGAGATTACGTATGCACCAAGCAGGCTGTATGTAGATGGGCCGTATGTGCAGAACTACATGGACGGGGTAAGTGGAAGCGGAACGAGCTGGAGCGAAGCGTATGGGACGATACAAGAGGCGCTTGACTTCGCAGAAACGTTGAACCCGCTGGAGAGCAACCCTATTGAGATATGGGTAGCAGACGGAACGTATTACCCAACCAAAGAAATTATTTCGGGGGATGCGAGAAGCAAGACATTTAGGTTGGTTGGGTATGTGAGTATTTACGGACATTTTCAAGGGAACAGCAGGAGCGGCGGGGGAGAGACAAACCTTTCGCAACGGATAATGACCAACAGCGGCTATCAGAGCATCGCAAGCGGAGATATCGGTGTTGCTGGGACAGGAACGGATAATGCCTACCATGTGTTTACGGCCTTTGAAGGGATATACCTTCCAAAGGAATTTGTGCTCGACGGCATGACAATCACGCAAGGAAATTGCGACAATGTGCATTTTCCGCCGTATCCAAGAGGAGACATGGGGGGTGGGTTCCATTGCGACATACTTGGCAACCAGAGGGTGACAATAAGCAACTGTATGTTTACAGGCAATAGCGGATATGAAGGAGCGGCATTGGCTGCGACGGGATGTCAGGAGATAGTAATAACGAATACCGTTGTGGAAAACAACACGAGCAATGGTAGTGCATTTTACATAGGAGATAATGTAAAGCTTGCCAATATAACGGGGACTACATTCAGGCAGAATAACGGCTATTGGGGAGCAGCGCTTAACCTTGACAACATGAGCGGAGCAATAAAGACAAACCGCGGGTATGTGGTGGACGGATGCAGGTTTATAGAGAATATAAGTACCGGCATCGGCGGTGCTTTACAGACAGCAATCAGCGTAGCAACGGCACAAGGAAACAGGATTACACGATCAATATTCTATGGGAACCGTGCAGCACAAGCAGGGGGAGCAATATTTACTATAGGAGGAAATACATATAGCGATAGATCGCTCTTGACTATAGATAATTGCGTCTTCAGCCAGAACACAGCAACGACTGGCGGAGCACTGATGAATGGAATGGGCGAAGACGGAACGACACAGCCAGCACTGCAAGTGTTGTCGTGTAGTTTTAATAGAAACAGTGCGACAAGCACAGTGGTAGGTGGTGGAGCTATTTGTAACAACCCGGTAGCAGCGACAAGTTGCCGGCCGGTAATTGGGAATTCTATATTGTGGGGCGAACTGGCAGGAGGAGAAATCTATAATGCGCCAACAGCTGTACCGAGTATCTCCTATTGCGATATACAAGGAGGAGCGACGGGTAGCAGTGTGTTGAATATCGACCCGAAATTCATGGACGCAGGAAATCCCTTGGGCAGCCAAGGGCTGAGATTGCAGACAACGCCGAGCGTTAGCCCCTGTGTAAACACCGGGAATAATGCACTGCTGCCGGGATGGGCAACAACAGATGTAACTGGGACGACGGCCAGAATACTGAATAGCATTGTAGATTTGGGTGCCTATGAAAATGCTTTGCCATAAAGAAAGGACGCATAGAATGTTCGGAAAAACTGCGATTGTCACTAGTGCAGCAATAATAGTATGTGCTGGAATACTACCGTCATATGCACAGGACGGGTATTTCACTAAAACACAGGGAAGTATCTGGGAGGCCGAGACACTCTACATTGGAGCGCAGATAAGGGCCAACGGAGCAGATGACCTGGTTGTAGTGATGAAGAAAGGGCATCCGCGTGTCGAGGGAAAACTCTACCTTATGAACACGGATAAAAAGGACTCGGCAATCTATGTGAACAGTAATAAACCTGTAGCGTATGGGGACAGTGTCAATTTGGGGCGGTATGAGAAAAACGAAGAATTGGTTTTCATGTATGTAATAACCGACACAACGGGGTACTATGCGCCGCTGCGGGGGAAGAAATTGTATAGTGGACGTAATATGGGAAGCGTTGACCGATACACTAGCGAGGCTGATGGAATGTATGGGAAAAAATTCGGAGCCGTTGGGAGAATAAATAAAAGCACTGTTGAGCTGGGTTTCGATGGAAGCGGAATGGGGACATTCCTTGATGCGGTTTGTCGCATAAAAGGAGCTTACCTGATAAGGTGAGAAATGAAGAAGGAAACCGTATGTGGCGCTGGAAACGAAATATGTTGCCGATGATAATGACACTTGCAGCCTGCGCTGTAATGTGCGTGAACAATGCCGAAGAAGATAACTACGGGCCTGTAGATATGAGCTTACTCACTGCATTAACGTGGCAAAGAACAGATGATGCGAAGGCACCGATTACTGTAGGGAAATTGTATTATGCGAACAATCCCATTTACAATTACTATGATTGGAAATGGTACTTTTGCAGCACAGCGAGTTGCGACACGTGTTACCGCGATGATACATCACATGCAATAGATAATGTTGAATTAAAAGGTGATACTGTAATTTTCTCAAATACCGCCTGGTATGGGCAGAGAGCAAAGATTACAATGCTGACTGAGAATGCATTGGTAATGAAATACCTTGATAGTGGAAGAGATGTATTTAGGCATTACGAAAGAAGCCACCGAGTACTTGTGACAAAAGGGACGGGTATAAATAGCGGAAAAGATACAGTTGACTATAAGGAATAGAGAAGAAGGATGAATAAAAATAGCATAAAAATAGCGGCGGCGGCACTGGCTGTAATCGGTTGCGGGGTTTTGCAGGCTGGGGGATACGCGCAGCCGCCTGCAAGAATAGCAATAAGCATACTATCGCCGGGAAGCGAGCTATACGCCGGAAATGAGTTTACTGCTGAAGTTAGAGTTTATGATGCAAACGGGCTGATTACCGGAATATACTGTACGAAGGTGGCATATCAAGACACTCTTGGTGCTGCGAGTGGGCAGCCATTGGGAAAGGTAACGAGCGACAACATTGAATACGAAATGAATAAATGGCCGGACACGACAAATAGAATAGACCAATGTTTCGTTAATGGCATTGATACGGTAAAATGTGTGCTTTACAATGCTGGAACAGAGAACCACAAGATATGGGCTAGAACGGGAAGTATCGCTGGTATGACAGATGCATTCGCATTGAACCCAGGAGCGCCAGTGGTGCTGAGAATAGTGAATTCGATAACAAACACAGACACAAACGAAATAGATATTTACTACCCGACCGGAAGCGTACAATTGACAGCAGAGAGATATGATTCTTGGAATAACAACAACGGAAGAACAAATTGCACTTGGACACAAACAGGAACGTTGCACACTATAGATATGCCGTTTGGATCGCAGATAAACTATGGTACAACGGGTGTGACAAGTGAAGAGAACGGGATGATTATCGCAGCAACAACTGCAAACCCCATTATGCTTGATACTGTAAATCTGAATGTGAGGATGCCAAGTTCCATATTTATATATCAAGAAAGAGCAATGATAGAGAAAAAAGATATAAGTACAACAGGCATGTTTGATTTAAGAGGCAGAAGATATTGCAATAAGAAGGAGATGGAATTTGGAAAAGGCCTTTTTATCACCTTAACCAAAGAAGCAAATGGAAGAATCAAAAGGTCATTGCATTAAGTAAGCAGAAAGCAACCTCTATTAGCCCCGCATGTATTACTATTCTGGCTCGTTAGAAGAATTCATGGGTTAATTTTGGCATAGGTAGCTTACCAAGTGTGTGATACAAGGCGAATTTCAGCGTTTCATAGTTCCTGAACCCGTACGATTTTCTCATAGTGACTTTTGCGACGTTGTTCAAAGACTC
>JBBRUI010000116.1:0-12601 GCA_038247945.1 Bacteroidota bacterium | reverse complement strand
GCTACATCAACTACACTCGCAGACCGTTACAGCTCACATCGTACATTCAGGACAAGATCGAGTTGTTCACGTCCATCATCCTGAACCTCGGTGTGCGGTATGAGTATTTCGATCCTGCCGCAAATTACAATCCGGCCATCAGTAATGAATATTTCCTCGGCGACTCTGCGGGCTTTTACGCCGATGGCGCCACGAAAGCAACCATCAAGCACATGGTCGCGCCGCGGTTCAGTGTCTCGTATCCGATTACTGACCAGGGAACAATTCGTTTTTCGTACGGACATTTTTATCAGATCGGATCGCTTGCGAGTTTATACGCCAACCCGAATTTCCGCGCACCGCAGGGAACGACACCGACATTCGGCAACCCGGAAGTTAATCCGCAGCGAAGCATTCAATACGAGCTTGGCTTGCAACAGGGACTGACGGAGAATCTGAAAATTGAAGTGACGGGCTACTATAAAGACGTGGACAATTATATTGTCCAGCAACGCATTGAAACTGCCCGCGGCGACAAGCCTTACAATCTTCTTACCAATCTTAACTATGCGAACACACGCGGTGTCAGCATTTCGCTGCTCAAGCGAAGAAGCGTGAATGATATTCTTTCGGCAACGATTGATTACACATTCCAGATCGCCGACGGCAACAGAACAGAACCTGCGGCGGAAATCTTCTTCAACGAGCAGCGCGGGCAACTGAGCGAAACGTATCTTGTGCCGTTCAGCTTCGACCGGAGCCATACAATAACTTCCACCATCACGTTAAGCCAGCAAGGCGACTGGTCTGTAAGTCTCCTCGGTTATGTGCGTACAGGAACGCCATACACGCCGGCATTTCCGTCCAACGTTGTGCCGATTACGTTCACACAAAACAGCGACCGGCAGCCGCTGCAATGGAATGTTGATTTGAAAGCGGAAAAGTTTTTCGAGTTCGGCCCGTTTAAATATTCCATCTTCGTACAGGTGGACAACCTTTTCGATGTACAGAACGAGTTGGATGTATACGCAAGTTCGGGCAGCGCCCTGTATGACATCAATTCCATACTCAACCCGAACCAATACGCGGACATCCGCCGTCGCATCAATCGGGGCGACATCGGGTTGATCTCAAACAGTGTGCTGGACAATCTTGACGCGAACCCGCGTAATATTGGCAGCCCGCGTCTCGTACGCATCGGGGCTTCGATTATTTTCTAATAGGGTGTTGAAAAAAATCATCGTCACGCTGAGCGGAGTCGAAGCGTGAAATTGAGGCACATGACAGGGTTCGACTTCGCTCACCCTGACGCAGATGACATTTGAGAAGAGTTTTTCCACAGCCTGCTAATGACCTACAAGGGAACATCTATGAACAGAATGAAATTTGTACTCTTTTTTCTTTTGATGACCGCGTTCGCTCTCGCGCAACAGAAGCCAAGCTTGAAGGACCATCCGTCGCTGCAGAAGTATAGAGATATCGACTGGCAGCAATTCAACTCCAAAACCGCGTCGCCGGAAACGAAACGGAGGGTGAACGAGTACATGGAGATTATCAACGGCTTGAACCCGAATCATCTGGCGGGGAGTCCCGGCGAAATCAAGAGCCTTATCATCAATGGAAACAAGATTACGACAAGCGTGTACAACTACGGTTCTATCACGCGACCAAATACGCTCGGTAACGTGGCTGACCTTGTGTGGCAGCGCCTCGGCTACGGCTACGAATTTGCACCGCTGGTTGCCGCGCAAGTTGTGAATAATCGCGGGGACTCGCTCCGTATTGTTGATGACGGTTTGTGGCTGAACTCGCAAGGCGACTATTCGCCGAGCGGACTAAAATGGGGCTGGCTGCCGCAAGCGGGCTACTCTGCGCCAAGTCAACCGGACATTGCCGCATGGAGCCATCGCAAGGATGTGAACGGCGACCTGACACGCAAGCCACATAGCTGGCCTGAGTCGTTTTATAATTCCGGAGCCGGACGCTATGTATGGCCCTCGTTTCTTGGAAACGATGCGACGGCGCCCGACGAGGAAGTCTATTTCGTGATGGATGATTATACGAATGGAGAGTTTTCCTCCTATCGTCCGTTCCCAAGCGACACCACAAAACTCGGACTCGGTTTGGAAATGGAATGTCGCTTCTTCCAATTCAACAATCCGCTGGCAGAAGATATTATTTTTCTTGTCTACCGCGTAACGAACCGGAGCCAGAAGACTCTGCCCAAAGTGTGGTTCGGCATGTATGGTGATCCGCACGTCGGTGGACCGAATAGTTTCAATGATGACCTGAACGGTTTCTACGGTCCGAAAGATTCCACCGTCAACCAGCGAGCACGCAACATCATGTATTCATGGGATGTCGACGGACGCGGCGACGGCGGTTTGCCGACCGGCTATTTTGGGTTCAAGTTTCTCGAATCGCCGACTAATTCCATCAATAACAAAGATGACGATGACGACGGCATTGTAGATGAAAGTCCGTTTAACGAGGCGGGAGTTTTTATTGATGGTGTTTCCCGTCCATTGAACTTTGGTATTGCAGACACGAACAAATACAAGCGTCTCTACGGCTCGCCGAAACCGCGTTGGTCGGGCGACGAGAACGGCGACTGGTCGCTTGAGCGCGATGACGTGGGACTTGACGGCGTACCCAATTCGGGAGATTTTGGTGAAGGAAACGGAAGGCCGGATATCGGACGCGATGTAAACAACAATATCACTGCAGAGCCAAACTTCGGTATTCGCGATGTGAATGAATCCGACCAGATCGGGTTGACGAGTTTCCGCGCATTCCCGTGGGGCAACCCGAATTTCCCCAACAACGATCCCCTGTTCTTCCAGTGGATTTCGGAAGATACGATTGACCTCAATCAGACGCTGTTCACGACGCCGGGCGACAACGCGTTCCTGTACGGCTCCGGTCCGTTCCCGCTTGAGCCGGGAGGCACGCAGCGTTTCTCGGTCGCATTGATTATGGGAAGCAATTTGCAAGACTTGCTGTTGAATTCAGAAACATCGCAACGCATATTGGAGGCTAACTATCGCTTCGCACAGCCGCCGACGAAGCCGAAGTTAACGGCAGTGGCCGGTGACAAGCGCGTGACGTTGTACTGGGACAATTTCGCAGAACTGGGTGTTGATCCGCTCACGAACACACGCGACTTCGAGGGCTACAAGATTTATCGCAGCGAAGACCCGACATTCGCTGATGTCTTCACGATTACCGACGCGAACGGCGTTCCGTTCCTCGGTAAAGCGTTTGAACAGAACGGCAAGCGTGCACAGTTCGATGTAGTGAATACGTGGCAAGGACTGCATCCTGTGGAGTATCTGGGCCGCGGAGTCAAGTATGATCTCGGCGCGAACACGGGACTCGTACATGAGTATATCGATTCCTCCGTGACGAACGGAAAAACATATTACTACTCTGTGGCGTCGTACGATCACGGGTTTGATTCTCTTGGCATCCAGCTTCCGCCCACCGAATCACAGTCCGCCATTCTTCAGGATGCAATCAGCGGAACATTTACGTTCGACCTTAACACGGTCGCTGTAACGCCCGGACCTCTTGCCGGCGGTTCGCGCAAGGCAGGATTAACAGAGAATAATTCGGTGCGACGCGTAAGCGGAATTGCAACAGGCAGCATGAGAGTTAAGGTGCTGGACGATCTCGCGGTTCCGGATAATGTAACCTATACAATAGAATTCGATTCCGTGGGAAATAAGATTCTCTACAATGTGAAAGCGGAGAAAACATTCAGCGAAAAGTTTACGTCGCGGGATACGTCATTTGTTCCTCTCTCACGCTCCAATCTCGTCCCTTCGAGCGTTACGGTTGTGAACTCATCCGGAGCGACCGTACCGGCATCCAACTATCGCCTTGATGCGGCGGCCGGACGTATCCGCGGTGCATCAAGCGGGTCGTTACCGCGGGGACAGGAATTTGAAATCCGCTACCAGTATTATGCTATCTTCGGCAGTGATCGCGTCAATAACGAGGATGACAATCCGGCGTTTGAGGGCTTGAAGCTCTTCGTGCAGGGCGAGGTGCTGGGGCTGGACTCGGCAAGAAGCGGATGGCGGTTGAGGAATAACACCAATCTGGTTGCACGTATCGGGCGCTCGCGTTCCTTTCCCAACAACCTGTTTAAGCCGGCACCGCTGGACCTCCAGATTATCTGGAACAAAACAGACAGGGATGCGCAGGGCCGTTGGCTTTTCCCCGGCGATACATTGCGCAATACGTCCTTACAACGGAAGGTGGTTGTCCCCTTCCGTATCGTGAACATTACCGACACGACAAAGGTGCAAATCATCGTCTCCGGCTCTATCGTAGATACAGTTTGGAGGCCGGGGAGGGAACTCGCGTTCCTTACGCCCGCCAGGTTCAGTCCGCCCAGTGCAACGACATTGATGATGAGCGTGTTTTTCGATTCAGTCTCGAACGCTCCAATGATCCTTCCCGCCGAGGGAAACATCTACGAAGCAAAGACAACGAAGAATTTCACCAAAGGCGATAAGTTCGTCTTCACCACAAAAGCAGTGACGTTTGATCCCACAAAGAAAGACTCTCTGCTCAGCCGTATCTATGTCGTGCCGAATCCCTACGTCGCATTCAGCGGAACGGAAGGCCCCGGCTCAACGTCAAACCTTCGCGGCGACAACCAGTTGCAGTTCCGCAATCTGCCGCCGCAGTGTACCATTCGCATCTACACGATGGTGGGGGAATTGGTTCACACAATTGTGAAGGATGACAATACGAGCATCGCCCGTTGGAACGTCCTCTCCAACGAGGGGCAGCGGCTTGCGTACGGCGTGTACATCTATCATGTGGATGCGCCGGGCATCGGCGAAAAAATTGGCAGACTCGCATTGATTAAATAAGGAGACGACTATGAAATTGTTTGATACAACGAATTACCTATCGGCAATTGTCACGACCTTTGCCGCTTATCGGCATCCCGTACAGCGGGATAGGTCCTGCCGGTGTGAAAATCAACCGTGTCATGCTGAACTTGTTTCAGCATCCATTGAATTGTGTCCGATTCGCCTCAATAGATTCCGAAACAAGTTCGGAATGACAATTTTTTCACAAGCTTTAAAGGCCGGCTGTATTGTGTTGGGGGTAATCGTCGCATTCTCGTCTGCACACGCGCAACTCTTCCGCAGCACATCTAAAGTCGGCACGACATCGGCACAGTTTCTCAAGATCGGCGTGGGTGCACGGGCGCTCGGCATGGGCAGTGCCCAGGTCGCCAGCAACCGGGACATATCAGCGATCTATTGGAACGTCGCCGCAATGTCGCGCATCCAGCAAAACAGCGAACTCACATTCACGCATGCAAATTGGATTGCAGATATCAATTATGATTTCGCGGCGGGCATGCTGCAAATCGGCGACCTTGGCTCGTTCGGGCTTTCTCTTATTTCGTTGCGTGTGCCCGAAGAGTTAGTCCGCACGGTGGAATTCCCTGAAGGCGACGGACGGCGATGGAGCGCAAGTTCGCTTGCCATCGGCCTAAGCTATGCAAGAAATCTTACCGAGAGATTTTCCATCGGCTTCAATGCCAAGTTCGTGCGTGAAGCAGTCTGGAGCGAGAGCGCAAGCGCATTCGCAATGGATTTTGGAACGCTGTACATCTCGGAAATAACGGGCTTGACTCTTGGCGCGGCAATTTCCAACTTCGGAACCAAAATGCAGTTGGACGGCCGGGACCTGTTTTTCAACAACGACCCGAACGGCAATGTGGGAAGCGGTCCGAATAACATTCCCTCGACCTACCGCACGGGCGAATATGACTTGCCGCTTACCTTCCGCATCGGCATTGCGTACGATCTCCAACTCGCAGAGGACTTCCGCGCTACAACCGCCGTTGATGCAACACATCCGAATGACAACACGGAATACGTGAACAGCGGGATTGAGTTGGCTTGGAGGGAAATGTTGTTCGCACGCGCGGGGTACAAATCGCTATTCCTCAGGGACTCCGAGCAAGGATTCAGTTGGGGACTCGGTATGAACTACTCTCTTGAAAACTCTGTCACATTCAAATTGGATTACGGTTTTTCCGATTACGGCCGTTTGAAAAACGTGCAGTATTTTTCTTTGGGGATTGGATTGTAGAAGCGGAATAATATTTTCACAACGACTTGAAGATCAAGCCCCGTCGGATTTCGACGGGGCTTTTTGTTTTAGAGTATAGCCACGACCTTTAGAGCATGTGTGAAAATCCATCGTGTCATGCTGAACTTGTTTCAGCATCCATCGAATTGTGCTGGATTCGCCTCAATGGATTCCGATCCCGACAGAGTCGGGACGGATTGACAATTTTCACACAGCCACTTTAGGTCGTGGATTCATGTCGAAAAAATAGTTCGGGCTTCAGCCCTGACCCCACCGGTTTTCCAGAAATCTAATCCACGAGCTTGCCAAAGGCATCCCTTCGGAGAAGCTCGTGGCAATTCCGTTGTTTCTCTATCCCTTCGACTCCGGAGAAAGAAAAGCCCCGGTAGATTTCTCTATCGGGGCTTTTTGTTACGTGTCGAATCTGTCCGAAGGACTCCTTCGGAGGAGATTCGACCTACTTTTACTTGAGTAGCACCATCTTGTTCGTCTTGTCGAAGTTTCCAAACTTGAGTGTGTAGAAATACGTACCCGATGCTGCGGCCTTCCCCGCGTTATTCCGTCCGTCCCACACGATGCGGCCTGTTCCGGATTCCCGTTGCTCGTTGTTGATGAGCGTGCGGACTTCACGACCAAGCACATCGTACACCTTCAACGAAATCTTATCACGGATCGGGAGAAAGAATGAGATGGTAGTCGATGGGTTGAATGGGTTCGGATAATTCTGGTTGAGCTTGTAGTCGTCGGGCGATATCACGGTGAGGTCCTTCGCTTCAACACCGAGTGAAGGATCACGTTCGATGACGCGCAGGCTCCAGCGTTTGGGATTTACCTGTTTGGTATTCGAGGCGGTATCGTAGCGGCTCGCGCCGGAATTCCATACGAGACTTAACACAGCAACGCTGTCGCTAAGTGCCTGAAACGGCAGAATAATATCTTCACGCGTGTCGCGGTCGAGATCGGTAGCCCGGCCATAGATTTTGGAAGGGAACGACGGGTCAATGGTTCTGATTGTATCTTTCCTTCCCGATGAATCCCGGTAGGTAAGGGCAGTATAAATTGTGGTATCACCTCTATACAAAAGCCGGGACGTCCAGTTTGCGGGATTGCGTTTGTCGCCGCCCTGGAATTCCAATGCGACGACGTTCGCTGGATACGCAGAGGTAACATATATTTCCTTCTTGCCGTTATTATTTATGTCGCCGTATCCGTAGCCGAATGTTGTGTTGGCAAGACCGCCTGTGCTTAGGCGCGTTACATTCGTACTATCAATTGTCGTGATTGGTTGTCCCGTGTTGTACGAGATCATATGAACGATGCCAAGATTGATTGTTCCCGCAGCCGGATATGTGGGTAAATAAACTTCTTCGCGCCCGTCTCCGTCGATATCGTATGCCATGCCGCCAAACAATGCGACGTCATCATATGCTGTCGTTCCAAGAAAGATATGTGCCCTTCCCGTGGTTGAGTCCGGCAAAACGAAAGTGTTCGGCCCCGTTACTCTGATGGGAGCTAGCAGGTTTTTCAAATTCCAATTATGAAGCACTAACTCTTTGTTCCCTGTGCCGTCCAAATTTGCGGGAATCATGGTCACCGGATTTCCCCCTGAAACACCGAAAGCTGCACCGGATTGTGTTCTCCTAAAAACATAATCTACATTGAACGAGGAAAAGCCTGGGTCGTTTGTAGTCCAATCACCTACCGCACTAATCACGTAATAGTTATCATCTGCATTCAACAAACTGTTATATGCGACGACCAATTCATTCTGACCATCTCCGTCGATATCTAAGACCTCCATTTGTTCGACGTTTCCTGAAATGTTAGTCAGAAACGGAGTGCCGATAATTTGTGAAGGTTGAGTGCCGTAGTTATCACTTCCTATCACTCCATCCCATTCAAAAATCACAATCCCCAACCCGCTTGATTGCGTGATGATTTCCTTTTTGCCGTCGTTATCTAGATCCCCAAAAACTACAATTCGGGGCGAGACATTTGTAGAAGGAGTTGTCAGTGCTTGGAGTGATGGCGATGTCCATTTGAGAGCTATGGAATCATTTCCCACGGCTTCGAGCAGAGCTATGCCTCCTCTTCCACCGTAACTTGTAATGGCAATTTCGGACCTATTGTCGCCGTCCACGTCGAGTGCGAATGCACACGACCTGATGCTCTTCAACTCATACAGCATGCTATCTCTTGTAGTCGTCGGACTCGGGCGTAATGGGTAAGAATACTTGGATGCGAGGCGAATCTGCGAATCAGCAGTGACTACCGCAATGACTCCAAAAAGCAAAGCGAGTAAAAGATTTTTCATACCTAACTCCTATGTTAGTGCAGGAATGATTGGTTAGCTGGCGTGAAGAGTATTCAGGTAAGTGCAGCAAATGACCAAGTGAATCTACCAAATCACTGTAACTATGTCAAGAAGATTGATAGTGATACTTGAGAGATGATTTATTGAACGCTTATTGCCATTGATGGCGGTTTTGTTTAACCTCACGATGGACGGAGTGAACTAAATACAAAATGCATTAATCTTAATGGAGGCTCACATGAAAAGGTCATTTTTTCGATTGGTGGCAATCCAATTGTTCATTTTTCTATTTTGCGTAGTGGCATTATCAGACGGACCTCTCGCGTCGAAAAGTGTGCCCTGCTTCAATACCAACGGTGATTACGTGCTGTATCAAATCACTTCCGGAGATGTCATTAGTCACGGGGGCCCACCTCAAGGTAGTTTTAACGTAGGTTCTTCAATATCTGGTTCGAGTCACATTTACTATTATAACGTGAGCAGGAATAACACAGACGTCCTTTCTGGGGCATTCAATTCTGCGCAGAGTCTAGGTAGCTTTGATGCATCTGCAGGAGACATAATCCGGATGGACTTACGTGGACAAGGATGTGAATCCGGTGATTTTGGCACAATCTTTTTAGAGTAACAAGATTATCCCTACAAGTTCCTCCGTCCTAAGTTTGATTACACAGTGAATTCAAGTTGCTTTTACGTTTGAATTGTCTAAATTGAATGCAGTTATCTTATCGCAGCCTTTGCGATAAGAGGGAAAACCCGGTCAATCTTCTTTCCTAATCAACTACATAATACAAAACACAATTGGAGGCACACATGAAGGCAATGCGTACAATGCTGTTACTCACTCTTCTTGCTGTGCTGTCCCTCTCCTTTGTAGAACGCAGTGAAGCAAAAGTGTACGCTTCGCACGTCCGCTTTACACAGGAAGGCACGACAGCACCGTTTGACGGTAGCTTTGCAGACAGATCAGGTATGACAATCCGGTTTATACTCAACCATGCCGCAGATTCTGTTGTGGTCAACATCGTACCGGCAGCAGGCGGACCGGCGGTGAAGACGTTACGGAAATCTGCACTTGCAGGAGGAGACAATTCGATTACGTGGAACGGAAGCAATAACGCCAACACACCTGCGCCCGCGGCGGCCTACAAAGCGCAGATCGTTGCCTACCATCGCGGCTTTGCGACCTATACGGAATACCATTTGAGCACACCTGCTATCTTCACACGTGGAGTCGGCAGCGTGAACAACCCGGCTCTTCGCTGGTTTGGTTTTATTTACACTGCGAGTAACGGAGGATACGTAACAGGTGTTGGTCGACATGCCTCTTCAGGACAGCAGTGGGGCAATGTTCCTGATTCGGCGTTTCTGACGAGTACAGGTGTGCCGGTCGGACCGAGTGATGTCCGCTATGCAACTCTCCCCGATCAGGATGGATATGTGTACTTGATCGGACTGACAGCGCGCAGGATTTATCGCTATCATCTGGACACGATGAATGTGGCGTTGTTCGATTCAAGCGCATACGGTATGCGTATCCAGTCATTGGATGTTCGTGGAACAGGTGCCGGCAAGATTCTCTACGTTACGGGAGACAGCACCATATTTAGAATTCCAATCGGTTTACAGAACTTCAACACGATCGTACCGACGCCGCTTGCGCGCGTTACCCCGAACAAACGAATGGTGTTCTGGGATGCAGAAGTGGGACAAGATAATTCTCTCTACGTTTTGTACCGCGCAGATTCCGCACTTACGCCTTTCCCCGCACCGTCGCGTGGCCTCTTGAAGTTCAATCTTTCGACGGGCGTATTACCCAAGACGCTGGCCGATACAGTTTGGTCGTCGCGCATCCCCGATGGCGACCCGGTTACTCTTGCGATGGATGACGGCGCAACCGCAGCAGCAACGGATGACATTCTCTATATGAACTCCGATCTCGGCGCTCCGAATACATTCTCCAGCGGCATCTACGCATATACAAATCTTGCCGCGACATCGCCAACTCGCTCGGTAGCCTGGGCGGATCCCGATAATAACTGCTCTTCCGCGCGCAGCGCCGTTGCCACAGACGTGTTAGGCAATATTATTTATTTTGAGAACTCAAACGAGCAAGTTGTTCTTGTTTCTCCTCCGGGCGGAGCGAACTCATACACATACACATCGTTCAGCCAGGTTACTGTCACCGCCTCGGGTATTGCGCCTATTCTGTTGACTATCGCCGAAGCGCGCGTTGATGCCGATGGCAACCGCCAGCCCGACCGTCTTGGTGATACAGTGAAAGTAATTGGTATCATCAATTCGACGAACATCCAAACGACAAACCTTGGCTACTTTATGCAGGATGCCACGGCCGGAATTCACCTGTTCCAGTTCGGCCTTCTCAACGCGCCCACTTTGCGTCCGGGCTATCGTGTTCAGGTTATTGGGGCGATCGCGTACTTCCGGGGAACGACGGAAATCAGTCCCGGCAACCTTGCCAATGACATCACGATTCTTGATTCAGGTAATGTCCTTACGCCGATTCCACTTACTATCGGGCAGTACAAGGCTGATCCTGAAACGTATGAAAGCCGCCTGATACAATTCAATGTTGCGCATCCGGCCGGCTTCACGTCGGCACAATGGCCCGCAACAGGTTCAAGCGCAACCTTAAATATTTGGAACGGTCAGGACACTACCGGCCTCCGCATCGATAGCGATACGGAAGTCGATGGCAGCCCGTATCCAGTGTGGCCTGTTCGGTTGAATGGTATTGGCACGCAGTTTACCAGTGCAACGACAACTCACACGGACGGATACCAGATTACACCGTTCTTTGTCTCGGACTTCACCCCGATCAACGCTCCACCGAGCAGCAATTTCCGCTTGCTAACACCGGCAAACGGATCGACGATTGTTATCGATACGACTGCAAGCTATAACTTTACATGGCGCAGAACTATCGACTTCAACAACGATCCAATCGTGTATCAATTTAAACCTGTCGCATTCGCAGGCGTGCTTTCGAACAATGCCGGCGCAGACTCAGTGATTACCCGGACAGGCGCCCAGATGATGACGTATCTCGGAACCAACGACGTTCTCGATTTCCGGTGGACTGTTCTTGCAAAGGATACACCGAACCCGGTTGTTTCAAGCCGTGATACATTCAGTGTAATGCTCTTCCGTCGGTCAACGCCTCCGGCGGCCGGATGGAATGCACAAACCTCCGGTTTAGCTACATACTTGTATTCCGTAAAGGCAGTTGGACCCGGTGTTGCATGGGCGGCTGGTGCAGGAGGAAAGGTATTGCGAACAACGAACGGCGGCGCAGCCTGGACATCAGTTGGCGGCGGCAACATCGGTGTTGCTGATATTTATAACGTTGATGCAGTCAGCGCAAACACAGCGTTTGTTACAACAAGCCCGGGCGCAACATATATCTTCCGAACAACCAACGGCGGGACGAGTTGGGATACTGTCTACACTCAAGTGGCCGGTTTCATCGATGCCATAAAGATGTTTGACGCCAATAACGGTATCGCGGTTGGCGATCCGGTCACAAACAAGTGGACCATTGTGAAAACGACAAATGGCGGCACAAGCTGGGCGCGCATTGCAACTGAACCTGCGCAAGTAGCCAGCGAGGCTGGTACGCAGAATGGTTTGTGCTCCGTTGGTTCCAATTACATATGGTTTAACAGCGGTGTCGGCGGGCGAATTTACCGTTCGACCGATGGTGGCGCTACATGGTCTTCCGGCGTGGCTCCATTCCCGGCAACAAGCAACGTATGGTTTAATGATACACAATACGGCGTCGCGACAGGCTCTGCCGCAAGTGGTGTCGCACGATCGACCAACGGCGGTGCAACCTGGACGAGTGTCACGGTTGCAGGCACCGGCTTCCTGATTGCTTGTGCAGGATCCGGAGAGAAAGATTTCTGGTACGCGCGCGGCACCACGATCTATAGAAGTACAGATCGCGGCGCAACGTTTGCCTCGTCGTACGTTGGAACCGGCTCGTATGTCGGATTGAGCTTCGTGACCTACTCGCCAAATACTTCCGGATGGGCAGTTACCTCCACCGGCGGCATTGCGGGTTTCTCGGGCGCAATCACTACCGCGGTCGGCGAACAGTCGACTCCGGAAATTCCGGAAACGTTCGAGCTTTCTCAGAACTATCCGAACCCGTTCAACCCG
>JBBRUI010000115.1:0-12630 GCA_038247945.1 Bacteroidota bacterium | reverse complement strand
GGCGCGTGACGCGGATGGGATGCAGATGCAGAAAGACGTTGTCGACGATTTGCAGCGCACGGTTACGCTGCGTGTCCTGGTAGTTGTGCCGGAAAATGGATTTGTAAACTTCCGTCTTCTCGAACTTCGCTTTCATCTGATCGATAATGCCAAGCATGCGCTAATTCTTTCTTCGGATTTTTCAGATATGAAAAAAATCTTGTGTCACGCGTATTTCAGAAACGCATCAGGCTTCGACCATTCTTGTTTCTCGTAGAGAAACTTGATGTTCCGGTCTACAAGAAGCTGTCCGTCATCCGCAAGCGTTATCTTTAAACGCTCAAGGGGTCGTGGCGTGGGACCTTCGAAATTCACTCCATCCTTGCTGTAGCCGCTACCATGACACGGACATTTAAATTTAAGCTCGGTTGCAAGCCAGCGCGGCGTGCAACCTAAATGCGTGCAGATTGCTGACAATGCGTAAAAACCCTCCGTCTCACGAACAATCCATACTCTGAATTCATCTTTGTACTTTTCGTTTACTTCTCCGACAATAAAGTCTTCGGGAAATCCCGCCTTGAATGCCGAAGGCGCTTCGTACAACACGCGGGGCACCATCAAGCGTATTGCGCCGACGGTTGCGGTAAGAAGGAACCCTATAAACGCGAACCATCCCGCGACGTTCAGAAAGTTTTTCCTATTCATCCGCCAGATCCCTTGGTCATCTTCAGGCGGTTTGTCTTGTCGCACTTTGCGGACTTCAGTTGTAGTTTTGGGAGCGGGCGCCGGACGCGATGCGGGAGTCGGAATAACTGGACCCGTGGCTTCTGCTGTTGCTGTAGCAGGTGTAGATGGTGGTGCGCTTGGTGGTGTCGGTCTTGCGGCGGGAGCGGCGCCAACGGGTTTCGCTGATGAGAGCGGAGGTAATGTTGGTTTCGCTCCGCCTGCCGGCCGTGCTGAGCCGATTGGCGGCAGTGCTTTAGCGGCTCCCCCAACCGGCTTTGCCGATGATATTGGCGGAAGCGGTTTGCGCGGTGCTTCTTCTTTTTTTTCTTCTGAAGTCGGTGTTACTTCGTTCTCATCTGCCATGAATCTTCCTTTGCGAAGGTTTCGTCAGAATCCTTCGCCGAGTGTACGTGCGATTGCTGAATGAAAATAAATTGCTTGTGATGAACTTCGACTGCGTTGCGCAGGGGTGATAGAGCTGGTGAAAGAAAAGAAGATGCTCAACATGAAATGAAAGATCAGTTGTGTTCTAAGTCGGAAATGGAATTCGGGAATGGTAATGCAAACCGTATTAAACGGTGGCAAAATATAGTGATCCATTGCTATAAAGTCAACATACCGTTATATTTCTGCCGCTTAAGAACGGAAAGCGTTTCTTACCTCCATCATCAACTCAACGAATCATCTCTCTGAAAAGAATCTCTCATGGATTGGATTGATTACCGGCAGCTCCCTCCGACTTCCGGAGGGTTCTCACAACTTTTTTTCGATTACATTTACGACTTTAAAGAAGTAAAGAAGTTTTTCCGCTACAATTTCCGTGAGAACAGTTCGTACGAAGAGATGATTAAATTGTTGACGCAGCGCCAGATTGATCGGGTTACACTGACCCGGGTTCTCCGGGAACAAAACACCGCGTTCGGCTCTCCCTCCAAAACAATGGAGAACATTGCTCTGCTCGAACAGCCGACAACATTTGCAGTCGTGACCGGCCAGCAGGTTGGGTTGTTTGGCGGGCCGTTGTACACATTGTTCAAAACAATTACTGCAATCAAATTTGCTGACAAGCTAAAGGCGAAGTTCCCGTCGTACGATTTCGTCCCTGTGTTTTGGATGGAAGGCGAAGACCATGATTTCGCCGAGATGAATAATGTGGCTGCTTATGATGCTGAGGGCAAGCCTGCTACGATTCAGTATTTGCACGGCGCCGAGATGCCCGAGCATAACCTGGGCCCGATCGGTGAGTTGCAGTTCAACAGTTCTCTCGATAAAACGTACTCTCAGCTTGAATCTTCTTTGCAACAGAGCGAGTTCACGTCGCCTGTCTTGAATGAGATTAAATCCGCGTACGCGGCTGGCAAGACGTTCAACCAGTCCTTCGCTTCGTGGATGAATATGTTGTTTGCAGATTACGGCCTTGTCCTTCTTTCACCGAACAATCGGGAGTTGAAGAAGATTCTCTCTCCGCTTTTCGTGAAGGAGATCAAGGAATTTCCACGGACGACGCAAATCGTCATCGCGCAAAGTGCGGAGCTTGAAGAACGCTATCATGCGCAGGTGAAACCGAAATCGCTGAACCTATTTATGTTCCATAAAGGCGGAAGATATTTGATTCAGCCGCGTGAAGGCGAAAAAGATTTCAGCCTTAAGGGAACAAGGCATTTCATCCAACCGGAAGAACTCTTGCATATCGCGCAGGAGCAACCCGAGCTACTGAGCGCCAACGTTATTCTCAGGCCGGTAGCCCAGGATATGATTCTGCCGACCGTTGCGTACATCGCCGGGCCATCCGAAGTTGCCTATCATGCACAACTCAAACCTGTGTATGAATATTTCAACGTTCCGCAGCCTATTGTTTATCCGCGGGCAAGCGCATCGTTCGTTGAAGAACGGCTTCTGCGCACGATGGAAAAATACGGGCTCGACATTGTCGATTTCCTGGATGACCCGAATATCGTGACATCAAAAGTCTCTGAACAAATCTCCTCCATCAAGCTGAGCGAGATGTTTGCCACTGCAAACGCGACGATTCGGTCCACACTGAATGAAATGAAGTTCGGTCTGAAGGAAATCGACCCCACCTTGATTGCTGCGTTGGAAAATGTTCAATCCAAAATAGACAACAATATGAGCGTGCTCATGGAGAAATCCGTTGCCGCTCAGAAACGCCGCAATGAAGTTGCAGTCCGTCAAATTGAAAAGGCTGCGTATAGTTTGTTGCCGAATGGGAGCTTGCAGGAACGGGAGATCAGTCCAATCTACTACATGAATAAATACGGGCTGGACTTAGTGAAGTGGATAAGCGGTGAGCTGGATATTGCGGCGTTCAAACACCAGTTGTTGAAGTTGTAATCCGCTACTGTACGATAATTTCAATCCTGCGATTTCTTTCGCGTCCTCGTGGTGTCCTGTTCGAAGCCAATGGATTTTCGGGTCCGTAACCTTTTGCACTAATCCGCTTTTCCGCAATACCGCGATTCTGTAGCCATTGTTTTACTGCAGACGCACGATCCATAGAAAGCTTGTAATTGTTTTCCATCGAACCTCTGTCATCCGTATAACCCCGAATTTCAATTTCAATCTGCGGATTCTTCGAAAGCATTTCGGCAATGTCCTCCAGAAAGCGCTCGGAGGCGGGAGTGAACCCCGAACTATTCTGCTCAAACCGTATTCCTTTTGCCGGGAGCGAGAAATCAGAAGCGAGTGACGAATTCGTTTTCACTTTATCGTCCTCACGTCGGAGCGGATTGGTTCCGCGTTTCACTTCTGCCCCATCGTTCACGCCGCCACCGTCCGTATCCGGGTTGAGTGGATCTGACTTATACCCGAACAGCTCGTTCGGGTCCGTCAATCCGTCGTCATCCGTATCAGGCTTCAACGGATCAGTATGGTGCGCGGATATCTCCTCGCCGTCCGAAAGTCCGTCCTTGTCCGTATCGACTTTCAGCGGATCAGTATTATAAACTAACACTTCATCTCCGTCATTCAACTCATCCTTATCGGAATCGGCACGCAGCGGGTCAGTGCGGAACCTCCAGATTTCGTCGCCGTCCTTCAGCCCATCTCCGTCTGTATCAATCTTCGTCGGGTCGCTTTTGTATTTAAATATTTCATCGCCGTCAGTCAAGCCATCCCCGTCTGTGTCGGGATTTAGGGGATCGAGACTCAATGACATTTCCTTGCCGTTGCTCAAGCCATCGTTATCGTCATCATCTTCTTCATTCGATCCGAAGAAAAGGGTGAATCCCAACTTCGTTGTTAAGAAACCATCCGGAGAACCCGTCGCAACATTTTCCGTTTGCTGGTGCAGGCTACGGTAACCAAGATCGAATGACACGGCACTATTCTTTGAAACAAATGTTTCAAATCCAACACCGAAAGGAATATAGAGCGAACTTGATTTGCCGAATTGATCATTGGGGAAAGCCGCGCCTCCCCCATCTTTGCGGGAATAAAGCGTAACACCCGCCCCGGCGTACACGTACGGTGAAAAATTATTTTCGGGGGCGAGAAATAACCACCCCATTGCGGCAAATGAAATTGCAGTTACCTTGAGGTAGTTAACAGGAAACAGAGGAGGCTGAAGTGGAAACTGTCCGCCTTTGAGAATCTCCACATCCGCGACAATGCCGGGGGAAAAATATTTGCCGGTGCCGTAACGGACGAACGCCTCGCCGCCAAATCCGACACGGCGGTCATTCATGTCGTTGATCCATAAATTCGGACCACCGTGAAGACCGGCAGCAAACTTATCTTGCATATATTGAGAAAAAAGGGATGGCGGTGAAGCCATCCCCAACAGGAGGAGACAACGCAAAAGGGGTTTCATAACAAACAAGCTACGCTTCGGTTTTTGCAGGTTCTTTCTTTTCTTCCGTCATCAACGCTTTGCGGCTTAGCTTCCAGCGACCCTGATCATCCTTGTCGGTGATCTTCACATCGAATTCATCTCCCACCTTCACGACGTCGGACGGTTTGTTGACACGCTTTGTATCGAGTTGAGAAACGTGGACGAGGCCTTCTTTGCCGGGAAGGAACTCAACGAATGCGCCGAAGTCCATTACCTTCACAACCTTGGCTCTGTACACTTTCCCCACTTCCGGCACTTCGGCGATCCGGCCGATTGCTCTGATGGCTTTGTCCGCAGATTCTTTCGATGTTGCCGCAACGATAACCGTTCCATCATCTTCAATGTTAACTTCAGCGCCGCTATCCTTCACGATCTGGCGGATATTTTTTCCGCCCGGACCAATCAACGCACCGATCATATCAATCGGGATCTTCAAGGTTGTGAGGCGTGGAGCAAACGAGGAAAGGTCAGCACGCGGAGCTGAAATTGCTTCCGTCATTTTTCCGAGGATATGCATTCTTCCGGCCTTTGCTTGCTCGAGAGCCTTCCGCATGATCTCCAATGAAATACCGCGGATCTTGATGTCCATTTGGAATGCGGTAATGCCTTCGGTTGTTCCTGCAACTTTGAAATCCATATCGCCGAGATGATCCTCGTTGCCGAGAATGTCGCTGAGGATTGCATTGCGGTCGCCTTCTTTCACAAGACCCATTGCAATTCCGGCAACCGGTTTTTTCAATGGCACGCCGCCATCCAGCAACGCGAGAGTTCCCGCGCAGACTGTTGCCATGGAGGATGAGCCGTTCGATTCAAGGATGTCCGAGACGATGCGGACCGTGTACGGAAAATCTTTTTCATCCGGCATCATCATTTTAATTGAGCGCTCTGCGAGATTTCCGTGGCCGATTTCGCGGCGCCCGGTTGTTCCAAGCCTTCCGACTTCGCCCACGGAGAACGGCGGGAAGTTGTAATGCAGCATGAAGCGCTTCGTACTGTCGGGCAGCAACCCATCAATTACCTGCTCGTCGAGCTTCGTGCCTAGTGTCAGCGTTGTCAAGCTTTGCGTTTCGCCGCGTTGGAAGAGCGCCGAACCATGCGTACGCGGAAGTACACCGACTTCAATCACAATCGGACGTATCTCCGTAAGCCCGCGGCCGTCGAGGCGTTTTCCATCCTTCAAAATCATTTCGCGCATCTCAACGTATTCCATATGATGCACTACTTCGGCGATGGCTTTCACCTGTTCCGGAAACTTTTCCGCAAGAGCAGTTTGTGTTTCATCGTAAATAGATTGAGTGCGTGCAGCGCGTTCTTCCTTCAACAGCGGTGTTTTTGCCAGCATCGTTATTCTATCGCCAACAAATTCCTTAATGGCATTCTGCAACTCAGTATTCCCGGTTGCTTCCGGCGGCGTACGTTTCGGGCGGCCTGCCTGCTTTACCAGCTCGAGCTGCAATGCACAGAGTTGTTTGATATGGCTGTGCCCAAATTCAAGCGCGGCGAGCATGTCTTGTTCAGAGATTTCTTTTGCTTCGCCTTCAACCATTAATATGGAGTCGCTCGTTCCGGCGACCGTTACATCCATATCGCTCTTTTTCAAATCGGTGAATGTTGGATTGATAACAAACTGTCCGTCGATGCGTCCGACACGAACTTCCCCGGTCGGCCCTTCGAACGGAATATCCGAAAGCGCTAACGCGGCAGAGGCGGCAACTGCTCCAACAATATCGCCGTCATGTTCCTGGTCGGAAGAATACACCGTGACGATAACCTGAGTTTCGCACCGGAACCAATCGGGAAACATGGGACGGATGGGGCGGTCGATAAGTCGTGAGGAAAGAATTTCCTTTTCCGAAGGCCGTGCCTCACGTTTGAAGAAGCCGCCGGGGATTTTGCCCGCTGAAGCAGCTTTTTCGCGGTATTCAACTTGCAGCGGAAAGTAGTCCAGCCCTTCCTTCGCCTGCTTCGCGGCAACAACTGTTGCCAGTACCATCGTGTCTCCGTACCGCGCCATTACTGCGCCATCGGCTTGCTTGGCAAACCGGCCGGTCTCGAGGGAAAATGTTTTTCCGCCGATCGAAATCTCTTGAGTTACTTTCATACAGCATTCTGCTTTCTGTTAAATGAGAAACACTATTATTTTCTGATGTTCAGATCGACAATCACTTTCCGATATCGCTCAATATTTTTTTCCTGCAGGTAATCGAGTAGACGGCGGCGTTTGCCGACCATGCGCAGCAACCCGACACGCGAGTGATGGTCCTTCTTGAATTTCTCAAAGTGCGGGGCGAGATCGTTAATGCGCGCCGTGAG
Organism: Bacteroidota bacterium; assembly: GCA_038247945.1. Lineage (GTDB taxonomy): Bacteria > Bacteroidota > Ignavibacteria > UBA10030 > UBA6906 > CAADGV01. The sequence continues at coordinate 5,762 of JBBRUI010000115.1, read as the reverse complement.
AAGGGCGATTTGTACTTCCGGCACACCTGTATCCTGTGCGGTCTTTCCGAACTTCTTAATGATGTCCGCCTTTATATCTTTTGTTAATGCCATGAAAAACTCCTCAGTTTTTGTTTGTTGTTATTCGTGAACATATTCAGATAAATATCTGAGCGACGTCGCTTTGTCCGCGCCCAGTTGGCTTACCAAATCCTGCAACGACGCAAATTTCTGTTCATCCCTCAATCGTTTGAGAAACGAAATCACCGGGCGCCGCCCGTAAATATCCTGATCGAAATTGAACAGGTGGACTTCTATAGTTTGTTGCATCCCTTCAGTCACCGTCGGCCGCATCCCGATATTCATCATACCAAAATATTTCATCCCGCCCAGATGCACACCCACCAGATAAACGCCTTTTGCGGGGATGAGTTTCTTCGATGAATCAGGCTCGATGTTCGCCGTCGGATATCCTATCGTTCTTCCCCGGCCATCGCCTTGTACGACCGTTCCCTGCAGTTGATAATCATATCCGAGAAACTTCTTTGCCCCTCCGATGTCACCAAATTCAATTGCCTGTCGCACACGAGTGCTGCTGACAACTTCTCCATCGACCACATATTGTTGTAACGCGATGACGGAGAAACCAAATTCCTGACCCATACGCACAAGATCTTCCGTGGTGCCTTCACGATTGCGTCCGAACATATGGTCGTACCCGACGACCACTTCGTTGACCCCGATCCCCTTCACCAGATAGCGATCATAAAATTCATGCGACTTCAACCGGGAAAACTCAAACGTAAATTCGATGACCAGCAGAAGATCAACCGACTGTTTTTGCAGCAACTCGATCCGTTCTTCCAGTGTTGTCAGGAGCGCAACCGGTTTCGTTTGATCGCCGACTATTTCTTTCGGGTGAGGATCGAACGTTACAACAACGCTGCGTCCCTCTTTCATCCTCGCACGGTGAACAACTTCCCGTACTATCTGCTGGTGCGCCAGGTGAACACCGTCGAACGTCCCGACTGTAACGACGGAATTCTTTTCCCGCTTCAGTTCGTCGATGGAACGTACAACAATCATGGTGACTTAGTTGCGATAAACTTTTTGGATCAGTTCATCAAGCGTTACTGCGTCCGCCAAACGAAATTCCCCGATGCGTGAACGCGTCAACGAAACGACATGCGCTCCGACGCCAAGTTCATTTCCGATATCGTGTACAAGCGAACGGACATACATTCCTTTTGAACATACAACCGTCATTTCAACATCGGGCAACGTTATATCCTGGATGTCAATCGACTTTATGAAACCCTCACGCGGTGTTCGTTCTACCTCAGTGCCTTCCCTCGCGTATGCGTGGAGCCGTCTGCCTGCGACTTTGCCGGCCGACCACATGGGCGGCATTTGGCTTCGCCATCCAACGAACGTGCTGACAACCGATTCAATTTTCCGCTCTGATAACGACGAGATGTCTTTCCTTTCTATCACCGGCGTATCTGCATCGTAACTCTCTGTGCGCTCGCCAAGCCGCATCGTGACGTCATATTCTTTTTCAGATTGCTGGATGGAAGAGATTTCTTTGGTTTTCTTTCCAGTACAGATAATCAATAAGCCCGATGCATTTCTGTCCAACGTGCCGGCATGCCCGATTTTCTCAATATGAAAAATGCTTCGCATCTTATTCACCACGTCGAATGATGTCCAATCAAGAGGCTTTCGCACAAGGAAAACAACACCCTCGTGAACGTTGAACTCATGACTGTGAGCCGGTTTCATCAGATTCGTTTTTATGGATTTTACTGAGAAGCCGATTAATTTTATCCGCTTCATCCATTGTCGTGTCGTGAAAGAAGTGCAGGGCCGGAACAAATTTCAACTGCACACTATGCGCAACCTCTCCGCGTATATGCTGCTTCTCGTCGTTCAACATCTCCATCGTCAGCTTTTGCTTTTCCGGCGAACCGAAGATGCTGAAATAAATTCTGGCATTCTTCAGATCGGGAGACATATTCACATCCGTTACCGTGATGAAGCCATACGCTGTACTACTGTATTCACGCAGAATGATTGCGCCGATCTCTTCTTTGATCAGCGACGCAACGCGCTCGGTTCTGATTGACATTACAATTTCCGTTTCGTCTCAACAATCTTGAATGCCTCGATGGTATCGCCAACTTTGATATCGTTGAATCCTTCCAGCCCGATACCACATTCAAACCCAGCCTCGACTTCCCTGACATCTTCCTTGAATCTTTTCAATGATGTAAGTCCGCCTTCAAATACCTGGATACCATCACGGACAAGCCGGACTCTGTTGTTGCGGACAATCTTTCCATCCTGGACATACGCGCCGGCAATGTTGCCGATCTTTGGGACTTTGAAGACTTCACGCACGTCGATTGTTGCCGTGATTTCTTCTTTCGATTCCGGCGCGAGCAAACCTTCGAGCGCCTGGCGTACATCGTTTATTGCATCGTAGATAATGTTGTACGTGCGAATGTCGACTTTTTCTTTTTCCGCAAGACGGCGTGCGTTCAAATTCGGACGTACACGGAAACCGATAATGACGGCACTCGATGCGGCGGAGAGAATAATGTCCGACTCCGAAATCGTACCAACACCTTTGTGAATTACTTTCACCTTCACTTCTTTATGGTCGATCTTCATCAACGAATCGGACAACGCTTCGACCGAACCATCCACGTCGCCTTTTACGATGACGTTCAACTCTTTGACTTGTCCTTCTTTAATCTGCTGAGAAATATCATCGAGTGTTACAAGTCGGATTTGACGGAAGTCCTGTTCACGCTTCAACTGCTGGCGGCGTAAACTGATTTCGCGTGCAACACGATCGGATGCCATGGCAACAAACGTATCGCCCGCCTGCGGAAAACCATCGAGCCCCGTGAGCTGCACGGGAGTTGACGGGCCTGCTGCTTCAACACGTTTACCGCGCTCATCGTACATTGCGCGAACTTTTCCGGAATAGATACCCGCAAGAAACGGATCGCCGATACGCAGTGTCCCCTTCTGGACCAGAACGGTTGCGGTGATTCCTTTTCCCTTGTCAAGTTGCGCTTCGATGATGGTGCCCCGCGCATCCCGGTTGGCATTTGCTTTCAGATCCAGCACGTCCGCTTCGAGTGCAAGCTTTTCGAGAAGCACATCAACATTTTTTCCGGTCTTCGCGGAAAGTTCAACGGCCTGATATTTCCCGCCCCATTCCTCAACCAGGATATTCTTCTCCGCCAACTGTTGACGGATTCGGTCAGGGTTTGAATCGGGCTTATCTGTTTTGTTCATCGCGATAACGATTGGAACTGCCGCCGCCTGGGCGTGACTTATCGCTTCCAGAGTCTGCGGCATCACGCTGTCATCCGCCGCAACAACAAGCACCACGATGTCAGTAATCTTCGCGCCGCGGGCTCGCATAGCAGTAAACGCTTCGTGACCTGGCGTATCGAGGAATGTAATTTGGTTCCCGCTTGCCGTCGTAACTTCGTACGCGCCGATGTGCTGCGTAATTCCACCTGACTCGCCCGCCACAACATTTGCGCGGCGGATATAATCGAGCAGCGAAGTCTTACCATGATCGACGTGGCCCATGATTGTAACCACCGGCGGACGCCGCGTCAGACTCTCGGGAGAATCTTCTGTGTCTTCAAGAATTTCTTCTTCTGTTACTTCCTCGTAGAAGCTGATCTCGAATCCAAATTCATCGGCAACCAGTGTAATCGTATCCTTGTCGAGGCGCTGGTTGATGGACACCATGATGCCAAGTTCCATACACTTCTTGATAACGTCGGCAACGTTCACACCCATCAGGTTTGCAAGATCGTTCACCGAAAGAAATTCCGTTACGCGGAGTTTTCCCGCGTCGCGCTGGGCTTCTTCCTGAATTCGTTGTTCTTCTTCCTCACGTTCCTTTCGTTTTCTCTTGCGTGTTGCCGCCCTGCCGCCTACGGGTGCATCGTCCATGGCCGCAAACGTTCTGCGGATCGCATCCTTCACTTCCGCCTGGTCGATTTCCTTATGACGCAACTTCTTTTTCTTTTTCTTCTTTCGGTCGAGCGGGTCTACTTCAACAACGGCTGTTTCCGGTGCTTCGCCACCCTTAACTTTACGCTTCTTCTTTTTCTTCTTGTGTTCAGCTTCGTCGCCTTCGGTCGGCGCCGCCGCGGGCACAACCGGCTTCTCAGCAATTTTGTCTGAAGGTTTTCCGCGCACAGGCCGCTTCGATGCTGGCGGGGTGAGGTCAATCCGTCCCTTCACAGTCAACCCGGTTTTCTGTCGGCGTTCTTTCTCTAAAGGAGAAACATACTCCTTCTCCGGAATTTTGCCTGTTTCGGTTACGACGGCACCTTCCTCTGGAACATCTACTGCTTCCTCGACCGGAACGAGTTCGGGCTGTTCGTCTACATGCTCTGCGGGCAGAGTCTCTTCATGCTTCGTTTCTTCAACTACAATAGCCTGCGGAACGACTTCCCGCTGGAGAAGAGGTGCATGTACAGCTACCGGCTCGACATGTTCCTCTTTCCTTTCAACTTTCTTCTTACTCTCCCGGATCTCCGCTACTTTGCGCTGATGTTTCTCAGCGACATCCTTTTCCTTTTTGAAGTGAACAAGAATATCGCGCATCATATCATCGTCAACGGCGGACATGTGGCTCTTCACCTCATATCCCTTCTTCTTCAGGAAGTCAACGACAGTTTCATGCGACAAGTTGAGTTCGGTCGCAACCTTGTAAATCTTTTTTTGCTTTTCTACAGTTTCGGACATTCAATCCCTTTAGTTAGGAGCTTCATCGGTTGAAATCAGCTTGCGACTATTTTTCTTCCGTTGACTCCTCCGATTTCGGTTCCTGCGCGGGTGTAGCCGGGGGGGGGTCCTCGTTTTTCGAATCCTCAACGGGCACGTCGTTCGAATCCTCAACGGGCGCCGCTGCCGTCACCTCCTCCTCTTCTTCTTCCTCCTCTTCGTCCTCATCTTCATCCTCGACTTCAGCTTCATCAAGATCCCGCTGCATCATCGTGCGGATTTCTTTGATCTTATCTTCAGTCAAGCCTTCAATCTCCAACAACGTATCAAACTTCGCAGTGATAACGTCTTTAGCAGTTTCGAGACCCTTCTCGATCAGCTTCAGATACAACTCTTCGCCCAACTCCTCCTTAAAGTCCACAAGCTCGATATCATACTCGTCTTCTCCGCCTTCTTTTATCAGATTGAGTTCGTAACCTGTGAGCTTCGATGCAAGCCGGATATTCTGTCCGTTGCGACCAATGGCAAGCGACACCTGATCGGCGGCAACAACGATGTTGGCTGCCTTGTTTGCTTCGTCAATCTCGATGCTTTTCAGTTTGGCGGGAGCAAGCGAACGCTGGATAAAGACGAGCGACTGATCGCTGAAGTTAATGACGTCGATGTTCTCATTATTCAATTCACGGACAATAGTATGAATACGGACGCCTTTCATTCCCACGCAAGCACCGACTGCGTCGATGCGATCGTCGTGCGATTCCACGGCAACCTTTGCCCGTTCGCCGGGTTCGCGGGCAATCCGTTTGATCTCGATGATTCCATCGTATATCTCAGGGATTTCCATCTCGAATAATTTTTCAAGGAATTTTGAATCGGCACGTGAAACAATAACCACGGGGTTGCCGGAATTCTTTCTGACTTCCTTGATCACTGCGCGAATGCTGTCGCCTTTCTTGTACCGTTCCTTGAAAATCTGTTCGCTCTTTGGCAGCAGAAGCTCGTTACGATTATGGTTGATG
>JBBRUI010000114.1:0-12702 GCA_038247945.1 Bacteroidota bacterium | reverse complement strand
GTTGATGCAATGGGCACACGCTTCTTCGTGCTTGATATTGCATCGTTAACGAAGGCCAAGAAATTCGCCGGAAGAAAAAAAGATGAGCCGGTGATTCTGGAACTGGAAGCGATTCAGGAACTTCTGAAGCAAAAGAAGAAGTAAAGCTCAGTTGAAGTAGTAGTAAATCCCGGCTTGCGGCAGAGGAAGAATTGTTCCATGCATGTTGTTTAACGTCAGCACAATCAAACTAGTGCGGGATATAATGCATTACTCATCCGACAAGAAAGAGACACGACATTAAACTCTGCTGCAGATCATTGAATCAAAATATTTCCATTTGTGTGTTCGATGAGTGATCGCTTCAACTCCTCAGTTTTCGTCAACCGAACTTCCAGCCTCGCATGCACTTCTTCATCGTAGATTGTATCCACAATCTTCACTCCCATCTTGGTTATTACATGCATAACACTGCCGATGTGTGTATGAGGAAAAGTCGCTTGCACGATTTCCGTTTTGAATCTGACCACCTTTTCCACTTTTGCTAACGCCCGCTCTGCCAATCCCCCATACGCTCTGATCAATCCCCCGACGCCGAGCTTTGTTCCTCCAAAGTATCTGGTTACGACGACGATAGTGTCGGTTAGTTCAAATTTATCTATTGCTGACAGGATGGGTTTTCCCGCGCTGCCACCGGGCTCGCCATCATCATTGAACCGAAACACATCATCCGTCATTCCAAGACGGTACGCGAAACAGTTGTGCGTTGCGTTCCAAAATTCTCTTCTGATTCTTTCCAGAAACACGTCGGCTTCAATCTTGCTTGAAACCGGTGACACCGTTGCAATGAAACGTGAGCCTTGTACTTTTGCTTCGTCCCGAAACTCGGTTTGTATGGTCTTGTACTCGTCTTTCATCGGTTCAAGATAAATCCTTTGTCAAACAGACACAAAGAGGGCAAGAAAAGGTAGTGTCTCATTTTGATATACCGGCTTTCGAAGAGTTACTAAAAAGAATTTGTTGCCGAATGTTTGTCCGCCAAGAATTGTCATTCCATCGGGAATCCAGAAATGAGAAAATCTTTGACTGGATTCCCTGCCTGCCGGCAGTGTACTATTTCAGTAATTCGGTAACAGCGGCAGGCAGGCCGCTAACAACGCGCGGGAATCACAGGGCCAAACTGAGACACTACTCAGGAAAAGTATTTCTTGCAGATGAGGGCTTCGGTTGCTATCTTCATCGTCACACAGTGTCGAAGGAATTTATCTCTTATGAAAATCGGAATTGTCTGCTATCCCACCTACGGCGGAAGCGGCGTTGTTGCAACGGAACTGGGCAAAGCCCTTGCTGACAAGGGTCATCAGATCCATTTTATCAGCTATGCGTTGCCGATGCGGCTGACCGGCTACATGGGAAATATTTTCTACCATGAAGTGGAAATGGCTACGTATCCTGTGTTTGAATTCCCTCTCTACACACCCGCACTCGCAAGCAAAATGGTTGAGGTTGCCCGCTTCGAGAAGCTTGATCTGATACATGCTCATTATGCAATCCCCCATGCAACAAGCGCATTTCTCGCACGGGAGATTCTTAATAACGGGCTGAAGGTTGTAACGACTTTGCACGGTACCGATATTACGCTCGTGGGGTTGGAACCAAGCTTTCTTCCGGTGATGAAGTTCAGCATTGAGCGGAGTGATGGTGTCACGGCAGTCTCACGATTCCTTCGCGAAAAGACATTGACCAACTTCGGAATTGAAAAGGATATCACCGTCATTCCGAATTTTGTCGATACAGAAAAATACAAGCGCATTGCATGCGAGGAAGTATGCGGAAAGTTCGCTCCGAAAGGAGAAAAAATCCTCGTCCATATCTCGAACTTCCGTGCCGTGAAGCGTGTGCAGGATGTAATACGGATCTTTAATCAGGTGCAGCAGAAAATCCCATCAACGCTGATTCTTGTCGGCGATGGGCCGGATCGATCCGCCTGCGAAATGCTGGTCCGGGAATTGGGACTTCACCGGCAGGTAAAGTTCCTGGGAAAGCAACTTGAGTTGGTTCCGATTCTTTCCGCAGCCGATTTGTTTTTAATGCCGAGCCAATCGGAAAGCTTCGGTCTTTCGGCATTGGAGGCAATGTCATGTGAAGTCCCAGTAATTTCGTCGAGTGTTGGCGGATTGCCGGAGCTTCAGGTGCACGGCGAAACCGGGTACATTGCCGAAATCGGGGACATCGATCGGATGGCTCGATATGCAATTGAATTATTGAGCAACGAAGCCAAACACAAAATGTTTGCCCGTGCGGCCCGCACCCGCGCAGTCGAGTATTTCGATGTGCACAAAATTGTAAACCAGTACGAAACGTACTACGAGCAATGCCTGGCAGGTACACCGACTGCCGGTAAAGTAACGGCATCACAACTTCTGGTACGAAACTGAAGATGAAGCCCATATTGGATGTTGTTCACATTTCAAAAGAAAAAAAACCAACACTTGAAGAGCTGACTGGTATTCTTAAGAGTGTGGGACTCGAATGGGAATTATACTCCGATTCCGGCGGAACGAAATACGGCAGGCACAAACATGACTTTGACGATTTCATTGTCATTGTACAGGGACAAATGAAACTCGGAACGGAACGCGGCCAGTGGATTCTCAAGCCCGGCGACCGAATCGATTTGCCAAAGAATACAGTTCATTGGGCTGAGATGATTGGAAAAGAAGAAGTTAAATACCTGAGCGCAGCAAAATAAAATCCCTCTCGTATCACCGAAGCATTCTTCTCTTCAAGAACTTATCCAACACTACGAGCATTCCTACTGCAGCTGTCCCCATCACGGCAATCTTGAGGTTTCCGTTCCCGAAAATAAACGGCAGATACGACTGAAGCGCAGCGGCAAATAATGCGACAACATGGGAAGTAGTTTCGCCTACGGCACTGCCGGCATTATTTAACCAGGTCTGCGTGTTTGAAACCTGTGAAGAATCAATAACACCCGTTAGCACAAACACCGCAAGCATAACGCCCAACACAAGCATCATCCCGAAAACGTAAGATAGATTCTCGACGACCCTGAAAAGCACGGACGATTTTTGTACGATATCCAACCGCGTGAGAACATTGCGGGTAAAGTCAGCTCCAAGATCGGTAGCCGGCAGATTCTTCAGCGTCGCATCCAATCGCTGAAGCGCTGCGGAGGCATTGCGGCAGCGTTGACAAATACCAAGATGTGCCGTAACAGATGTCGCTTCATCCCGCGGCAACATTCCGTCGATAACCGATTGAAGTTGCTCGTTGGTGAGATGTTCACCGTTCATACTAACTCTCCTTTCAATCTTAACAAGACCCGTTCACGCAAAAGATTTCTTCCTCTGAACAAATTTGTTTTCACAGTACCGATGGGAAGATTCAACACGGTTGACATTTCTTCGTAACTCATTTCCTGCAGATAAAACAACGTCACGGCCGATTTAAACTTTTCCGGCAGATGTTGAATCTCTTCTGCAACGATTCTATTGTATTCATCACTCTCCATGCGTTCATCCGGCCCCTCTTCTTCATCGACAAATACATTGTCCAGCATTTCCTCATGGATGTCAACGCTGTCCGGACGCACCCTTCTCCGCGTTACTCTGGTCATGCAAAGATTATATACAATACGGTACAACCACGTGCTGAACTTCGCATCGCCACGGAATTGATCAAGGCTGCGGAATGCACGGACGAATCCATCCTGCACAAGTTCCTCAGCCTCTCTCTTCTCCCCCACAAGGCGGAACGCAAGCGCGTACGCCTGATTCTTATGGCGATCCACAATGAGAGAATACTTGCGCGCATCGCCGGAGCGAATCTGTGCTATAATGTCATTATCGCTTTGGATCGCTGACTCTCTCATGTTACACACACGCGGTGGTTTAGTGAGGCATTCCCCTCTGTGCGAAGGAGTGCTGCGATGGCGAGAGGGGTTAGGGGTGTGTCCATTGCCCGAATTCTTGGGTTCTGTTCAGTATTGTTACACACCCCTAAATCCCCTCTCTCATACGCACAGCCTTTCACACAGAGGGGACTTTTTGGTTTTGCGTAGCATGAGTTACCCTGATGGTTTTGATACTTTGTTAGACATCAAAAAGCCGGAAGAAGTTTCAAAACAAACCAAACTGAAACCTGAATTCATTCTCTGCAGTCTAAGCCTGTAAACCAACTAACATCACCAACAACGAAGGAGCACACTATGCAGGGTTCAGAAGTTCTTATACCAATCGTTTTCTTTCTCACTATGGGCGCTATATGGGGCTCATTCATTCTTACACGGCATCGTGAAAGGGTAAGTATGATCGAGAAAGGTTTGAAGGCGGAAGAAATCAAATCACTCTACGAACGCCAAACGCTGAAGGCAAACCCTCTCTTTGCTCTCAAGTGGGGCATGGTCCTTATTTGTGTCGGCATCGCCATCATGTTGGGCATCTGGTTGCGTGAGAATTACATTTTTAATGACGGAATCATTCCCGGATTGATTGCAACGTTCGGTGGTGTGGGATTGGTACTGTTCTACTTCATCGCAGCGAAGAAAGTGCAATAACGCTCACATGAAGCCCCCGGTTACCGGGGGCTTCAGGTTGAGTGCGCGGTAATCCGCAGGCGTCATTCCGTAGTACACTACAGTCACGAGCGTCCTGCCTTCAGAAACAAAATCATTGCGCAGAACACCTTCAGCTTTGAACCCGCACTTCTCCGCTACCCGCCGGCTTGCCGTGTTTTCGGACGAGCAACGGATTTGCAATTTCTGCATTTCAAGAATCTCGAATGCGAACGGTAATGTCATCATCAGTGCTTCAGTTGTAATTCCCTTGCCATCAAAATCATTCAGTACGTAATATCCGACATCCGCTTTGGGGATTCTCCACACAATATCTTTGTAGCATATTTCTCCCACGTACATCCGGCATTCTTTTTCCCATATCCCGATATAAAAGGCTTCCCGCCGTTCCCACTCTTGATTTTTTTGCCAGATGAAAGTTTCGGCATCTTCCTTCGTCCAAATCTTGTTTACCCGATTTGGATAATCCTGTTTCAATCTGCGCTGATTATTGTTGAACGATGTCGAAAGCGTCGGCGCGTCGGAGAGTGTGTACGAGCGGAGCAACAAACGCCCGGATTCGAAGGAGGTCGGAACGGCAATTCGGAGATGTGTGAATTCCTCAGGATCCGGTTTCATGTCGTCTGGAGAAAATTGTTCGCAGCAACGGTGAAGCAATGAGTAAGAGAAATGGAATCATCGGCATCGAATATCTCCCCCAGCCTACAATCAAACCGCTGACAAACAATGCATAGCAGCAAAGAAGAACCACGGGAAGAATAGATTTCTTTGCAGATGAATTCATCCTGATATATGATATAACAGCGACGAAGAGAAGAGGAATTTGGAGAAGTCCAAACAGCAACGACTTCGCTGCGGATTCACTTAAATACCAGAAGCTCGACAAATTCGCAACGCAACGCCGCGCAAACGCGAACGGATGCGTAAGGTAATCCCGGAACGCATATACTGTCAGAGTTCTGTCGCCTTCAACGCTCTCCCATGGGAACCCGGACGGATTCAAAACAAAATCAACTCGCGCCTTCCCGGCCACCCAACTGCTAATCGTGGTCATAGTGGATGAAGGCCATCGCTCGCCAATGATATCCCCCTGAATGAGATTGAAACCCAATGAAGTGTTGACAGGAAGAATACTTGACGTCACCTGATAATTTCGCCAGGTCCATGGCAAGATTACGACAAATGTCGCGACGAGTATGATGATACCGAACTTCAAGCCGTCACTTCTGAAACGATAAAGCACGAATGCTGAAATCACAAACGGAAACAGCAACAGTGTTGACCTTGTCAGGCAACCGAGTCCGATACAAAGCCCTACGAGCATCGCCCGCTTCATGGAGGGAATTTCAAATACAGCAATCATTGCAAGCGCAATGACGAGAAGAATCAGGGTCTGGGTTGTTTCCAGCCAAATGCGCGCTGTGTACCATATCGCAATCGGATGAAAGGCAAAAAGCAGTTGCGCAATAATTGCTGTGCGCCGCTCATAGAGCCGCAGCCCGATAGCATAGATGAGCAAGGAGGAAATCCCGTGCAGAAGCGACTGGAGCATTTGGACGGTCTGTAAAGAAAATCCTCCAACCAATTTAAAAAGTGCGGCCAAAATGAGCGCGTACACCGGAGTTCGTTCGAGAACTGCAGGTCCATCTTTTTCGTAAACAAATCCATCGCCGCGCGCAATGTTAACCGCGAGTTGTCCGAAACGGTCGGGATCGAAGTTGATGCGTTGCGATTCCACGAGAGTGGGAAGAACGAAAAATGAAAAGCACAGGCTTGCGAAGAAACCTACAACGGCAATTCTAATCGCAGTGGACTGCATAAGAAGTATCAAATGGGATGGCGTGGGAGATAAATTTCAATCAAAACAAAAATTCTTCCTTGCATTTTCTGCGTCGAGAAACGGATTATTGGTTACGCTGAATGTATTGTGCAAAGTACTCGGATCTATACGAGGTAGATTCTCCGCGGGGAATTCCTCGATCCAAGATTCAGTGCGCGGGTAATCGATGCGGTGCCGAGAATTCCGAAGCGGACTTTGGAATCTGGGGACACGGTTACGTTTTGGGTTTCGTCGTGGAGTGCATGGCCTCACGTTCCATTCGGGCGAGTTTGATCCTCATAATGATTCTCGCGGCAAACAATGCAAAAGCTATGATGAAGAATGGAATGGTGAACGACTCGGGCACTACTTTGAACCAGAGCAACAACAGCAGTCCCATCATAATGCTGATGCTGATGTAGCCAAAATTGTTGATCGTTGTAGTTGTGAGATTCACATGTAAGGAATGGTTGTCAAGAAAAATATATACAACTCAGATGGGAAGCGCAATCTTACAACCCCTCGAACTCGTGCGTAAGAATATCGAACACATCGTGCGGCCTTTGAGCGGACCGCAGCCGCTCGGTGACCCCGGGACGTTTCAGTGTCTTTGCCAACAGCGCGAGAGTTTGCAGGTATTCGTTCGTCTGGTCGTGCGCAGCAATCATGAAAACGAGATCGACTGCCGAGCCATCGATTGTTTCATATGGAATCGGCTTCACAAGCCGGGCGAACGTGATTACAATATTGCCGGCTGAGCCGGAGCGGGAGTGGGGAATTGCAACACCCCGATCGAATCCTGTTGACCCCGACTCTTCCCTCTCCCACAATTCTTTTAAGAACTCGGCTTTATTATTCAGATATCCATGCTTGTAGGTTCTTTCCACCATCCTCGTGAAAAGTTCTTCCTTCGATTTCACATTCAAGTCGAGCATTATCAGGTCGGGAGATAAATATTTACCGAGATGCATTCGCTCTACTTCACCCGTCGCGTACGCAACCGCGTACGCCGTCGCCCGATGCATATCAATAGCAAAATTTCCCACACCGATTTTCTGCGTTATGCCAAGACGATGCAGAACCGTACGCACTTCCTTCCTCAGTCCTGCGATGATCAGCTTCTTTTTGTCCCGATTGAGCCGGTCGACAATTCCTTCGATTGCAAGAGCGCCTGTTATGTCGATAATAGGGACGCTCTCCATATTCAGGATGATAACTTTGAAATCCGACTCCTGCTCCAACTCGTTTACAAAATTCTTCGCGGCGCCAAAGAAGAGTGGACCTTCAACATCGAACGCGACAATCTTGTGTTTGCGCAGCGCCTCCTCTTCTTCGGATGGAAGCCGGTTCGCATGTGTTTCATCGAGCAGATTCGTCATTCCCAACTCGCTCATACGGTAGACGAACAAAAACCCGGCGAGCGCAAAGCCAACGAGAACGGCGGTGATCAAATCAGAAATTACCGTTATCGCCATCGTCGCAACCATGACCAATGCATCGGGGCGCGGAGTTTTGGGAATGAGTTTCAACGGCTCCCACTCGAACATCCCGATCGCGGTCATCATCAGCACTGCCGCGAGAACAACCAGCGGTATGGTTGCAACAACAGGCGCCATCACAAGCATCACGGCAACCAACACCAGAGCATGGAACATTCCGGAAATTTTCGTGACACCGCCGGAGCGGATATTCACGTTCGTGCGAACGATTGCGCCAGTCCCTGCGATTCCCCCAAACAACCCCGCTACAAAATTCCCGATGCCCTGCCCGAACAGTTCGCGGTTGCTGTTGTGACGATCGCCCGTCACGCTGTCCGCAACAACGGATGCGAGCAATGATTCGAGCGCGCCCAGCAACGAGATTGTCAGTCCCGCGGGAAACAACTTTGACCACGTATGCCAATCATTCGCGGGAAAATGCGGCACCGAAAAGGAGCGTGGGATTTCCCCGATCAACTGAAGGGAGTTCGAAAATGAGAAATTAAAATTTGGGTCGATGGCCAGCCGCACAAAGTCAACGCTATTGTACAGGTACGCTCCCGCAGCAGTTCCGACAACCAAACCAAGCAACGCTTTGGGAATATTTTTGTGAATATAGGGAGCGGCCACGATGACAGCAATCGTAATGAGTCCGATCAGCGGCGCTCCGCCAAAGAGGTGAAGTTGCTGTGTAAAGATGAGGACCGCAATTCCGTTCGTGAACCCGACGATGACAGGATATGGAATGAACGCTATGAACTTTCCCGCCTTTATGAATCCGTAGAGAATCTGAAGCACGCCTGCAATCAAACAGGCGCCGAGCAACGCATCAGGCCCGCCGTATTGAATGTACATTTGCGTGAGAATCACGGTCATGCCGCCGGTGGGGCCGGTAATCTGGCGGGGAGTTCCTCCGAACAGAGCGGAGAGAAAGCCGGTGAATATGGCGCCATACAAACCGGCGACAGCCCCACGCGGGTCGCCGTTGTACGCAAGAATCCCGAAGCCAAGCGCGAGGGGTAGGGCAACGATGGCAGATGTCAACCCGCCAACAAGATCGCCTTTGATGTGTTTGAAATCGAATTTAAAAACGTCCGGGAACTTAAATTCGCCAAGATATTCTTTGTAGGAAAACTCCAAGCCAGACCTCAAAAGAAAAAGTCATCCCGCAAGATGACTTTCACCGTGATAAAATAAACGACTACAAAACAAATACATGTATTGCTATGCGGAAGGTTTGTTCGACCACCAATCGGAAATTATCTCAGCCACTTCAACAACATCCTGTTCAGGCCCCGTCTCGCCGATGTGATTCATAAATTCATTTTGAATCACAGCCACGATCTCAACCCCGGTCAAGCCCTCACTGAGAGCAGTCGAAACCTCGCTCAGCAAACAATTGAAATCCGCTTCATCGTGAGCAGGAAACTTACCCCAATCTTTGAGAATCTGTTTCAGTTCTTCAGCGTCTGAATCCTGCATAGTCGCCCTTAAGAAACAATTTCGTCAATCACTCCGCCGCCGACAACGTCATCCTTCTCATAAAATACAACAGACTGACCCGGCGTGATTGCCCGACGTTGTTCATCAAACACTACGTTCATCCGGCCATCAGGCAATTCGTGAATCGTTGCCTCGCCCCCGGAATCCTTGTAGCGTATTTTTGCCCGAACCCGCCGCGGGTCATTGCAGTCCGGATACTTCTGCATGTTGATGTTCTTTGCAATCAGGCTTCGTTGGTAGAGTTTATCTTCCGTTCCGATTTCGATACGATTTGTTTTGTGATCAATTCCAGTCACGTAGACCGGATCGGGACGTGCAATGCCAAGCCCCTTCCGCTGACCAACGGTGTAAAATGGAAAGCCGCCGTGATGGCCTACCACCTGTCCATCTAACACAACCTCGCCACCCTTCACCCGATCTTCGAGATCAGGCACACGCTCCTTGAGGAACCGCTCGTAGTTATTGTCCGGGATGAAACAGATTTCGTAACTCTCTGCCTTTTGCATATTGGCAAGCCCGTACTTCTCGCCGAGCGCCCGCGATTCCGGCTTCGTCATTTCCCCAAGAGGGAAAATTGTTTTGGCGAGCGACTCCTGGGTCAATCCCCACAGCGCGTACGACTGATCCTTGGAAGCATCAAGGCCACGGGAAATATAATATCGTCCCGTCTCCGCCGACTGCTTGACCTGGGCATAATGCCCGGTCGCGATATAGTCTGCACCCAAAGCATTCGCCTTTGCAATAAGCTCTTCCCATTTGATTTTCCGATTGCAGATAACGCACGGATTAGGGGTTCGCCCGTTCAAATACTCCGCGACAAAATTATCAATCACTTCGATCCCGAAGCGCTCGCTAAAATCGAGAACGTAGTGCGGGAAGCCGAGCTTGGACGCGACAGCGCGGGCATCGTTAATGCCATCGAGCGAGCAGCAACTGCTCTCGCTGCCGATATTTCCTCCCACATCCTCGTACTTATATGTTTTGATCGTTATACCAATGAGGTCGTAGCCCTGCTCGGCAAGAATACCCGCAACGACAGAAGAATCGACTCCGCCACTCATTGCCACTACGACCCGTTTTTTTTCGCTCAACACAAATTCCTTTTCAAATGTCAGTGAAAAGATAAACAAATACGGTTTTGCAAACAATTTAGGGTTTGTAGGAAAGAACACGACGAAGAAGAATAAAGAGAACGGACGGCTGAAGTTTTACAAAACAATGTCGATAATTATAGCAGAGAAGTTTTTTAAATATTCAGGAGCCAAGCATGCATCTTCTAGTTGTTGATGACGATTCAATCACCAGGATGACGTTCCGGACGGTCCTGACTTCCGATGGCCACACGGTTTCGGTTGCTGCTGACGGAGACGCTGCTCTGGCAAAAGTTCTTGAGCTACCTGTGGACATGATCATAACCGATGTGAGAATGCCCATACTTGACGGCATTCAACTGCGCAACGCCGTGCGGTTGCTTCCGGACAAAACCCATCTTCCCTTTCTTTTCATTTCGGGATACGATGATGATCCGACGCTCGGCGCTGTAAGTGATCCTGTGAAGGAAGGATTTTTTAAGAAAGGCAGACCGCTGGTGGAATTACTTGCCTGGATTAAGTATTTGACAACACCGGTTGAAAGACGCTCCACGTATCCGCCCAATGAGGATTGTTCCTCTCCAACATCTCATTACAACTACCACACTCATCACGGGCGCGACCACAGACCGCACGTCTAACGCTGAACAACTTTGAGGTTTGGCCGAATCCAGTCATAGCTTCTGTGATTGATTTCCATACTTCAGATGCGCCATTGTCGTTCTGAATCGAAATACACTCACCACAAATAAATCATCGAATTCAGTCCGGCCGATTGTTGGCGGATTGGAGACGCCGAGCTTCCTCATGATCAAAGGAAGTGTATCCGAATGCCCGACGATGAGAATGTTTTCTCCCCGATGTGCTTTGACTGAATCGACGTACTGTTTAATTTCGTTGGCGGTAATTGGAATTGGCGTAACGCCAAACTGAGAGGCAGCAGGAGAAGCAGTCTGAAAGGTCCGGGCTTTTTCCGAAACGTAAATCGTTTGTATGCCAGCAGCACTCACGGCATAAGCCAGAGCTGTTGCCCGCACGATGCCGGCCTCTGAGAGGGAAGTTGTGTCCGTGTCATTCAACCGTTCCGCATGCCGGACAAGAATAACTGTGGCCACCGGACTGTACCAACAATACCATGCGAAAAAGCAAATCAGGAGCGGGAAGATTAGGATGATAAGAAGAGGAAGACGTTTGTTCATACGTTACTCTTTCGTGAGAAACATTATTTGTTTGCATCAGACTAAAGAAATGTGAACCCAGTTGCAAGAAAGGAGTGCTACCTTAAATTCGATATAGAAATTTCACGCAAAGCCGCAAAGCTGCAAAGGCAAGATTGAAAAAGGTTTTTTTCGGTCATGAGCATTCACCTGTCTGGTGAATGCTCCATCAGACAGAAGTGTTTCGGTATTCGTTCCATCTTGGCGTTCTTTGCGTCTTTGCGTGAGACTCTATATCGGAAATCAGGTGCTACTCCCCTTTACTTTTTGAACGATCAAGGCAGGAATCGGTGTCTGAGTTCCACCGAAGGTAGTTTGCATTCGTCGTATTTACCGAACCATCTGTACCGGTTTCGGGCAATCCAATCGTAGAGTGTGTCGCGGATATTTCTTGGGATGACCAGAAAGATGACTGCAACTTTCCACAAGCCACCTACGGTCCGAAGAATTTCAAGAATCGCATCGGATCGCAAAAACATTTTCTGATTCTGTGAGCCGGAATTGAAAATGTAAACTATGGTTTCGGAATTTTGAGGAAGAGGAAATTGTTTTGCAGTCTCACCTTGAAGAGGAGCAAAGGTCAGTATTCTACGACAATCAATCCTGAGCAACCACAACACCGTTGAGTTGCACAAGCCGCATAGACCATCGTAGAGTACGAGATTTGTCATTCGCTATCTTCGAATCCCTGTTGCGATCTACTTGATAAGTTGTTCCTTCATGAACAACACAGTCGCATAAAACTGATAGTCCTGGTTTTTCTTTTTGGCGAACCCGTGACCTTCGTCCTTCGCCATCAGAAACCAAACGGGCGTATTGCTCTTCTTCAGTGTTGCAACCATTTGCTCTGCTTCGCTCGCGGGAACGCGGGGATCGTTCTTTCCCTGCACAATAAACATTGGCTTCTTAACCTTCTCGGCGTTGTTGAGCGGAGCAATCTTGGTCAGGAATGACCTCATCGATGAATCGCGTTCGTCTCCGTACTCCACTCTGCGCAAGTCACGGCGGTAAGCTTCGG
>JBBRUI010000113.1:0-12896 GCA_038247945.1 Bacteroidota bacterium | reverse complement strand
TGGTCAATATGGGCAACCACGTCCTTCACGTCGGCAAAACCTACTGGATTCTCAGCCCTATATTTTTTCTCGTACGCAACGACCTGAGAATCTTTGGGTTGCAACTTGTTGACTTCCGTATACTTCGTAATTGCAGCCCACTCAATCTCTGAATGTCTTTGGATTTCAGAACGCAGGAAACTTGAGCCGAAATTGATTTGAATAACTCCGCCTTTCTCTGCAAGAAGTTTCATCATCTCATCACTCATATTCCGCTCGAAGCCGGGCGTCAACAACCTGCACGAGGAATGCGACGCAATAACAGGCGCTTTGGATGTTGCCATGACATCATAAAAGGCGCTGTCGGTAATATGCGAGACATCGACCATGATGCCGACACGGTTCATCTCAAGCACGACCTGTTTTCCAAACGGACTCAAACCGTTCCACTTTCTGTCATCGTCATAGGACGAATCGCTGATATGATTGCGCTTGGCGTGCGCAAGCGTGATATACCGGATTCCCTTGGCATGAAAGTGTTTTACATTTGCAATCTTTCCTTCGATCGGCGAACCGTTTTCCATTCCCATCGGCAGCGACACAACGCCCTTCTTGAACTGTTTGCGGATGTCCGTCACGGAATACGCAACCGCGAACTTGTCGGGAGATCGTGCTGCAATCCTGTCCACTAGTCTTATCAAGCGTTCAGCATACCGTTTGGCCCCCCGCGCTTCATACGAAGACGGAACGTAAATGGACATGAATGCCGCGTTCAATCCACCTTCCTTTGCCCGCACATAATCGAATTCCCCGCTTGGCGTCCGCAGGGATATGTCCTCCATTTTTTGCTGCAACCGGTACGGGACATCAATGTGCGTATCGACAATAAGGAAAGACTGTGCAAGTTGTTGGGCTCGCTTCATGAGTGCAGCATCGTCATCTGCAAAAATATTTGTGGCAATGAGACACAACGCCAGAAGAAAGCCTGTGTGTCGAAATTTCATATTCATCTCCTTAGAAAGAAATGCTCATTCCCAGCGAGGGAAAAATAGGGATGCCGTTGATCGTCGATGTTTTCAGAATTCCTTTATCGTCGATGTAGTAATTAACTTCCTGCACGTTCGTGTGATTGTAGATGTTCTGCACGTCAAGATACACAGCCCAGTTTAGCCCCCACCAACCCGGATACATTGTAAGCCTCACATCGAGAGAATGATACACGCCCATCCGGCCGGAGAATGTGTCGCGCTCAAAATCGACGTCGAGGATGACCTTGCCCTGACGGTCTGTTTGAATAACAGGAGTCTCAACCCCATTTTGCAATATACCCACGACGCGGGGTTTAATCCCGAGTGCACGCGTGAACGGCCGTCCTGACCGGAGGCCGAATCGCACTCCTACATCCCAATTCTCGCTCAACCTCTGGTTACCAACAATGTTCACCGCATGGCGTTGGTCGAACAGAAACGGACTCGTAACGCCATCCCGGTCGCGGCGTGCATAGGATAATGCGTAACTCACCCACCCGGAAAATCTGTCCGAGTGTTGCGAACGAATTTTTTGCAGCATGAACTCAACGCCGTACGATCTTCCGGTTGCATCATTCACTGGACTATACGTGAGAGAATCATTGGGCACGCGCACCGGGGTTGTCCAACCGCGTCGCGTAAAGATGCTGTCGCCCGTTTGAACGGAATACCATTTTGATCCTTGCAGCTTTTCGGGCACAATAACATTATTGAAGCTTTTGAAGTACGTTTCAGTTTTGAACTGCCAGGATGCGTTCAACATTTTATCGAAACCAAGCACATAATGCGCAGCTTGCTCTGCTTGGAGAGTTTTATACGTCTGCTCATTAAACGTTACACGGAACTGGAAAAGCTGCTTTTCCATTCCCGGCGATTGAACGTACATACCGTACGCTGCACGGAGCGTTGTTGTCTCGTTCACTTTGTACGAGATGTTCAAACGCGGAGAAAGATAAAACCTTGTGTCGAGGAACGGATAATAATCCATCCGCAACCCGGGTTGTACAAACCACCGGTCGCCCAATGCAATCCGGTCTTGCACAAACATATTGTACCTTTTGAAACGAACAATCTCTGTCTGGTTGGTAGGAATGACGAAACCGCGCTGAGAGATGAAGTTCTTAAGGTCCTGATCGATTTCGAAGTATCGGGTGAAGTCGGTTCGAAGAAAATCAATTCCGTAGCCGGACTCAACAGTATGTCCCCCCGTGCTCAACACTATTTTCTGGGCAAATGAAGTTTTTTCATAGGTGTAGGAATAGTCGGCTGAAAACCGGACGAAGCGCGCCAGTAGTGTATCCTCGCGCGGAACATTGCCGGTGTTTTGCGATGGATCGACGAACGTTCCGTCGAAAAGTCCGGCACCGCTGTTTCGGTACCACGAAAGCTGTGTGCTCACAAGAATGTTGCGTGAGGGATTGAGTTGCCACGTCCCTCCCACCATCGTATTGTATGCCTGATCGAAAACATTCACACTGTCCGCCCGTTCCCGTTCACCGCCCGATATGACCGAAACGCCGTCGCGGGAGGTCAGGAAATTAAAAAGTATTTTGTTTGATTCATCCAGAGGAATTCCCGCTTTGAATTGCAGGTCACGGAAATTTGGCAACGCCGCATCACCCTGAATAACTTTTGCGGACTTCAAGACAGGCCCAAGGATCAGATCATAATACGTCCGGCGGAGTGAAAGTAAGTACGAAGAACCCTCAAGCGGCAACGCGCCTTCGAAAATAAGATTGAGATTGGTGAGACTGAAATTGAGCTTCGTTGCAAAGGGAACATCCGTTCGCCCTTCACGGTTTTTCACATCAATCACCGCCGAGAGCCGGTCGCCATACTGCGCCGCGAATCCGCCCGTCTGCAAACTGATTTCGCTTACGGTTTCGGGATTGAACATGGAGACGACGCCGTAGAGCCGATAGGGATTGATCACCTCGAAGCCATCGATCATAATCAGATTCTGATCGGGCCCCGAACCGCGGATGACAAGCTGGGAAGAGTAATCACTTACACTCGTTACGCCGGGCAGCGCCTGAAGGCCGCGTAACACGTCCTCTGCTGCACCCGGCAGATACTTGGCCTCACGGGGAGTCATTGCCGTCACGCTCGATCTCGTGTCCTCTGCTGATTGCCGGCGGCTTCCCGTTACGAGAACCGGGCTCATCTCAATATCATTCTGCCGTAGTGCGATTGAAACACGCACCGTATCACGGGCACGAACATTTACGGTAGGCATTTCATTCTGCTCATATCCAACCAAACGTACCCGTAGTTTGTACGAGCCCGCAGGAACATTTGGAATGGTAAACCTTCCATCCTCCGCCGTCGTTGTTCCCAGCTTCGTTTCTTCAAGCATCACGGTTGCGCTCGCTGCCGGGGCATCATTTTCCGCACTCACGAGCCCGATGATGGTGCCAGTACCGGGTTGTGAGTGAATTGGCCGAGGAATGATGGAAAGGACAAGTACGGAAAGAAGAAATATGAATTTGGGTTTGAACATAGTTTCGCAGGCAGCCGTTACAGACTAATCACGCCGAATATCAGCCAACCAAATATCAAAAGAATTCCCACCGTAAACAACCAAGTGAGACTATCAAGGAGGAAGCAAACCAAGCGCTATGCGGAATTTCTTCAACGTCATGGCGTAAGTGCCATAGCCGCGTCAAGTACTCGTTGGTTCTGCAAGGCGCTCGATGCAGCGAGGGGGGGATCAGTATCGTTGAGGATGCAATTGGAAAAGAGCGTGACCTCATCAACATAGAGATTGGGCACTTCGATTTCCTCGATTGTACTGTTGGGAAGATCGTTGCCAATCCGCCGGTCGAGCTGCAAGGCTGCACGGCGGCTTCCAACGGTAAAATCTGCAACGGACATTCTCGCCTCAGTTCCCAGTAACTCCATATAACTTTGCCTCACGGGCGACTCGTACGAACAGAAGATACTCGCCATGGTTCCCCGCGAAAAACGAAGAAGCATCTGGGCTGAAGTCTCCGTTTCTTCATTCGTCGGTTTCGGATGCAGTAGTCCATGCAACAAATTCACTTCGTCATCGAGAATGAACCGGAGCGAGTCGAGACAGTGAACTCCTACATCGAAGATAGGCCCGCCGCCGGCCGTCTTTCTTTCAGTAAGCCAGCCGCGTGTGCTCAGTCGTCCATCATAAATAAAATCCGCCCTGGCGTGCACAACGCGCCCCAACGCCCCCGAGCGCACGAGATCTCTGGCTCTCTTGAGCAACGGTGAAAGCCGAAGCATGTGTCCGACCATGAGTTTTACATTGTGCGAAGCGCAGGCTTCAATCATCTGTTCGCATTCGCCCACATTCATCGCCATCGGTTTCTCGACAAGGACATGCTTTCCGGCTTGGGCGGCAAGGATTGTCTCAGGGCAGTGGAGATGGTTGGAAGAAATTATAAACACTGCATCGACGTCCGGATGAGCAACGAGTTCGGCAGCAGAATCGAATGCGAGCGGAACTCCGTGCGCTTCGGCGACTGATTTGGCTTTCGCAAGCGTACGGTTCTGGACTGCCACAAGTTCGGAATTGTTGGATGCCTTTATTGCCGGTGCGATTGTTTTATCTGCGAAGCGGCCAAAACCGATTATGCCATAACGGATTTTTCTCGTCATTGTACAACCGCGGTGTAAAGTTTTTTTATTGAAGGAACAACCATCAGCAGAAGCGCCGCCCTTGGCTTTTCTGCTCTTTCAATCACTTGCTTGAAACTGATGGCATCCTCATTGGCGAGTTTACCGCTCGAGCTTACGATCTCAACCAGACGCAAGCCAACTGCCGCAGCATCCGACAAATCCTTCGACAATGGTCCGATACCATCAAGCAATTGGTTTCCGGCGATCATGGGCTGAAGTTTGGGATCGTTGTCGCTCCATGATTTTAGAAAACCAACAAGCAGGGTTTTGTCATCATTTGAAATCCTGCCCGCAATCAATTCCTCGACAAGCCGTGCGAAACGCCGGGCGACATCGCTCTCCGGCCGCGCTGCGTCCACAAGTCTGTTCATTGGTGTCAGGCTCGTGTGTGGCCGCGTTCTTCCCCGTTCGTAGCCCTTGACAGGCTCGACCACGTCTGCGAACGTCTTCAAAGGTTCGATAGATTGGACACCTGCAATACGCTCCAGCATTTGGATATAGCTTGTACGATGTGTCAGGCCGAGTAATTCAAGCCTCTTGCCCGTAATCTCAAGTCGGCGGTACATATCATCGACATCGTTTGTTGTGGCGACAGACCAGAGCCGTTCAGCAATCGCTGCGTTGCGCGGCCAGATACGTGAGTCCACATTTTCCGGCGTAACATATTCCGCCCACATGCACGACTCCCCGCCAAGAATCTTTTTCTGCTGGTCTGAGGACAACGACTTGATGGTACTGTCAGCCGGCTCGATCGAATAGTGATACGAGGCTGGCCGGATCAGATCGAGATAATAGCCAAAAGAAAGGAGTCCCTGATAACCTTGCTTCGCTCCTTCCGCCAGAAATTTCTGTCCCCGCCATGATTGTACGATAATATCTTTAGGCAAGTCGGGATGGAAGATTTCATCCCAGCCAATCATTTTCTTTCCATGCTTTTTCACAATTGCCAGCACACGGCGATTGAAATACACCTGGAGCGCATGGTTATCGTTGAGATTGTTCTTGCGCTTGAATTCCTGGATCTGCGGATTCGCATCCCATTGCTTGCCTGTTACTTCATCACCCCCGATATGGAAGTATTCATCAGGAAAAAGAGCTGCCATCTCACCAATAAACGTATCAAGAAATTTGTACGTCGTTTCACTCGTCGGATCCATCGACGGATCGAACACTCCCCACTTGCGTTCAATTTGGTACGGGCCGGGCCCACTCGCAATTTCCGGATGGCCGACGAACCATGCGGTTGTGTGTCCCGGCATATCAAACTCCGGCACAACGCGGATACCGCGGTCTGCTGCGTAAGTAATAACTTCTCTAATCTCACGTTGCGTGTAGTAGTTTCCATCCGAGCCCAGCTCGTGAAGTTTGGGAAATTTTTTACTCTCAACGCGGAAACCCTGATCTTCGGAGAGATGCCAGTGCAGCACATTCATCTTCACCATCGCCATTCCGTCAAGATTGCGCTTGATTACTTCGACCGGCATCCAGTGGCGGCAGGCGTCGATCAACAACCCTCGCCACGGAAAACGGGGCTGATCTTCTATCTCTACGTGCCGTGCACGGAAACCATCGGCGCCCACTTCAACAAGTTGAAGGAACGTTTCCAATCCATACAGAACTCCGGCAAATGTCTTCGCATCAAGGCGTGCCCCTGATTCGGCTATATGAAGCGAGTACGATTCGTCTTCTGACAAACGAGGGAAAGAGTCCGGCGTGGTGTCGTACCGGATTACGAGGCTGGCCGCAGCGTTATATCTCCCACCATCAATGCGCAGCAAAATTCCGGTTTGCGACGAAAGTCTTTTGAGAAAGCGTAAGACTGCAGCTTCGATTCGCTGGTTCTTTTTTCCGTGGATGGAAAGCGAAAATGAGGAATCAATCCGCAAGTATCCGCTTCCAGGTTGAACGCTTGACGGAACGGGCATGATGTTTTGGGAAAC
This sequence comes from Bacteroidota bacterium, assembly GCA_038247945.1. Taxonomy (GTDB): domain Bacteria; phylum Bacteroidota; class Ignavibacteria; order UBA10030; family UBA6906; genus CAADGV01. The sequence goes on along the minus strand of JBBRUI010000113.1, from coordinate 6,298 downwards.
TGCAATCAGCGGCAAGCATGCAACAAGAAAACAAAGGGAAATTATATTCTTCATGTTATTAGGGATGGTTACGTCTTGAGATTTTTTGTGAAAACTGATGAATCACCAAGTCGCCAAGATTATTGAATAGGATTTAGCAGTGTCTTATCCCATTATGACTTCGTGTCTTGGCGCCTTGGTGGTTCGGTTTTTTAATTTTGGTTTTTCTCCGCAATTCTATCGAACGACCTGCACATAATCGCCAACCCGCAGTGTTCCAACATCTGCATGAATTAAATTCTGTCCGAACAGGACCTGATTGTTGACCAACCTGTAGGTTGCCATCGTTCGCAGAGGCTCTTGTCCTTTCTCTCCACTTTCCGGATCAACGGTCGTTATCGTGCAACGGGCGCATGGTTTGACGACATGCAGCTTGACATTGCCGATCATGATTTCTTTCCAGGAATCCTCGGCAAATGGCTCGCAACCCTCCACCACTAAGTTCGGGCGGAAGCGGTTCATTGAAACTGGGGTTGCCAGCCGTGAGTTCAAATCGGCAAGCGATCCTTCTGAAATCAGCATTAGCGGATATGCATCTGCGAAACTCACGACATCGTTTTGAACCGCATAAGTCGAATCGACCGGACGAATTGAACGCTCGGTCATCGCGACAAGCTCACAAGAAATGCCCATGAATTCACTGAACCATTCAGAAGTTTCGAGTCCCGCAGATACCGCTTCGACCGTATCCTTCCAAACAATAACCGGTACGTGTTCTTCTGAAGGAAGATCGAATGGAATCTCGATCGCGTCCATTCCCGGCGCTTTCACATGCAGGTGGTCAGATTTTATTTCCACGGCGATATGCGTCATGCGAGGATATTCCCGTTGCGTCAGAAAGATTCCTTCGTCATCTACGAGCATCCAACGTCGGTCGTACTTCAACCCGCGGGGCTCAAGATCCCAACTGTCAACGGAGATCCCTTTGCAAGATTTTATGGGATAGACCTTGATTTGAGTAAGACGAACATTCATAAGTGGAGATGTAAAGAATTGGTGAGATTGGTTGCTTAAAATATATCCTAATTAACTCTCACTCTCAACCAACAAAAAAATCCCGGACAGCTTGCGCCGTCCGGGAATTGTATGGGTTCGTTTAGGAACCCGTTTACCAGATCTTCACTTGCTTTACGGAAGCCCGTACCATCCCATCACCTCCGCCGCAACCAAACGCCTGGAAGAATTCAGGCATGTTGGAAATTGGTCCGTTAGCGCGGAAAACGCTCGGCGAATGCGGGTCAGTGACGATGCGCTGTCTGAGATTTGCGGGCGTGTAGTTGCGTCGCCACATTTGGCCCCACGCAAGGAAGAACCGTTGCTGCGGCGTAAGACCGTCAATCTTCGGCTGACCCGGCTTCTGCTCCTGCGTTTTTTGAAATGCGTGATATGCAATTGCCAGTCCGCCAAGGTCGGCTAGGTTTTCGCCCAGCGTGAACTTGCCGTTTATTTTCAACGAATCGATGACAACATATTCGCTAAACTGTTTTTCAACAACATCTGCACGCGCGGTAAACCGCTCGGCGTCATCCTTCGTCCACCAATCAGTCAGGTTGCCCTTCGCGTCGAATTGCCGCCCCTGGTCATCGAAGCCGTGTGTAATTTCGTGCCCGATGACAGCGCCCATACCGCCATAGTTTACGGCATCATCTGCATTGGGATCGAAGAACGGAGGCTGAAGAATTCCCGCAGGAAACACAATCTCGTTCATGGTTGGATTGTAGTACGCGTTGACAGTCGGCGGCGACATGAACCATTCAGTCCGGTCGAGGGGCTTGCCAATCTTATCGAGTTGGCGTCGGGTTTCGTAGGTATTCACCCGCATGAGATTCTGAATGTACGGGCCACGATCGACGACCAGTCCGTCATATTTTTTCCATTTGTCGGGGTAGCCGATTTTGAGATCGAATGCATCGATTTTCTCACGGGCTTTTTGGCGTGTCGCATCGCTCATCCAATCGAGCGATGCAAGGCGTTCACCAAATGCAGCCAATAAGTTCTTCACCATGCTCAAAGCACGCGCCTTCGCCTCCGGTGTAAATGTCTTTGCTGTGTAGAGTTGTCCGAGCGCGTCACCCAGGCTGCCATCAATGGTCTGTAGAACACGTTTCCACCGCGGCTGAAGTTCTTTCTGTCCGTTCAGCACCGTACCATGAAATGCGAATCGTGCATCCACGAACGACTTGCTCAGAAACGGAGCAGCGCCATCGATCAATTGCCAGCGAAGATATGTCTTCCAATCTTTCATCGGAATGGCCTTCAACATCGCATTTACTTCCTTCACAAAATCAGGTTGCGATACGTTGAGATCTTTTATCTGTCCGATTCCCATCGCGCTGAAATACCGGTCCCAGCCGAATGTGGGGGCGAGCTTCTTTAATTCTGCAACAGTCATCTTGTGGTACACGGCATTTGGATCCCGCATGTCAACGCGGGCCATCGACGCCTTGGCAAGGCGTGTCTCGATTAGCATGACTGTCCGAGCATTCTTCTCCGCAGTTCCCTGGTTATCGCCCAGCATCTTGAACATTTTCGCCATAAAATCGATGTACTCTTTGCGTGTGGATTTGTAACGCTCATCGTCCTTCAAATAATAATCCCGATCGGGCAACGTTATTCCGGATTGATCAATGCTCGCGATAACCGCCGTGCTGTTCTTGAAATCCTGCTGCGATGAAGTTTGAAAAACAGGATTGCCCAGTGACTGGTGGAACCGCGTGATGACGTTCTGCAGATCGCCAAGATTCTTAATCGCATCAATCCGCGCAAACTCTTCTGCAAGCGGTTTGACTCCTTCGGACTCTGCGCGGGCGGAATCCATTCCGCTCGCGTACAAATCACCGACGAGCTGTACTGCATTTCCCCTCGGCATATCGGTGTTGGATGCAGCTTGATTCAGGATTGTATGTAGAACCTCGTTGTTGCGCTCGGTAATTTCACTGAAGCTGCCCCAATTGCTGTATGCAGCCGGAACGGGATTGCGGTCTACCCAACCGCCGTTTGCAAAACGGTAAAAATCACGACATGGCGCAACAGTCGTGTCGAAATTATCGGGGTCGAGTGGTTTGGTTTGTTTGTAGCCGGGTTGAGCATGGAGCGAGATTGTTGCGGCGAATACCAAAAACAGCGCGACAAAAAGCGGTGCGAGGCCTCGACCCGAAAAAAAACCAGCCGGCGATTGCAGATTGTGCATGTTCTGTTCCTTTATTATTCATTGATGATGAACTTATACCTTCGGCGTGAACTGCGACCGATGTAATGTACGGAAAGTGGAGATTTAAGTTCCTTGGTTTGCTTCGATAATCCTTCATCATTACTTCCGTAAGATTCGATCTCATCTCTCGCGGTAAACCTTGGTTCGATGGATAAAGTTTAGCAGAGTGCGCTGTCCTCTTATATCGAACTCCTAACGGAGTTCTCGTTCGGAGTCGGTTGTTACGCTCAGTTTTTCATCACCCTGTTAGGATTTGATGATGACAAATGACTTCGTTAAGCCGAGAAAGCGTTCATGATAAATTACCGCGTCAGGGAACAGAGCCTGCAACTCCGACTTTTTTAGAAGCCGGATACATATCGCCCATTCCTTCGCTGTTTCGAGATTAGGAGCCTTCGGCGCCCACCCCAACGAAAAATTTCGAAGCAGAAACACACGTACGGAAATCGGCAGCCAATGAAAAAAGGGAAAGAGATAGTGGGGCTCAAGAGGAAAAAAGAAATCGGGAGTTTGAACATAGTAGCGATCGCAGAGCCTTCGTATTTCGTTTGCCATCTGTGCCTGATCCTTCAGCGTGCCGACGTGTTCTATGACCGAATTGGAAAAGACAATGTCAAAGCTGCCTTCCTTGAATTCATTCAGAAAACGTGCGTCGCCGACAACACTTGAAATATTCCTATGATCTGCAAAACCCTCGTCATAGTCTTCAAAACTATTATTGAGCAGCGTAATCTGATGCTCAGTGTCTACGAAACCCATTACTTCCCAGAATCGCTCCGTGCCGCCAATGTCCAGGATACGCAACGGCCTGTTAGGCACACGGTCTAGCAGGTCAAGAAAGAGACTGAATCTTTTCCGTCGCATTCGTGCAGAGAACGATTCGTCCTTCGTCACATCGGCAAACCGGGTTAGAAATTTCATCATCGTTCTGCTATGCGAATGTTCGTTTCCTGGAAGATGGACATGTGAGGATGAATTGCGTACCCTTGCGTAGTATCGGCGGGATATGCCGATGTCGTTACCTACCTCTCAGACAAGAAACGAATAACCGCCAGCCTGATGTCTTTCCTTGAATCCTTGGGATCAGAATTGTCCGATTCGGTTACGGACAATACATCCGGATTATCTTTCTTGAAAAATTCGATTCCTTGCTCGTTTCCCGAAAACAGAAAATCAGAAACAGCCACAGTATATTTTCCTGATACGTCAATACTTTTTCCATCGGCTATCCATTTTTTTTGAGTTGAGTCATATTCAACTCCGGTGTATTGGAGATATCCTCCACGACCCGCGTTATTTTTCCCGGCATCCAATAGTTGTTGCAATAGGCTGCCTCGCATCTGGACTTCCACAATCTTTCCGCCGAACGGCAGCACGCGAATAATATCATACTGCGTAATCGTTCCGGACAGTTGATCGTCCAGCCGAATGGAGCCGCTATTGAACACGGCAATCTTTGCATTTTTCGAAGCAGCCAACATGGATCGGGCAATGAGTGAGCCCAGATTTGTTTGCTTATGCCGGATGGAACTTTCTCTTCCATCCAGCGGCTCCTGGAACGCAGCAACAACCTTCCCGGCATCGAACCCTTTTTCCCGAAATCCCGCGTACGACCTGGTCATCCATTCATTGACAACTCGTGCCGTTGCCGGATCATCAGGAATTGAGTCAGTGATCGTCTTGAGTTCCGAGCCAACAATGAGGGATTTTTTTGAAGGAGACCAGAGCAGGCGATGGATGTACACAGTCCGGGCGTTTGCATCCGCCTTTGAAATGATTGTCTCTCCGGCCTGAAAGATCATATTCGTATGCTCGTGTCCGCCAAGAATAATTTTCAAATCCGGAATCAATGCCGCCAGCTTCTTGTCATCTTCAATCGAAAGATGGGTGATGGCAATAACGAAGTCTGTTTGGTTTTTCACTTCCTCATACGCCTTCGCGGCAGATGTGAACGGATCGCTCCAAACTATATAGGGTGGCTGACTGCTGCCGATGGTTGCAGTGATAATGCCAATGCGTGCCTCTGCGCCAACGTCATTTTTTATTTTGAGAATAAAGAAATCAGGAACGGGAACAGGCTTCGCAGAATTAACCGGCCCCGTGAACTCAAACGGCTTCACTTGCCCGTTCACTTTATGCTTGATGTTGGAGGAAATCCAGCGGAATTTAGATTCTCCCATGCGATCAAGCAACGGCTGTTCACCCAGATCGAACTCATGGTTTCCGAACGTCACGAAGTCGACTCCGAGTACGTTCATCGCATCAACCATTTGCGCACCGTTAATCCGTTTGCCTTGATACATACTCGTCCCGATTGCCGACGGACTGATAAAGTCTCCGGACAGAAATGTGAATGTGTGGGGATTTTGTTTCTTCAATTCGTTGCGTACCGTTGCGACGCGGGCCATGCCGCCAAATTTTCCGCCCTCCACCGGGGTAATCTCGTACACATCGTTCAACTGAAGCAAAGTAATTTCAATCGCATCGAAAGTCCCGGTTCCAACGCCCGGCTGTCCTCCGCACCCGATGAGAATGGAGAGAACAAGAATCGAAAGGAGCTTGAATTGTTTCATAATTGTTTCCTCCGGAAGAGAATATTTACTAACTGATGCTACGCAAAACAACAAACGCTATTTGAGTGCATCACTCAACAACCACCGGTTCGCGCTCCAGTTGAATTCCGAACTTACTCTTTACCGCTGATTGAATCTTCCCGGCTAATGCGAGGAGTTCGGCGGTGGTTCCGTTGTAATTCACCAGAGCAAGTGTATGATTTGATGAAATGCCGACGCCGTTTTCACGGTAACCTTTGCCGAATCCGGCATTTTCTACAAGCCATGCCGCAGGAATCTTTGTCAAATCTCCGGCGGAAAATGTTGGGATTGTGTTTGCAATTCCGGTTGCCCGACTTCGGTCTTCAAACCTACCAGCTTCAGGGGAGTGCGGGACCAGTTGCGAAAAAGGCACGAATCGGGAACATTGCCGAGCGTAAGGTGCATCTTTCCGCCGATGATGAGTGTTCTTGCTCATTATCACCAGACCATGAAC
>JBBRUI010000112.1:0-12914 GCA_038247945.1 Bacteroidota bacterium | reverse complement strand
CGGCTGAGATAGCCTCAACCATAAAGGTTTGTAAAGGAGATTACCGTGTTTAACAGTCCACGTAAACCGCGCCGTGAAAAAGAAGGACAGATGCCGCGTAAAAAGCGCACTTGTAAATTCTGCGACGCAAAAGAAAACTACATCGACTACAAAGACGAGAAGCGTCTGCAACGTTTCACCACCGAACAGGGCAAGATTATTCCGAAGCGTATTACCGGCACGTGTGCGAAACACCAGCGACAGCTTGTTACCGCGCTCAAACGGGCACGCCATCTTGCATTGCTGCCGTTCGTTTCAGACGCAATTCGTTAACTAATCAAAAAACATTCGTCACCCTGAGGATGAAGGCGTGGGTAAACAGTACCGCAGTCTTCTATTCACAATGAGGAACAGTTATGAAAGTCATCTTACGCAAGAACCATGATAAGCTCGGGAACATCGGGGATGTCGTTGAAGTAAAAGACGGCTACGCCCGCAATCATCTTCTACCGCGCAATATTGCATTCCCGGCAACCAAGGGAGCAGTCGCAGCACTTGAAGAGGAAAAGAAGCAGGCAGAACGACGCGTTACCAAAGACCTGAAAGGCAGCGAAAAGATCGCCGCTGATCTGGAGAAAGTTTCCATTACTCTTCAGATGAAGGTGGGAGAAGACGAGAAACTCTTCGGCTCCGTTACATCACAAATGATTGCTGACGCGTTGAAGGACCAAGGGTTCAACATCGATAAGCGTATCATCGATTTGGAGGAGCCCATAAAAGCGCTTGGCATTTACAATGTCAGTGTGAAAATTCATCAAAACGTCACAGGTAAAGTAAAGGTTTGGGTTGTAAGAGAGTAAAGCCCGAAAGCGTTGATGTGTACCAAACGCCCGGCATGCGCAAACGTATGTCGGGCGTTTGAGCTTGAAGCACATCATCGTCGCCTGAATCATCAGTGACAGATAATCCTCAAGAAAAATTAATTCGCAGTGAAGTTCCGAACCTGAAAGGGAGTTTCCGGGGATAGGTTATGCAGCACTCTATAGTTAGGCGCTGCGGATTTCAGCATAGGGTCAAAACCGGACTCTCATAGCTTGGACAAAATCTCCTACTCTTGCTTTTCCCTTCCAAACACGCTATTTTAATGCAGGTACTGTTGAAATAACGAACAGTTTGAAATCATGAACAAATCGGCTTCAGCAACGGGTCGATTTTTTTTTGCCCTTTATTTCCTTCACAAAACATTTGAGATGATGTATGGGACAGACACTAAAAACGCTTGAAGACGTTACAATCCGTTTTGCCGGAGATTCGGGAGACGGAATGCAACTTACAGGTACACAGTTTACCAACACCGCCGCAGTGCTCGGCAACGACCTGAGCACGCTTCCGGATTATCCGGCTGAGATACGGGCACCTGCAGGAACCACCTACGGCGTGAGCGGATTTCAGGTTCACTTCGGCAGTAACGAAGTGCTTACCCCCGGCGACAGTTGCGACGTTCTCGTTGCCATGAATCCTGCAGCTCTCATTACAAACGTTAACCTGCTGCGCGAAGGCGGGACGATTATTGTCAACGAGGATTCATTCAACGACAAAAATTTTAAGCTCGCCGGTATCACGACGAATCCTTTGGAAGACGGTACAGTGAGTCGTTATCAGGTGTTCAGAGTTCCGATCACCAAGATGACGGCAAACGCAATAACCGATATGAATCTCTCGACAAAATTTGTCGACAAGACAAAGAATTTTTTTGCCCTCGGATTGATGTATTGGATGTACAACCGCCCTCTCGATCAATCGATCAAATACATTCAGGAAAAGTTCGGCAAAGATCCGCAGGTGGTCGAAGCCAACACGCGTGTTCTGCACGCAGGCTACAACTACGGCGATACCGTAGAAATATTTACCACACGCTATGAAGTGAAGCCCGCAAAACTTCCGCCCGGAAAATACCGGAACATCATGGGCAACACTGCGACAGCAATCGGCCTGGCTGCCGCTGCGCAGAAAGCAGGGCTGGAATTGTTCCTCGGCAGCTACCCGATTACACCTGCAAGCGATATTCTGCATGAGCTTGCCAAACTGAAACAATATGACGTGAAGACGTTCCAGGCCGAGGACGAAATTGCAGCAGTCTGCTCTGCCATCGGAGCGTCGTACGCCGGGGCTTTGGGAGTCACGACGACAAGCGGCCCGGGTCTTGCTTTGAAAACTGAAGCACTCGGCCTTGCGATTATGTTGGAGCTCCCTCTTGTTATTATAGATGTACAGCGCGGAGGTCCAAGCACAGGACTCCCGACGAAGACTGAACAGGCGGATTTATTACAAGCTGTTCAAGGAAGAAATGGCGAGTCTCCGCTTTGCGTTATTGCTGCATCGACGCCCGCCGATTGCTTTGCGACCGCATACGAAGCGGCACGTTTGGCGGTCAAATTCATGACCCCGGTAATTTGTCTTACGGATGGTTACGTCGCAAACGGAGCTGAACCGTGGATTGTTCCGAACGCCGATGAGCTGGCCGAAATTCCTGTGACGTTTGCTAAAGACCCGGCAACATTTCAGCCGTACGCACGCGATGAGAAGACGCTCTCACGCCCATGGGCAATCCCGGGAACTCCCGGACTCGAGCATCGTATCGGCGGATTGGAAAAGCAGCACATCACCGGCAACATCAATTACGAGCCCGACAACCATGACTTCATGGTCAAGCTGCGTGCGGAGAAAATCGAGCGCATTGCGGACGACATTCCATCGCAAACCGTTGAAGGCGATGCAGAAGGCGATCTGCTCGTACTCGGCTGGGGCAGCACGTATGGTTCCATCAAATCGGCGGTGAGCGAAGCGCGGGCAAAGGGTCATTCCGTCTCGCAAGCGCATCTTCGGTACGTCAATCCATTCCCGAAAAATCTCGGTGAAATTTTATACAGATTTAAGAACGTTCTGATCCCTGAAATCAACAACGGACAATTGATAAAGTTGATTCGGGCAAAATATCTTGTGCCGGCGATTGGCTACAACGTAATCAAGGGATTGCCGCTTCGCTCGGAAGAAATCGAACATAAAATTTATTCCATACTTGGAGGCGCCAATGCCTGATACACTCGAATCTACGCCGGTTGCACCACTGCAAGTGAAGCTGACGATCAAGGATTTTCAATCTGACCAGGATGTTCGCTGGTGTCCGGGGTGCGGCGATTACTCCATCCTCGCGCAAGTTCAGCGCGTGCTGCCGGAATTCACTCATAAGAAAGAAAACTATGTGATGATATCGGGCATCGGTTGCTCAAGCCGCTTCCCCTATTATATGGATACGTTTGGATTGCATAGCATTCACGGTCGTGCCCCAGCCATTGCGGCGGGTGTGAAGATGGCAAATCCCGAGCTGCAAGTCTGGGTCGCAACAGGCGACGGTGATGGTTTGAGCATCGGCGGTAACCACACGATTCACATGCTGCGCCGGAATTTCAACATCAAAGTTCTTCTCTTCAACAATCAGATCTATGGACTCACCAAAGGGCAATTCTCTCCGACCTCGTTGGTCGGGCAGGTAACGAAGTCAACGCCGTATGGTGCGATTGATTATCCGTTCATTCCCGTTTCTCTCGCTCTCGGAGCGAGCGCAACGTTTGTTGCCCGAACGATGGACCGCGACCCGAAGCATTTGCAGGAGATGGTAAGGAGAATGGAGAAACACCAGGGCGCTTCATTCCTCGAGATCTATCAAAACTGTAACGTGTTCAACGACGGAGCTTTTTTCCAGTTCACGGAAAAAGATACCCGTGACAATAACATCGTTTATCTCGAGCACGGCAAACCACTCGTGTTTGGCAAGCAGAAAGACAAAGGGATTCGCTTAAACGGATTCACACCCGAGGCAGTTTCTCTCACTGAAGGCAAGTACTCTGTCAACGACCTGCTTGTACACAACGAAACCGACTCGACGCTCGCATTTATTCTCGCAAACATGATTCACAATGCGGAACTCCCGCGTGCAATGGGCGTTTTCCTATCGCAGCAACGTCCGACATATGAATCACAGATGGAAGACCAAATTGCAAGAATGAAGACGAAAAAGGGACAGGGGAATTTGCAGGCGTTGTTGGATGGCGATGAAACGTGGATGATACAATAGATTCATAATGGCAGACTGAAAATGGAGAAGCCCTCGCGCAAACGAGGGCTTCTTTGTTCCCAGCAGCTCATTGCGACGAAGCTGCTCATAAAACAACTACATGGTGATCACGTAATGCTTCAAGGTTGTTGCACACTCCAACCGTCCAGATCCCTCCTTGAACTTGAACTTCGGCATCCGATCATCTTGTTGCTGGAGTTCAACAGTAAAGCGGGGTCCAAGCGGACCCATGCAAATATTATCCAATGGAAGCCACGCCTGAACAACGGGTACACCTGCATTCACTAACTCCGTAAGCACAGCTTCCGGGTTTACGTCCGCGTCCTTATATTCAAAAGTTAACCCTTCAGCAAATTGTTTCGGTACACTTGCCGAACCAACAGTCGTGACCTGGATCCGCGATGTAGGCGCGGTCGACGTCCGATCCGACTGACAGCCCAAATACCCGAGAAAAAGAATTACGAGCGCTATGGCGCTGATTGCCTTTTGCATAACTTCCTCCTTCTCGAATGTTGGAATGAGTGCTACAGGCTTAAACATCCCATGCGATGCAACGGTTCCCTTTTTTGTTCAACGGCCTTTCGTTATATTAGACAAAATATTATGAATATATTTTCTCGTAGTAAATGATTCCTGAAATCGAAGCGATTAACCACATTCTGCAACAGCATCATACTTTTGTTCTCACAACACATGTTCATCCGGATGGAGACGGGCTCGGCTCTGAAGTCGCATTAGCCGAGTGGTTGGTTGATCAGGGGAAGCACGTTCACATTCTCAATTACAGTCCTACTCCTGCCTTTTACCTTTTCATCGATCCACACAATCACATTCAGCAGTTCAACGAACAGAACCATGCGGGTGTTATTGCTAAAGCCGATGTTATTTTCGTTCTGGACACAAACCATCCGGACCGGCTGCGCACATTGGCTCCGCATATTTTGCAGAGCAAGGCGGTGAAAATATGCATAGATCACCACCTTGATCCCCATCCGTTTGCCGATCATTACGCCATAGACGCCGATGCAACATCCACCGGGGAAATAATGTATCGCCTCCTTCGGCATCTTCAGGGAGATACGTTATCTCCGACGATTGCGTCTGCTTTGTATTGCGCGATCATGACAGACACCGGTTCCTTCCGCTACCCGCGTGTTGTCCCCGAAACCCATAGAATCGTTGCACACCTGATAGAATGCGGCGCTGATCCGGTTTGCATCTACCACAAAGTCTATGAACAATGGTCTGCCGGGCGTGTGCAGCTTCTTGGCGATGCGTTGGCAAGTTTGAAAACCACATTGGACGGAAAGCTTGCCCATATCACCATAACGCAAGCCGACCTGCGGCAAACGGGAACGACGGAAGTTGATACAGACAATTTCACTGTCTACCCGATGAATGTTGCCGGCGTTGTGGCGGGAATTCTTTTTCTGGAATTGAATGATGGCATCAAGATGAGCTTTCGTTCGAAAGGAAATATTGCAATCAACGAACTGGCAAAAGAGTTTGGGGGGAACGGACACAAGAATGCGGCCGGTGCACGCCTGTTCAATTGCAATCCGGAAGAAACCAAACAACAAGTGCTGCTCGCCGCCGCAAAGTATATCCCAATGAAAGACTAGCATAATGATTTCATTAAACTCAGCATTCAGTACTCGGGCAAAAATAAAAGCAGATGCTATCGCCTTTTTAATTTTCGAGGACAAGAAATTATTGGCTCGTGAGTTACAATCCGTGCGAACGGACTTTAAGAGTATCGCTGCGGGTTTGGATGCTGGTGTCTTCACAGGAAAGTTTCAGCAGACTCTCACCCTCTTCCCATCAGAGACAAAAACACGATTGCTCCTGATCGGGTTGGGGAAGCGTGATAAATTCTCCGCAGAACAATTGCGCCGCGCAGCAGCGACTGCGGCAAAACTTGCCAACAGTTTGAAAGCGCGGTCGTTGGCAATTCTCGAACCTGAAGATTTCTTGCCGAACACTCTGGAGGATTCAATCGGCGTAGCGTTATCGGAAGGCTCAGCTCTGAGTCAATACCGGTACGACAAATATCTGACGGGTGAAAAGAAGGATAAACAAACGCTGAAGTCTGTCTCGATCGTAACTCAAACCGCAACGCGCAGGAAGGCGCTCGAACGTGAAGTTGCGAGAGCCCGGATTCTTTGTGAGACAACTCTGCTTGCGAGAGATCTGGGAAACGCTCCCCCAAACGAAATCTATCCTGAATCGTTGGCGGAACGCGCACGCACATCGGCACGGAAAAACAAGATCTCCGTCAAGATTCTGAATGAAAAGAAAATCAAAAAGCTGCGGATGGGCGGCGTCATCGCTGTCGCTCAGGGAAGCGACCGGGCGCCCCGATTCATTATCATGGAATACAACAACCGGCGTTCACTCCCCACAATTGTACTGGTCGGTAAAGGCGTCACGTTTGATTCCGGAGGAATTTCAATCAAACCCGCTGGCGGAATGAGTGAAATGAAAATGGATATGTGCGGCGCAGCAGCAGTCATCGCAACAATGGAAGCCATCGCCAGGCTGAAACTTCCGCTTCACGTGGTTGGCCTCATTCCTTCGGTGGAAAATCTTTTAGGCGCTTCGGCGATGAAACCCGGAGACATCATTACGCATCTAAACGGAAAGACCAGCGAAGTCGATAACACGGATGCGGAAGGCCGTCTCATTCTCGCTGATGCTCTTTCGTACGCTTCCCGGTACAAGCCGGATCTGGTGATCGATCTCGCCACACTAACAGGCCATATCGTTGTGGGGCTCGGCTCGTATGCAACCGGAATGATGGGCAACGATGATGCTTCAATGCAACGATTGAGAGAATCCGGCGAGCGGACATATGAACGCGTGTGGGAGTTGCCAATGTTCGAAGAATACGAGAAGCTGAACAAAAGCGACGTTGCTGATGTGAAGAATTCCGGCGGAAGGCCTGCGGGGGCAATTACCGCTGCTTTTTTTCTGAAGCAGTTCATCGGCAAATACAAATGGGTACATTTGGATATTGCAGGAACGGCAATCCTGAGTGAGTCGTCCGATTATTCTCCCCGGGGTGCATCGGGTGTCGGAGTACGATTGTTGGTAGATTTCTTAAGTCACTGGAAAAATTGAATTGATCGAAGAGGAGAGGATTCATGAATCGTGCGAGCGTGGTGTTGATTGCAATAGTGTTGGGCGTTTCGGCTCAGGCGCAACAATCTGAAAGAATGCAGCCGCCTCAAGGCGGAAGCAGACCGGATGAAGCATCCTATTATTTTTATCAGGCAGTGAACCTGATTGCGGATGACTCGACGAAGTCCCGCGTCGATATTCCCTACCGGATTGATGAACAATTTTTTATCGCCGTGAAGAACACCGATCCGAAGTTCCGCTTTCCCTTCAAGCGGCGCGGCGAAGTCTCGCTCGAGCTTCTGGACAAGGATGGCATCTCGAAAGCGAGGGGGACAAACCGTTTTGAAATAGGCGCGACAAAAAGTGAATCCATCCCCGAAGAAAAATCCTGGTACGAAGGTTTTGAATCCTTTACCGTTGCGCCGGGTGAGTATACCATCGTTTTTGAGATCGTTGATCTTGAATCCGAACGAAGTCATCTGGAGAAGAATAGAAAGTTGACGGTCAAACAGTTTGGTGGTGCAAAACTTGAGGCTTCTACTCCCTTCTTCGTCCGTCAGGAGAAGAACCAGGAGAACAAAACACTCGTTCCTGTCAACTTTGGCGGGGATCTTCTATTTGGAAAAGATGCCGCCGTTTTTATCCAGCTCCATTCATCCAATCTTTCAAACTCACAGGTGCGGATTGAATATTCAATCTCAACGCAAAATTTTCTTTCCAAAGAACCGCAGGTAATCGTTGCAGACACAATCGAGTCGATGCAATTACTCAGGAACTCATCGCCGGTGAAAGATCACGGGACGATCTCGTACAAGTTGACTGCCTCTCGTCTTGCTTCACGGCCTGCTGCTATTCTTCTTCCGCTGCATGCTGATAAACTCCCGCTCAGGCCGTTCATGCTCGATATGAAGATCAGGCAGGGACAATTGGAAACGGAAATCCATTTCCCGTTCCGCATGGTTTGGCCGGAGATGCCCGGATCGCTGCGTGATATTGATTTTGCACTTGATGCACTGAAATACATTACGCGTGATGATGAACTTGATTCTCTTCGCAGCGGCCAACGGGAAGTCAGGCTGAAACATCTTGAAGAGTATTGGAAAACAAAGGACCGCACGCCGAATACTGCCTTCAATGAAGTGATGGAAGAATATTATCGCAGGGTCGACTATGCGATGCGGTCGTTTGGATCTCTTCGGGGAACGGATGGATTCAAGACTGACCGCGGACGAATTTATATACTCTATGGACCACCTTCAAAAACCGAGCGCGCTCTTGATCCGGCAGCAGGCTACCAGGAAATTTGGGTTTACGAAAAGCAGGGAAAGAAATTCGTTTTTGTTGACCAGACAAAATCGGGGAACTACACTCTCGTATCGACCCAAAACCTTTGATGCAAAGAATCCCCCACAAGCCGGTCGTTGCTATCACAGTTGGAGATTTCAACGGGATCGGACCGGAAGTTGCGCTCAAGAGCCTGATGCTGCCGAAAGTGTGGGACGTTTGCCAGCCTTTGTTAGTCGGGCCGCGGCAGGTGTTTGAGTATTATGCGGCAAGATATCGCCTGCCGTTCGCTTTGCCATCCGACAATCCTGAAGCGACTTTCTTTCACACAGAAGATGTTAACCAGAAAGAAATTCATCCGGGAAAACTGTCGCGCCGAGCCGGGTTGGTCGCGGCAAATGCCATTGAAGCCGCAGTAAAGCTCGTTCAGCAACGGCGGGCTGATGCAATCGTGACCGCTCCGGTTTCTAAAAAAGCTCTTCATATGGCAGGTATTAAATTCCCGGGACAGACTGAAATGGTTCAACGGATGTCCGGCTCTAAACAAGTTGCGATGATGCTCGTGTCAGACACGATGCGCGTCGGGCTGGTGACAATCCATATCCCTTTGCGCGATGTTGCGGGGATGTTGACGCGGCTGATTCTTCGTGAGAAGATCGGAATTGTCTACGCCGCATTGAAACAGGATTGGAAAATCCGCAACCCAAAGATTGCGGTCCTTGGTCTCAACCCTCATGCGGGCGAAAATGGGGACATCGGGAAGGAAGACGCAACCGTGATTGCACCAGTGGTAAAAGAATTTCGGCGGCGAAAGATCCGTGTCGATGGTCCCTTCCCTGCAGATTCTTTCTTCGGGAAATATAAGCCGGGAATGTACGATGCGGTTGTTGCAATGTATCATGATCAGGGATTGATTCCATTGAAGATGTCATCGTTCGGAAAGGGTATTAACATCTCTGTCGGATTGAATATCGTCCGAACATCACCCGACCATGGAACTGCATTCGACATCGCCGGCAAAGGCATCGCCAATCCCGGCAGCATGGTCGAAGCGATCAAGCTGGCGGCGTTTGTTGCGACCAACAGAAACAGAAAAAGGAAGTCATCATGATTCAACTCAACGGCGTGACTGCATCCTTCGACGGGCATCATATCCTGGAGGACGTCTCCACTCAAATCAATCCGGGAGAATTTGTTTTTCTGGTTGGACAAACCGGCAGCGGGAAGAGCACGCTCCTGCGGTTGATCTATATGGATTTGACTCCGATAAAAGGCAACGTGATTGTGGGAAAGTATAATTCGGAAACGATTCGAGCAAACGAAAAGCCGCACCTCCGCCGGACGCTCGGTATTATCTTTCAGGATTTCAGATTGCTGGAGGATAGGAGCGTGTTCGACAATGTTGCGTTCACGCTTCACGTTACAGGCAAGCGAAGCAAGGACATAAAGAAAAGCGTTTTGCGGGCATTAGCAGATGTGGGATTGAGTCATCAGCGCAACAAGATGGCGCACGAACTCTCGGGCGGCGAGCAGCAGCGGGTTGTCATCGCACGAGCGCTTGTGAACAATCCACTCTTTCTTCTCGCTGATGAGCCAACCGGGAATCTCGACCCCGCAACATCAATGGATATTCTCCAGCTCTTAAAAGGAATCAACACCCGCGGCACCGCGGTTGTCATGGCAACGCACAACCATGAGATGGTAAAGAAGATGAACGCAAGGGTAATTGAAATTAAGGATGGGAAGCTGATGGAGGTGAAGAACTTTTGACGCACCCTGCAGTCACGCAAAGTCACCAAATGTTTTCTTCCTAAAGTATTAACATCAGCAAAACGTCGATGTATCTTACGCTAAGATATTCTCTTCGTTCATTCCATAGTTCGTGCTGTGCGTTGCAGGAAGATTCGAGGCGCGACGAACCACCCGGCTGCACACTCCAAATGTTCAGGATAAACGTCTTCCATTCTTTGGAAGACCACAGACAGGCTTTTATTTCTTTTTCCATCTGAGTCGAATGCAGATTAAGTCGATGAGATACTCTATGCGCGGTTTTGGAGTAGCCACATTTCTTGGAACAATATTCCTCGTAACAGCGCAACTCGCTAACGCCCAATACAATTGGACCCCACCCGTGCCGATTGATACGAGCAGTTCAGGCGGACAATTAGGCGGCTACATGGCGCTTGACGATAGCGGTAATATCTACGTCACATGGGCCGGTTATACGCCTTCAGGTACTCAACAAAGCGTTGTCATCCAACGTTCAACAAATCAAGGCTTAACATGGATTAGAACGGATTATGCCCCGGGCTCAGATCTTGCCCGGACTCCGCAGGATATTGAAATAGACCATACAGGCACTGTGTGGCTTCTATGGTATTCGCTTGCGAATGAATTCGCACCAACCTACCTGAATCTTTCAAAGTCAACCGACAATGGACAAACATTTGCTACGGTATTTCGCTCTCGTGCATACGCGAACGGTTTTATGGATCCAAAGTTGGCCGTCGATGGAGACAATAGTATTTACTTGTTGTGGGATGATGTTCAGTTCAAGTTGACCAAGTTTCGGCGTGGTGATATTTCTCAAAGAACGGATGCTCTTGTACCCAACGATACGCTTCGAGTGGACTATCAACCCGATCTGGCAGTTTCCAGAGATTTTGTCGTTCACTGCGTTTGGGAAGGTTTTTTTTACGACCCTAACACCGGATACCATGAATTTGTTTTCTACTCAAGATCGACTGATTCGGGAGCTACGTTTCACGGAAGAACGAGGGTGGATACAGTTGATGCAGTTGGCACTTCTTACGTTCATCATTATCCTGCGGTTGCTGCTGATAGCAATGGTAATGTATTTGTTAGTTACACAAGAGAGTTAGTTGTGAATCAAAGTGACATTCGATTCACTAGAAGTACTGATGGCGGACTATCGTTCGTTTCTCCATTGATTGTTTCGGACAACGAAAGCTACAAATCTGTCTTATGTGTTGATTCACCGGAGGCGAAGGTAAATATTCTCTTGACTAGATCTACAGGAGCATTGCACAAACGCTCCACTGATGGAGGAATCACGTTCGGACAGTCATCTCTTGTTGGGTCTATCGCACCCCGTAGCCTTAGAGCTGCAAGGAATGGATTCCTGTTTGCATCAGGTGAAAGAGGTTTCTACGCGCATTTCACGAAAACCAATGTACTTGTAGGAGTTCCATTTGTTGTAGAAGTCCCCGGCAAGTTCGAGTTATTTCAAAACTATCCTAATCCTTTCAACTCGTCAACGACTTTGCGATTTACAGTTGGCAAACCAGAATTGATTGACATTAGGATATTCAATGTTGTTGGTCAGGAAGTATCGGTTGTTGTTTCTGAACGGCTTGAAACCGGAACATACTCGACCAAATGGGATGCTAACAACCTCAGTTCGGGGGTGTACTTTGTGAGAATGGAAACAGCCAGAGGTTATGTCGCAACTAAGAAGATGATATTGCTACGTTGAGGAATGCAAGCAAACTGAACAATAATTGCAGTTGGTAAACATGAAAGTCAATCGCTCTCCACCCTCTAAAGTTCAGCCATAAACAAAAATGGGCGCATCCCTTTGGCACGGCTGTCCCGGCATCGAAGCTACATCTCTACGCGCCGTGACAACACATCGGATGGCAGATTGCCCCCTGAAAGATTTCCCTATTTTGGCCACGGCACTCAATTAGTTCAAGTAGCTCTACGAGTCGTAGACCGTGACGACCGAGACAAAGATGGGAAGCTGATGGAGGTGAAGAATTTTTGAAGACGTAATTAATTCGCAACCGCTTCCACCCTCTTTACCTCCGTCACCGCCTTCATAATCGCCCGCTCAACTCCCGCCCGCAGCGTCAGCACCGACATCAAGTTGACAGTGATGATGGAATACAAGAACGCGAGAGTGGAATTAAAGAAAGGCGATTCCCTTCTGCTCTACACTGACGGGCACAACCGAAGCGCGCAATGCAAAAAACCGAAGAGTTCGGCGAGCACCAACTGGCGAAGTGGTTGACGGCAATAGACAGCTTGACCCTACACCTCTATCCACGGACTGCGGATTTCTCTCCGCGACTTTATCGGGCTCGAAGACATTTCAGGATGATCCGACGTTGGTTTCGGGATAGTAAACCGCGTTGATAAGATCAATGAGAACTAACCTGCTCTTAGTCAGTTTTGCATAACAAACAAAATGATTAGATTGTTGTTGCATTATGAAACAACGACTCTATATCGACAATTCCGTCATCGGCGGCTATCACGACGATGAATTCAAGATTGACACTCGACAGTTTTTTGCGAGAATGCAGGAGAAAGACTTCTGGGTTAATATTTCCGAGATCACCCGCATTGAGCTTCTTCTTGCACCCGAAAATGT
>JBBRUI010000111.1:0-12954 GCA_038247945.1 Bacteroidota bacterium | reverse complement strand
TGTCGACTCACGTGCTGGTACCTGTTAGCTCAATTGTTCGGGGCTTACATTAGAAAAACGTACCAACACTCAGCTATGACGACCGTGGTTGTGGATGAAATTAACTGTTGAAAAGTTATCCAAATGATGTCCGAATGTCAAGATAATTTCTTTATCCGTAAAAAGGGACGAGAGGAAAAGATCCAATAAAAATAATAAAGCATAGCCATCCTACGGCGGTTCGTACCGGATCCAGAGGTGTCTTGTCCACGACAGGTGATCGATGTAATTTGAATACGCGCATCATCAAAACAAGAATCATTGCCCAGAAAAACCATCCGAACCATCCGTAGGGAAAATTGATGCCAACCAGAGGCAGCAACCCCGAGAGTCCCAGCAACACCAAAAGCACAAGCGATACCTGACCGATCGTATTATATTTATCTCCGAAAAGAGAATAAGAAATATGTCCGCCGTCTAATTGTCCGATGGGAATAAGATTCATGGCGGTGATCAACATTCCAAACCAACCCACACATAAAAACGGATAGTGATACATTTCATTCATCGGCGGAATGAATGCTCCTGCGGGTGTGAAGAGCTTTGAAAAGAGCAAATAGAAAAGCGTGTCTCCGAATTTCAATCCTCCGGCCGGGATGGTCGACATAAGTGCATACTCGGGATGAATTGAGTAGAGATATTCTCTTGATGGAAGTGTATAAAATCCCACGGCAAGCACCGTCGCGGTAACAATAAATCCGGCGATTGGGCCTGCAGCTCCGATGTCAAACAATGCCCGTCTGGAAGGAATTGCCGATCGGATACGAATGACCGCGCCCATCGTCCCAAACGGATTGAGGCCAAGAAAAGATGGTGACGGAATGAAAAAGGGAAGAGTCGTTTGAACACGATGGTATTGTGCAGCGAAGTAGTGACCGAATTCATGCGCGCTGAGCATGAGAAGAAGGAGAAGCGAATACGTGAGCCCGGAGGGAAAATTTGAAAGTTCTAACGGATCCCTGACCAGCCATTCAACTCCTGCAAGTGTAGTAGTAAACAGCGTGAGGGCGAAGAGAATAATGTGAACGAAATAACGTTTCCAATTATCTGAAATTACTTGTTGTTCGTCAATGTACGGTTGATCCATAGAATAAATTCCGTGTCGCTGATATTAAGAATGAGTGTATGTTCAATGGAAAAGATACTGAAAAAGTTCTGAACAAACTAAGGCAGGCTCAAACGATAAACAAAAATGCCATCCTTGTCGTACCACAAGGATGGCCATAAAAAAAAGGAAATCTCTGTTATGGTCGCGGGGGATCTGGTATGTTGGCGACACCGCTTCTCGGTTTTGGTGGATCAGGAATGTTAGCCACGCCACTCTTTGGCCGAGGTGGATCCGGAATATTTGCTACTCCGCTGCGATGTCCTGCGTATGAGATAGCAATGTTAGTCGCGATAACAAGCAGCAATGTTATTATCAGCGCGCGGAAACGTTTGGCTGTAGTAGACATTAAATCCCCCAGTATGTTTTTGAATGGTTTAGTGGATGAAGCCTTAATAAACTCCCGTGTTAAAGCTCAAAGAAATTCTAAGGTGGATGATCGGAAAGAAGACTAGAAATGAGGTGGAACAACGAAGAAGCATACCAATCGCGATTGACGGGAATGCAGGTAAAACACACTTCGAAGGTTTTCCCCCCAGAACTTCCTCTTAGCGTTTCTTTTGTTCAGTATTTACTACGTAGTAAGATAGGGAACCAACACGCGGAAATCAATGAGAATCTTTACAACCTCGCAGTTTTTCCTTTTTACAAACTTCAAAACTGTCGTGAAATTGCAGAAAATCATTGTAATTATTCTTGACTTGACGATTTCCCTTGGGTATATTCCTCACGCAACTAACCACGAAATTTTCCTATGAACCTCTTCAAAAAAATTACCCTCATTTGGATAAGTGTGCTGGGTGTCTTCGGACTTTCGTTATTCATGCCGCATGACAATCCCAAGATAGTAAGTTTTGTTAGCTATTCGGTGCAGGCGCTACTTTTGATTCTATCCTTTTACGTGATGCGTCGGGACCGTATTAGCAAGAATAAATTTATTTTTCTAAACTTCCTGCTGTTCTTCAGTGTATCCATCTTGTTCCATGCCTATTATTTCATAGGCACAGTCTTTTTTGTCGGGGAGCAGATGGCGCCCCTCTATTACTTTCAGTATGTTTCCGCCGGTCTCTATTTCTTCCTGTTGGCGTTCGCGATCGGTTACCTCTCAATAGATTTATTGTTCAGGGATTTCAAGACGTTTCAGAAATATCTGCTTACGCTTGCGATTGTTGGCGGCTTCTTCGCCTATTATTACCATCCCTATTTCTCGAACCCAAATTATCTGTATACCACGAGTGATGTCAGGGAATGGAAAGAACTGGATGCAGTAAATTCACCGTTTGTCGGTCAAACACCAACTGTGTGGAATCTTGCAGCAGCAGTATCGAAGACAAAAGAAGCGCCATTGTTGAATCGCTTAACTGACGAGGAGCGACTTCAGCGAGTCACTGAATTATACCCATACCTTTCCCTCTTAAACTATAAAATTCTCGTTTTGAAGCCGGTGTATCTGAATGCGGTTTACATGTGTGTTCTATGTGTCGGATTCATCCTTTTGTTTTTTGGCTATCAGTACAAAAAAGATCCTCCGCAAGGCGCATATATTGAAAAGATGATGTTCCTGTTTCTCATCTTCTGCACGCTCGAAATATTTCACGCATGGAGTTTTATCAAAGCAATTGAGTGGCAGTCATTTTCCAGCTTTGTTGTGGTGGGACAATATCTCTCCGGATTTGTTCTCGCTCTGATCGCGATCTTCTTCGCGTTGCGGCTCCGTTTTATTACTTCTGCCAAAGGGGACTTTTACGAGACCGAGATTATGGAAAGTCCGAACGCTGTTACGCGATGGCGTGATGCGCTCGATAATATTGTTATCGAAAAATTCTTTAATCGAAAGCATTTGCTCGGCAGACTGTTTGTCGATCCGAATTCAGTAAAATCAAAAGCAAACACCTGAGATCTATCCGTTACCAACTATCAGTCAGGAAAGGTTTTATGGAAACAAAATCTGTTCAAGGAGAAAAGAAAGCCGGGGGCGCTTGGGAGTATCCGATTGTTGGAAAAAGCAAAGTAACCGAACTTGTCAGTCGTTTGGTTCAGCGGCTGGCAAAGAGTCGGCGCGATGTGGCGATTGTGGGTGAAGCAGGAATAGGGAAAGGGGCCATAGCGAAAAATATCTACCATCTCGGGAAAAACGGACTTGACTCGCCGTTCATGTCCATCAACCTTTCAGTGGTTGATGACAGAGAACTGGAAGCGATGTTGTTTGGTTATGATCGCGGGGTTCAGGATTTACCGTCCCCAACGAAGCGCGCCTTGTTTGAGCAGGCGAATGGCGGAACGGTACTCATCGAAGAAATCGAAGAGGCAAGTTTCCGCAATCAGATGAAGATTCTGAACTTTATCAATGAACGGAAGAGCCGTCGTATCGGCGGTGCGACGAACGAGAATGTTGATATTCGTCTCATCATAACGATGAAGGAAGAGCCGCAGGCTCTCGTTGAAAAACGAAAACTTCTTGAGGATTTATATGCACGGATTCTTGAATTTGAAAAAATAGAAATTCCCCCCCTGCGTCAGAGGCCGGAAGATATCCCGCTTCTTGTCAAGCACTTCTCGAGCGAGATCTGCAAGGAATTAGGTCTGGGGGAACTGGTTATCGATATTAATGCTATCGACGTTCTTGTGCGACAGCCATGGAAGGAAAATATCCGGGAATTAAAGGCGGTGGTCGATAAATCTGTTCTGTTCTCGCACGAGGGACGTTTCTCCCTGCCGCCTGAATTGGTGGACGAGAAGACGGAAGTGGTGAAGATGATTAACAACATTATGGCCGGCCAGGAATTCGTTCTCGACAACTCATTGGATGTAATCGAGAAGGGAATTATTGAACGCTCTCTGGACCGTTTCGGGTTCAATCAATCCCGGGCTGCGCAGTTTCTGGGAATGACCGAGCAGACATTCCGCTACAAGTTGAAACGCCTCGGCATCGCAAGCGCCCGATCGCGGGGATAGAAAACTTACTTTTTTGAACAAAAGCCTTCCGGATTTCCGGAGGGCTTTTTTGTTTCACGCCTTCCCGAAACTTCTTTCCTTCCACTGGACATTTTTGTTCAGCAGAACTATGGGCGGAAAGAACAGGACGTAGCAGATGTAGTATAGTTCAAAGGGGATGATGTAGAAAAGGAGGTCCGTACGTTTGAATGTCTTGAGTGCAGGGCGGAGAAGAAGATAATCTGAACAACATTTCAGAAGCAGCGGTACGAGTACGATTGTGAGTCCGTTGAAGACGACGTTCAGAAGAAGCAGTGATTTGAAGATATATCCAACTGCAAACAATGAAATGCTTTTTACATCCATGTCAGCTCCGCCGGTGAACCAGCGCTTTTTTTGTCGGAACAATTCTCCCCATGTCTCGCACGGCAAACTGTGCACCAGTGTTCCGGCGTCGAGTGGGAATTTTGCCCGGTACGCCGTCTTGGAGGTCACCGCATGGAACAACGCATAGTCCTCGGTAATGCTGAACGGGATTTTTCTGTACCCTCCGACAGCATCATACGCTTTCCGTCTCACCGAAAGGTTGTTGCCAACCGCGGTGACAGGGAAATGCAAGCGTATGGCCGCCGCGGCAATGGAAAATAGCGCAAACCAGTCAAGAGCCTGAATTGCTTCAAACATGGTTCTCGATTTCAATGATGTGAAACCTGCTACGAGTCCAACCGTCTCTTCATTGTAATACTTCACAGTTTCTTCCACCCATCGGTCCGGGACAATGCAATCCGCATCGGTGAAGAGAATAATTTCTCCATCAGTGATGTCAATTCCCTGGAGCACCGCATTTGTCTTTCCTTTGAACCGTGTCTCACCTTCAGTCGCAGCATGGAGCTTTATGAATGGGAACTTGTCTGCGTATTCACGAATGATTACATCTGTGTTGTCCGTCGAATGGTCGTTCACAACAACCACCTTTAACAATTCTTTGGGGTATGTCAGTCGCGCGACTGATTCGAGACATGCCCCGATGTTCCGTTCTTCGTTCCGTGCCGCGATGATAACCGAGACAGTCGGGCGATAGGTTGGATCATTGGGATACCGGGCGTTATGGGCAGCGAGAGCGAAGATACAAATCTGAAGCGTATAGAGAATTGTAAAAATAAGGAGAAGCGTGATGAGCATGAGATACGATGGTCGGAGATGAAGAATTGGCGGACTCAACGTAGCAAAAAAATATTCCTGAAGCAATTTGTACGAGCGTCGAGTAAAAGTTATATTCTATCCAATCCTTCATACACTAATCGGTCTCATGTCCAATCATCTTGTTGTAGGAATTGCCGGCGGAACCAGCTCGGGCAAAACTTCTGTTACACGCGCCATCGCTTCGGCACTGGGAGAAACGAATATAGCACTGCTTCAGCACGATTCGTATTACAAAGACCTCTCACAGTTTGACGGCAAACAGCCTCACGAAATAAACTACGATCACCCGGATGCGTACGATACGGAGTTGTTGATCAGCCACATTCAGCAGTTGAAAGCAGGGAAGTTGATTCATCAGCCGGTGTACAATTACACAACCTACCGGCGGACGAGTGAGGAGAGAATTGTGGAACCACAACGCGTCATCATTGTCGAGGGGATTTTGATCTTTTTCGAGCCGGAACTTCGGGAGATTATTGATGTGAAAGTCTTTGTCGATACCGACGATGATGAACGCGTATTGCGGCGTATCCGGCGTGATGTTCTTGAACGCGGACGCACAATTGAGTCCGTGATGCAGCAATATATCGGCACGGTGAAGCCCATGCATCTTGAATTTGTCGAGCCGACCAAACGATGGGCTGATGTTATTATTCCACGCGGCGGCGAGAACCGTGTTGCGATTGATCTTGTGGTTCGAATGCTGCGCACTCTTCAATAGCTGCTTCAAACATTTGTGAAGATTGTACTTTCTATCGTTGCATTCACGCCGCGTATGAGTCCCTTGAATTGCTTCCAACCGTCCAATTGAATATATTTTTATAGTTTTTTTAAAGGAAACCGTGCTCAAGACAAATCAAATCGTACGCCTCTCGGCTACTTCCTCACAGGAAGCTCTCTACAATAAAACTGTTCTCGATAACGGACTCCGTGTCGTGACGGAAAAAATTCCATATGTGCGTTCGGTCTCGCTTGGTGTGTGGGCAAATGTCGGCTCCCGCGACGAAGATTCAACCCGCAACGGAATTACACATTTTCTCGAGCACATGGTATTCAAGGGGACGCAGAAGCGCAGTGTCCGCGACATAGCGCAAAGCCTTGAATCGCTCGGAGGCTACCTGAATGCATTCACGACAAAAGAGCAAACCTGTTTTTACGCCCGCGTTCTTGATATGCACGTCGACGAAGCAATGGATGTGCTGGCGGATCTCGTCCAGAACGGGACCTTCAAGAAAGAAGAAGTTGAGCGGGAAAAATTTGTTGTCATTGAAGAGTTGAAGAACGCAGAGGACGATCCCGAAGATATCATTCACGACTATTTTGAGAAGGCGCTTTTTCCCACTCATTCGCTTGGCTACCCGATTATCGGAACAGAGGAGAACCTTCGCAAGTTCAAGCGTGAAGATTTGATTGAACACACCCGATCATACTATCATCCTTCGCGTGTCGTAATTGCCGCAGCCGGAAACATCGACCACAACCAACTTGTACGATTGGTCGAGAAGCACTTGAAGAATCTTCCCGCCTCAAGCTATGTTGAGCAGCGCAAACAGGGACCGTCGGGAATCGACCATAATACGTTTGCGGAATATCCCCGACCGATCAATCAATCACACATCTGTCTCGGCACGGTTGGCTACAGCATCAAACACCGCGACCGCTATCCTCTGATGGTGATGAATGCTTTGTTGGGAGAAGGAATGAGTTCCCGCCTTTATCAAAACATTCGTGAGAGATATGGTTTTGCATACAGCGTGTATTCATACACAAATCTTATGAGTGACTCGGGAGTTTTCGGGGCATATATCGCAACCGACAAGAAAAACATCGAGAACTCGATCGAACTGATTCATAAAGAACTTACAAGGTTGAAAGCGAAGCCGGTTTCGAAGGCTGAGCTGGAAAGAACAAAATCGCAAATCAAAGGTGTCATGATGCTCAGTCTCGAGAATATGTCCGGCAGAATGATGCGCCTGGGTTCCAGCGAATTGTATTTCGAATCGTTCACATCGCTCGATACAATTCTAAAAAAAGTTGATGCCGTGACACCGGATTCGATTCAACGCGTAGCAAACGATTTGTTCCGGGAAGAAAAATTTTCGACCGTCATTGTCCGCCCGTCCTAATCCACCCGTATGATCAGTCTAAGCGATCTAAACCCTAATCTGTTAAGAGCTCAATATGCCGTGCGCGGCCCTATTGTTATTCGTGCGCAGCAGCTCGAAGAACAAGGGCGCAAGATTATCTACTGCAACATCGGAAATCCGCAAGCGCTGAAACAGAAACCCCTTTCGTTTATCCGCCAGACTCTCAGCTTGCTGGAATATCCGGAACTTCTTGAAACGCAGGAGGCATTACGGCTATACCCAAAGGATATTGTCGAGCGGGCGAAAATGATTTTGCATCTTCATCCTCCGGGTACGGGAGCGTACTCGCAAAGCGCCGGCATTCCGTTTATCAGGAAAACTGTTGCAGAATTTATTATGAAACGCGATGGAATTCCCGCCAGGTCCGAGCATATCATTTTAACAGATGGTGCAAGCAAAGGAGTGCAGGCTTCGATATTCGCATTGCTGAAAGATCGGAAGGATGGATTCATGATTCCGATTCCCCAATACCCGCTCTATAGCGCGACGATTGATCTCTACGGCGGAACTCAAATCGGATATTACCTCGATGAGTCGACGAACTGGCTGTTGAACGAAGAGGCGTTGGAGGAAAGTATCGGCAAGGCAAATAGTGAAGGAATTCATCCGGTTGCAATTGCCGTTATCAATCCCGGCAACCCGACGGGAAGTGTGCTGACGTATGAGAATATTCAGATGGTTATTCGTTTCGCGAAGCGGCACAATCTCTCCATTATCGCAGATGAAGTGTACCAGGAAAATGTGTACGAGGCAAACAGCAAGTTTTATTCCTTCGCCAAAGTCATGCACGACATGAATGAGAATGGCGTGACGCTCTTCAGTTTTCATTCCGTGTCAAAGGGATTTTTGGGGGAGTGTGGACACCGCGGCGGCTATATGGAAATCCGCCACGTACCCGCCGATGTGTTATACGAATTGGTCAAGCAGCAAAGCATCAGCCTTTGTGCGAACATTAGCGGACAGATTACCACGTATCTGATGGTCTCCCCGCCGAAGCAGGGCGATGAAAGTTACGAGACGTACAATTCTGAGAAGAACTCTGTGCTTTCATCTCTCAAAAAGAAATCAGAAATACTCTACGAGAACATCAACAAGATCGAAGGAATGTCGGTTGATATTCCGCAGGGAGCGATGTATGCGTTTGTCCGATTCGAGCTTCCGCCGGAAGCCGATGTTGATGTTGCGTTGATGAATGCCGATGCACGCCGGCAATATGAACAACAACGCGATGAAACATATTGCATGAAGCTGTTGGAAGAGACAGGAATTTGTGTTGTCCCGGGTTCAGGCTTCGGCCAAGAGCCGGGGACGTTCCATTTTCGCACGACGTTCCTTCCGCCGCTGGATGAGATTGAAGAATTGGTGAAGAAGCTGAAAACATTTCACGAGCGATACTCCTCTCCTGCAAAAGTGATCGCCTAGCCGGACGCATCGATGGAAGTTCACAGCGTCAAAACAATTGTCAGGGAGCTCAATGAAGCGCATGTTCAGTATCTTATCGTTGGGGGAATTGCTGTTAATGCACACGGTTTCGAGCGGCTGACGAATGATGTTGATTTGGTTATCGGATTGGAACCTGAAAATATCGAACGAGGATTGAACACTCTCTTTTCAGCAGGCTATCGGATTGCCACGCCTGTAACGGCGAAAGATTTTGTCGATCCGTTGAAGCGCGAAGGATGGCGCAAAGAGAAGGGAATGGTCGTTCTCAAATTGTGCAGCGATATTCATCATCGCACGCCGATTGACGTGTTTGTGTACGAACCGTTTGATTTCAGAAATGAGCATCAAGCGGCCTTGTGGATGGAGATTGCCCCCGGTATCAAAGCGCCTGTTGTTCGATATGAAGCTTTGATTCGAATGAAAAAAGACGTGGCACGGCCACAGGATATTGCAGACATTGAAGCGTTGGAACGAATTCAGATGATGCGCAACGAGGAAGGCCGATGAATAAAAAAAGCAGCCGGTTCGCTGATCCCTGGTATGTGGGGACATTTGAAGGGGCGCGGGATCAAGTGTTGCACATGGGACTTGAAACAACGTTCCGCGAAAAACTCGAATGGCTCGAAGAAGCGGAGAACTTGAGTCTCATGTTTCGCCTCTCGCGTGAAAAAGGAATGAATTCGCGCGATGAACATATTGAGAAAAGACCACAAGATTGATTTTATAGGCCCTGAGATGGCAAAAATTACAATTGACGGAAAAATGTACGAGGCGGACGCGAAGCGAACAGTGATTGAGGCTGCCCGCGAAAACGGAATCGAGATTCCTCACTTTTGCTGGCATCCCAAACTTTCAGTTTCCGGTAACTGCCGCATTTGTTTGGTTGAGGTAGAGAAGATGCCAAAGCTTGCCATCGCGTGTGCAACGCAGGTGATGGAAGGCATGGTCGTGCACACTGCAAGCCCGAAGGTGATAAACGCACGCGAAGCGGTTATGGAATTTCTTCTCATCAACCATCCGCTCGATTGCCCGATTTGCGATGAGGCGGGCGAATGCAAACTGCAGGACTATGCGTATGCCTACAGTGTGGGATACAGCCGCTTTGATGAAGACAAAGTTCACAAGCCGAAGCGTGTCGAGCTTGGCCCGCAGGTTTTGCTCGATATGGAGCGCTGCATCATGTGCTCGCGTTGCGTTCGCTTCTGCGAAGAGATTGCAAAAAAGCCGCAGCTCACATTTATTGAACGCGGTACGCACGTCGAGCTAACTACATTCCCCGGCGAGAAGCTCGATAATCCGTATTCGATGAACACGATCGATATTTGTCCCGTGGGCGCACTGACATCTATAGACTTCCGGTTCAAAGCGCGTGTATGGGAAATGTCATCGACGGAAACAATTTGTCCGGGATGTGCCCGCGGCTGCAATATGTACTCGTGGGTGCGCAACAATGAAATTCTTCGACAGACACCGCGATACAATCCTGAAGTAAATGACTTCTGGATGTGCGACAGGGGCAGGCTTGAATCTTTCAAACATGTAAACGTCCCCAACCGCGTCAAGTCGCCGATGCTGAAAAAAGAAGGCGGACTTGTTGAAGCGGGATGGGATGAGGCGATTGCTAAAGCCGCATCCGAACTTAAGACATTCAAGAAGTCCGAGATCGCCGTGATTGGTTCGGCGTATGACACGAACGAGGGCAGCTACCTTCTGCAAAAATTTGCTGTCGAGGTCCTGGGCACACGCAATCTGGATTTCAAGCGCCACGTGATTGAAGGAGATCAGGACGATATTCTCATTCGTGCAGACAAAACCCCGAATTCACTCGGCGCAGAGACTGTCGGATTGCGGCCGCGGGATGGCGGAGCGAATTTTGAAGGCATCATCAAAGGAATCAAAGAAGGCTCCATCAAGGCGCTTATTGTTGTCGACGATAACATTGCTGCGATACCGGCAATAGCTCACGCGTTGAGCCGGCTGGAGTTTCTCATCGTCAACTTCTCATTCGAAAATGAAACGACCCGGATGGCAGACCTGCTCTTTCCAACGTCGACCTTCGCGGAAAAGAATGGTACGTTCACGAACTTTCAGGGAAGAGTGCAGCGCATTCGCCCGTCGGTGGCAACACTTGATCAGGATCGTTCATTGGATGGCTTTGCGATGAGCCGGCTGGACAAGTTCGGCTCGCAGTTCAACGATCGTTGGGCGAAAGGCTCCAAGCGCGATGCACGTCCTACGTGGAAAATCGTTGCAGGCATCGCATCATTAATGGGTGCGAAGTTCAGGTACAACACTGCTGAAGAAGTGTTCAACGAAATCGCTTCCACGATCAACGGCTTTAAAGGAATGACGTACAGAAAGATCGGCAACAAGGGAATGATGTTGAAGAAAAAAGAAACTGTTTCTACTCCGGTAACGGCCTGAATCTGCTATGGAATTTTTGATCATCTCACTTATCAAAGTCGCCTTCGTCCTGCTTGTTGTCCTGACGGTTGTCGCCAATCTTGTCTACGCTGAGCGGAAGATCAGTGCGGCGATGCAGAACCGCATCGGGCCAAACCGCGTTGGACCGTGGGGGTTGCTTCAGTCACCGGCGGATGTGCTGAAACTTTTCATCAAGGAAGATATCGTTCCGACGAGCGCAAATTCTTTTCTCCATACACTGGCACCGGTAATTTCCATTTCCGTTGCGTTGGTGACAATTGCCGTCGTTCCGTTTGGAAATACAATCCAATTGTTCGGACGGGAAATCAAGCTAATGATCGCCGATGTGAATATAGGCATCCTGTATGTTCTTGCACTGACATCGTTGGGCGTGTACGGTGTAACACTCAGCGGCTGGGCGTCCAACAACAAATACTCGCTCCTGGGCGGTTTGCGCTCGGCGGCGCAGCTCATCAGCTACGAGCTTTCGATGGGCCTCGCGATCATCGGGGTTATCATGATCGCGGGAACACTGCAACTGGATGCGATTGTCGAGTCGCAGGCGCACGGCATGTGGTACATCTGGCGTACGCCGATTGGATTCATTACGTTTCTTGTGGCTTCATTCGCCGAAACCAACCGGCTCCCGTTTGATTTGCCCGAAGCCGAACCGGAGTTGGTGGGCGGTTACCATACTGAGTATAGCGGTATGAAATTCGGTGCATTCTTTCTCGCTGAATATTCCAACATGATTACTTCAAGCGCATTGATCGTGACGTTGTTTCTTGGGGGATGGCAGTTGCCGGGCGTTCACTCGTTGGGACTCTCTGCATTTTGGATCAGCATTCTGCAGGTGCTTGCGTTCGTTGCTAAAGTCGGAGCAATCCTGTTCTTTTATATGTGGATTCGCTGGACGATCCCGAGGTTTCGTTACGATCAACTTATGAACCTGGGATGGAAAATAATGCTGCCGCTGGCGCTTCTGAATCTTTTCCTTACGGGAGCGTTGCATTTTGCCGCGCCGACAATTTGGTAAAGAGTTGTATACAGCAAGGTGCCAAAATGGAACAGGTGTCATTCTGAACGGAGCGAAGCGAAGTGAAGAATCCAGAACATAGCTTGTTTCTGGATTCTCCCGAAGGCGCAATTGTTTTGTTAAGAGGAGATAGAATGTCTGAACCAACAAAAGGCCGGAGTAAGACGACGAAAGAAGCACCGCAAGTGCGCAGTAAAGATCTTTCATTCATGCAGCGGACGTATATCCCGGAGATTCTCAAAGGCATGGCGCTGACGTTGAAGCAGATGTGGCGGCCAAAATTTACGCGCCAATATCCGGAAGAACGCTTCAACCCGCAGCCGTCGTATCGCGGCCGTCCTGTGCTGGTTGAAGAGGAAGGTGTTGAGCGTTGTGTTGCGTGCGGCTTGTGTGCTCGTGTCTGTCCCGCGTTGGCAATTGAAATGCAAGCGGCGGAGACAGAACTGGAGAAGGAACGTTACCCGGAGAAGTTCGAGATCAACATGCTGCGCTGCATCTTCTGCGGCTTCTGCGAAGAGGCTTGTCCCGAAGAAGCAATCATCATGAGCGATGAGTACGAAATGGTATTCAGAAGTCAGGAAGATGCGATCTTCGGCAAGGACAAGCTGCTCATGTCCACAGAC
>JBBRUI010000110.1:0-13028 GCA_038247945.1 Bacteroidota bacterium | reverse complement strand
CCAGCAGCCGGGCGCTTCCAATTGTTGTCGATGGGTTCAATTCAAAGCCAGTTGTGTTCGAGCACGATTCATTGCGCGAGGTGTATATCATCGGCAACAAGACGGGCTACTCGGGCATCTATAAAAAATATCTTGAGCCGCGCATTCCTTCGGACATAGGAACACCTTCAGGCCAAACAGCATGGTCGCTGGAACCCGCGGAAAATGTTATCGAGGGCGAGCGGACGGACGAGTTTGAAGCGTTCCACCTTTTGCGCGGCAAGATTGATATTTCCAAAAACGGAATTCTCGCGTTCGTCACGAAAAGCGGCGAGACTGATGCAATCCATCTCTACGATGTCCGGCAGAACAATGTTATCGAGACGTTCCGGTTCAAGTCGCTG
The DNA here is from genome assembly GCA_038247945.1 of Bacteroidota bacterium. Lineage (GTDB taxonomy): Bacteria > Bacteroidota > Ignavibacteria > UBA10030 > UBA6906 > CAADGV01. Next base: position 12,645 of record JBBRUI010000110.1, on the reverse strand, counting down.
GTGAGCATTGGCTCTGCATCGTGGTCGCCGGATGGGACGCGCATCGTCTTTTCATCCATCGACAAATCGGGCAACAACGATTTGTTCATGCTGAATACCGAAACGAGAGACCTCACGAAACTGACGAACGATTACTACGATGACCGCGACCCGGCATGGTCTCCCGACGGAAAGAAGATTGCTTTTGCTTCCGATAGAACTCCGTTCGGTGTGCACAATAAGTACAATCTTTTTCTGTACGATGTCGAAACCGGAGCGATTGATTACCTCACCTACGGTGATAATACGTTCCTTTCACCCGCATGGTCACGCGATGGAAGCAAACTTGCCTTCACGTGCGATCTCGGCGGCTCGCAAAACATCTGGCTCATGGATGTCTCGAAGAAATTCTCAGGCGGCTACAGGTCGATGACCAAGGTTACGCATTTCACGACCTCCGCATTCGACCCTTCGTGGACGCGGGACGGTGACCTGGTGTTCACTGCATTTGAGAAATTCAGTTTTCAAATCCGTATGCTGAAGAACGCAAACGCCATCGCAGATACTTCGACCACCGTCGCCCTCATCGACTTGTATAATAAAGAGAAACCGTGGGAAGCACAGTCGATTGCCGGAGAGTCGGAAGTGAAACGCTACAAGTATGAAGGCGATTACAGTCTGGACATTGCACAAAGCGCGATCTCGACCGATCCGGTGTTCGGCACATCCGGCGGGGCGGCGATTGCGCTCAGCGATTTGCTCGGCAACGATCAGTATTATTTTCTGCTCTACAATACTGCACAGTCGCAGGACGAGCTGCTGTCAAGTTTCAATCTCGCCATCTCCCATATTTCTCTTAAACAGCGGACAAGTTTCGCGTACGGCATTTATCGCTTTACCGGCCGCCGCTATGATCTGACCGACAAGGATGAGTTCTTTTACGAACGCGTCTTCGGAGGATATTTCGCGCTCAGCTATCCTCTCACAAAATTCCAGCGTGTCGAAGCTTCTGTCAGTCTCAGCAACTCCAACAAGGATGCCGATCTTCAAATCGAAGACCGGAAAGCGCTGCTTCTTTCCAACTCGCTTTCGTATGTTCACGACAACTCATTGTGGGGGCCGAGCGGTCCGCTGGATGGACGGCGGTTCAGCCTGACACTCGCGTACACCTCCGATATCCAGTACTCGAACGTCAACTACTACTCCGTTATTTTTGATTACAGAAATTATCTGCGTCTCTCGCAACGCAGCGCATTTGCGTCGCGGTTCTGGCTCTGGTACAATGGTGGAAAGGAAGCGCGGCGGTTTGTGCTGGGCGGAAGCTGGGACTTGCGCGGCTATCCCCGCTGGAGTATCCGCGGCGAGAAGCTTTGGTTGACGAGCCAGGAACTTCGCTTTCCATTCCTCGATGCGCTGGGTTTACAGTTTCCTTTCGGAGGACTTGTGTTTTCATCCATCCGTGGCGCTTTGTTCTTCGACGCCGGAAGCGCGTGGGATGAAAAGTATACCGAGACGTTCGGTAGTATCGGCGGCGGACTGCGAATGAACTTCGGCGGCGTGCTGGTGCTGCGGTATGATATTGGCAAGAGAATCGAGAACAATTTCGGTTCATTGCAGAGTGGATTGTTCCACCAGTTTTTCTTTGGCTGGGATTTCTAATGCTATCATTTTTTTCAAATAGACTTTTTCTCCTATTGCTCCAGTCTTTGATTCTTTGCAGCGTTATACATGCGCAATGGCAGTGGCAAAACCCGTTGCCACAAGGAAATACCTTATACTCTGTGACTTTTGTAAATCAACAAACTGCGTGGGCAGGCGCTTCGGGTGGAACGCTTGTCAAAACAACTGATGCCGGTTCGACGTGGCAAGTTGTAACTTTGCCCGAAAGAATCTTTGCCGACGCCCTTTTCTTCGTGGATGAAGAATATGGCTGGACTGGCGGGCAGGGATATAACGGTAGCGCATCTCTATTTGCAACTACAAATGCTGGTGCAACATGGGCAATTCAACTTGCGGATTCTTTCGGAGATTTCAGGGCAATTTCATTTGTGAATCGAAGACAAGGATGGGCAACCGGACAGCACAGCAGGATCTATCATACATCAAATGGCGGCAGAGACTGGAACCTGCAAGCATACTACCTTGGATTACAATTCATCTACTCACTAAGTTTCATTGACTCGCTTAATGGATGGGGCGCCGCAAAGGAACTCCTGCATACAACAAATGGGGGCTTGAACTGGATACGCGACTCAACCATTCTCTGGTCTCGTGATATTGTATTCGTGGACTCACTGCGAGGGTGGGTGTGCGGGCAAGAAAAAATCGCTCGAACGACAGATGGCGGTCGAACCTGGCAGGTGATGTACGATCTTGGACCTTTGTGGACCGACATGTCTGTTGTGGACTTTGATAATGTCATGGTTCTTTCGCAAAGCAGATCAATTGCCTATACCTCGAATGGTGGCGTCAGTTGGACAACTCAAAACAATGTCTCCACTACTTCACTCAACGACATTGCTTTCAGCGGTACAATGAATGGTCTTGTTGTTGGCGGGAATGGATTGATTCTCAAGAGTTCGGACGGAGGTGCCTCGTGGCAAAACATGCTGCAGACTACTACCTCGAATAACTTGTCTGGAATGCATTTCCTCGATTCTCAACGGGGATGGATAGCCGGCAGCAATGGGACAATTCTTAAAACAACAAATGGAGGCTCACTGTGGAATAGACTCACAACTGGAGTTTCATCCGGCTTGGGCGATATTTTCTTTACCAACAGTTCATTAGGTTGGACAGTTGGTGGAAACGGAACAATACTACGAACAACGAATGGCGGAGACACATGGACGCAACAGAATTCGCCAATTAATCGTGGTTGGGCTGGAATCGAATTCAAGCACTATCCATCCGGATGGATTGTCGGAGGAGACGGAACCGATAGCCGACTTCTGCAAACCACGAACGGCGGCTTAATATGGAATGAGGTTACTTCGATTGCTTTGCAGCGCGGGGCAAGTGAAATTCAATTCACGAGTGCAAATGTCGGTTGGATTATGGTTGGCAGTGGTATAGTGGGAAGCATTCAAAGCGTTTACAAAACAACCGATGGCGGCGTGAGTTGGTCACAAAGGCTGACAGGAAATTCCGACACTTCTTTTTACTCGATGAGCTTTGTTTCTGATTCAAATGGTTGGATATCAACCCTTGGGTATGTCATGTACCACACTTCCAATGGCGGAACAACCTGGCAGGCGCTAATTACCCCGGGTATTTTCCAGTCAATTTGTTTTCTTACCAACACAGAGGGTTGGGCAGGTGGGTTGTCCGGGATTCATCACACAACTGATGCCGGAGCGACGTGGCAAGAGCAATCCAGTCCTCTTGGTTCTTTCATCAACGAACTGATGTTTATAGATCCTCAACATGGATGGGTGATAGGCAACTCCGGAAATATTATTGCAACTACCAACGGCGGATCAACCGGGATAACCGAAAGAGAACAAGTTGCAACTGACCGAACGAACATCTTCGCCCTTTACCAGAATTATCCGAACCCGTTTAACCCAAAGACTACTATTAGATTCAATCTGTTGGCTCCTTCGAAAACAATACAACTCAACATATATGACATTCTTGGACGAGTCATCAAAACAATTGAAATACGCGATCCCCCCTTAGGTTCGAATGAGGTTTCTTGGGATGGCAAAAACAATTTCGGAAAGGAGGTGGCGTCCGGCGTATATATACTGAACATGAACAGCAATGGAACTATACAATCCGGGAAGATGCTTTTGATACGATAACTTTTTCCAATCCACAATCATTTTCTCAAGGAGGAGTTATGAAACAGCTCGCCGCGTTATCATTCATGGTGTTTTTTGTTCAAGTACTTTGCTTTAGTCAGAACATAATCTCTGAAGCGCCCCTGTTCGTCGAAAACGGAGTGCTAAAATCCACCAGAATAACGGTTGCCTTCAATCAAAACGTGATTTCTACTGAGTCGGGCGTAACTCTTGTCGACACACTCCGCCATCCTATCCGCAATACAGGCGTAAAAGCTTTGTTACGGCTATTGTCAACGCGTTACGGACCTTTCACGATTCGAAAAATCATCCCCCGGGCGGTTTGGGGCGATACGCTTGTAAGGAACAAAAGGAACGGTAGGTTCTCGAGAGTCCCCGACCTTTCCCAAAGTTTTTCGATCGCCTTTTCTCAGCCCATGCCAATTGATTCGGTAGAGAATCTTCTCAGAGCTTTGCCCGCCGTGAAGTATGCCGAGCGGCCTGTCTCGATAGGATTGGCAACAACCGACCCTTACTTCAGTCAACAATGGAATCTTCAAACTATTAAAGCTGAACAAGCTTGGAACATCACATTCGGATTCTCAGCATTGTCCCTGTTGGCAGGGTTCAAAGATTTGTAGGAAACGAACCAGATTCAGTACGCGTTTTTTACGTCACTGGTGTTCACATATTAGGATATAGTATGTGTGGAGGAGATTGACATGACTACCGCTACTTTACTCAAAGCCATTTTTTGTTTTTGCATTGTTGCCTCACATGCTGATGCTCAATGGGTTCGTATTGGCTTGACCGACAGAAACGTTTACGCTCTTTGGGCAAAGGGCGATACCTTGCTCGCCGGGAGCGACAGTGGAAGAATATATCGCTCAACCGACATAGGTGTGAGTTGGCTACAAACAATGACCTTTATGCCTCGCAATAACATCGTTTTATCTTTTCTCGACACTAACGGCGTAATCTATGCTGCCGCCGGATACAGCACATTCACCACCTGCGCTGGTTGTGGAGGTGTGTTCCGCTCGACCGACCGGGGATTATCCTGGCAACCGATCAATGCAGGATTTCCAACTAATCTCGATGTTCATACAGTTTTTCCCTACGATAATAAACTATTTGCAGGTGCAAGCGCGGGCTTATTTACAACTTTTGTGAATAACATTTCGTGGAGTAGAGTAGATTCAGCTCTATCCGATGTTTATTACATACTCTGCTCAACAGTCAACCTCCCTGAAATCTATATTGGATCGGACTCGTATGGCATTTATCGATCCAGCAGCGGCGGTCTGAGTTGGCAACGTTTCAGTCAAGGTTTACCGAGATATCCTGATAGCAACTATTTTGCAATTGGCGCGCTAGCAGCGCTAGGCGACACGATCTATGCAGCAGCTTGGGGGGCAGGAGTCTATCAAAAAGGAAGCACCATGCCCGTTTGGAAGGCGCTTAACTCCGGTTTGTCAGGCTCTGAGAATCTTTACATTGGCTCTTTCGTTGCTACACACACAAACATCTTCGCTAATACAATTCGAAGGGTGTACTTTTTGCCAAGGGGCGATTCTGTATGGAGGGATTTTACTCAAGGGCTGGATATCCCCTTCCCGGGCGCGTCAATTTCAGTCATACATAAGAATCAGAGGTATTTGTTCGCAGGCGTTCAGGGAATTGGCAGGGGTGTCTGGCGGCGACCATTGTCGGATATTGTCAGCGTTAACGAACAAATCAACGGCGAAGGAAAAGAGAAACTTTCGTTGGATCAGAACTATCCCAACCCATTCAACGCGACAACAACAATTCGTTTTCAGATCACAAATACGAACTCATCGAAAGATCAGTTTGTCTCTCTTAGGGTTTTTGATGTCCTGGGGAGAGTTGTAACCACTCTGGTTGAAACTCTGCTGCCTCCTGGTACATATAATCTCAATTTGGACGGCAGTAATCTGGCAAGCGGCGTGTATGTGTACCGTTTGACGGTTGGTGAATTCAATGCTTCGAAGAAACTCATGCTCTTGCGTTAAGAGCAATTCCAATAACCACACAAGGAGGTAGTCATGCGATCAGATAAGCTTTTCGTCGTGTTGCTTTCAATCAGCTTTTTTATCACAAACACCAATGCACAGCAACGAAGAACAATTGGCGATTGAGAGTTCGTGAGGATTGGAACAAAATGGTATCAAGAGTACCTTGGGAAACGATACGAGGTTGATGCCACATCGATCATCATCAAGTTGCGGGTTGGCATTCCTGATAGTGCGCTTAGGCAGTTCCATCGGGAGAACAATACAGTTGAGGCGAGAAGCAACGGTTATGGGTTTGCCTATCTGACCCTTCCAAATAGTGCCGACCCTCTCGATGTTCTTGTTCGTTACTCAAATAGCGGAATGGTTGAATTCGCAGAGCCTTCAACTTTTGGGAAATACCTCGGAGTTCCCAACGATCCGTTGTTTTCGAGTCAGTGGCATCTTACAAAAATCAAAATGCCGCAAGCATGGGACATCCAGGAAGCGAATCCGTCAGTGATCGTCGGGATACTTGACTCAGGAACAGATTGGCTTCATCCGGATATCGGACCCGGAACTGATGGGTTTGAAAACATTTGGACAAATGAGACCGTCGGACCGTATGGCACAACTGAAAATGATTGGTCTGACCCGACTAGTCCCGGTTCAGGGCAAGGTGATGATGACGACGCGAATGGGAATGCTTTCCATCTCTACATAGACGACTGGAAGGGATGGGATTATAATGGGGGTTATTATCAGGAATCGAACGATTCGCGCGGCTTAGGCAAAGGCCATGGAACATTAGTCGCCGGGATCGTCGGGGCGAAGACAAACAACGGAACAGGTGTCGCGGGGGTTGCTGGCGGTTTCTATGGCGCCGGTATTAGAATGCTGATCCTCTCAATTGGTGAGTTCGGGCCTACACCCGGAGATTTGGCTGACGCAATTTATTACGCTGCGCAAAAAGGTGCTCGCGTAATCCAACTGAGTTTGGAGATTGCATCGTCAGGCGTGATTAACAATGCTCTCACGATTGCTCATGACACGTATGGATGCTTGATCGTTTGCGCATCAGGAAATGACAACATGGCGTTCGTCTCATACCCCGCGAGGCATCCAAAAGTAGTTGCAGTTGGTGCAACAAATCAAAACGACTTCCGATGCGCTCCACCTGACTGGGACCCACCATGCCCGAGTTGTGGCAGCAACTACGGGACAACACTGGATCTCGCAGCGCCCGGGAGGCACATATTTACGACAGTAGTCAGCAATGGATACGGATGGCAAACTGATGACAATGGCAATGGAACGTCATATTCGGCACCGCAAGTTTCCGGTTTAGCCGCCCTTCTGTTCTGCTACAACCCCAACAATACTCATGATCAAGTTGAGAACATCATGAAGCAAACAGCAGATAAAACTGGCGGGTACGACTACAACTGGGATCCGTCACGGCCTGGTCACTCCCGCGAGCTCGGCTATGGTCGCATCAACGCGTACAAAGCGCTGTCAATGGCAAACGGACCGCCTGCTGCGCCACAGAATGTTCAAGTAATTGCAACGCCACCGGATCAATACGGCTACCGTCATCCTTACCTCACGTGGAATGTCGTATCGCCTGATGTTGAATCGATCCATATCGAGCGGCGTAAAAGCACCTTTGGAGAATGGAGCGGCTGGTCACAAATCTCCCAGCAACCCGGAAGCGCAACATCCTTCACTGATTTTAGTATAGGTACAGCGGGGTACGGAAGTGATTTCGCGGAATATCGCATTCGAGCAAAGGACGCGGCAGACCAAATTTCACCCTACTCTTTAGTTGTCTCTATCGCGATCAGTTCCGATATGTTTAAGGGATCTGGTCAGGAAAATGTTGAACAACCAATTACATTTTCCTTAAGCCAAAACTATCCTAACCCTTTCAATCCATCAACCACCATTCGGTACAGTCTGCCATCCGATGCATTTGTATCATTGAGACTTTTCAACTCATTGGGTGAAGAAGTTGCTTCCATAGTGAACGGACAGAAAAATTCCGGCAGGTACGAGATTCTTTTCGACGCCTCAAGTCTGCCAAGCGGAGTTTACTACTATAGGTTGATTGCAGGAGTTCACACCGTAGCCAAGAAAATGATCATTGCAAAGTGAACAGATGACTCGAAAAACTTTATTAAGTTTTGCCTTCATATTTTTGAGCAACTGTGCCGGACTGAAGCTCGCCGAACCTCTCAAACCCAAAGAAGGCGATTGGGCAACATTCGGAAGAACATCCTCGCGCATCAACGCAACGAACGAAATTGTTGCGCCACCGTTGCAACTGGCGTGGGAACACGACATCACCAGCGCAATGGGCTATGGCTCTCCTATCGTAATTGATTCCACTGTGTTCGTAGCTAATTTGCGCGGCGAACTGTACGGCATCAACGCCAGAACAGGCAAACGCCTCGGATGGGTCACCGTTGGAGAAGCAATCCAAGGCTCTCCTGTCATCGATGGCGATGTTGCATATATGGCCGCGGCGAATACGCGTGAATCGCTGATTGCATTCGATCTGCTTCAGGGAAAAGTCCTCTGGAAGCAGGAGTTCGGCGATATTGAAGTCACTCCGCTTCTCTACCGGGGAAAATTATATTTCGGGAACACAGCCGGTGTATTTTTCTGTGTAGATCGAATCAACGGCGAGACGGAATGGAAATACAAACTTCCCGAGAACACGAAACGAAAAGGTATCCGCTCAACTGCAACGGCGTATGATAGCGTCGTGATTTTCGGAACCGAAGACGGCAGCATGTATGCGCTTGACGCGGTGAACGGCTCCGAACGCTGGAGCTATGATACCGGCTCTCCGATTTTTGCTGCGCCTGCGGTGAACGAGCGAGTTGTTTACTGCGGGAATATGGACGGCAATCTTTATGCATTGAACGCCGCCAGCGGAGCGGTGGTCTGGAAGTTCAATGCCGGCAGTTCTCTCTATGCAACTCCCTCTTTCTCCGGCGGCCTTCTTCTTGTTGGAACAACGGGAGGCAAAATGTTTGGAGTGAAACTGACGGACGGAACAAAAGCCTGGGCAACGGATTTGAACAGCGTTGTCAATTCCTCCGCCGTCATCTCGGGAGACGTTGCGTATGTTGGGACACTGAAAAAGGAGTTGCTCGCAATAAAGGTCGATGACGGCACAGTGGTGTGGAGACAAACATTGCAAGGCCGGGTAAAAACCTCACCGGCAATCGCGCAAGGCAAAGTTATTGTAGCAACAGACGATAAAATGATTCTGGCGTTTAAATCCATGCAGGCAAAATAGAAGATGAAAACAATTTTCTGCAGCCTTCTTTTCCTTTCACTTACAGTCTTCAGCCGGGAAAAAGCCGACACGCTTGCGCCCAATATTCTTCGCGCTGCACCCATCACAATCAAGACAGATATTGAGGGAGCCTTGGTCTTCGTGGACGGCGATAGTTTGGGAACGACGCCGCTGACTGTCTCTCTTGAGCCGGGCCGCCATTATCTCAGAATCATTTCGCCCGATGTGGAGAATTGGCTTAGCCCTCCGGTTACAGATTCCATATCCGTCGTTGCCGCATCGCCTCAGACGCTTCAATATTCTGTAACACCAAACATCCTGGTTCTTACTTCTCCGAGTGGCGCGGAAGTGTTCGCCAGTGATTCACTCATCGGGACGACGCCTCTTGTTGTGAAGAATGGAGTGTCTCTCAGCCTGCAAAAGCACGGCTACGAAGATTTAGCAGTTGAAGCAGTGAATGCACGGCGAGGCGTGCTTTCATTCCCCCTAAAAAAAGTCTGGCAGAGCAACACCGAAGAATCTTCTCTCAAGGACTCCGAGGAAAAGCGTTCGCCTCTTCGTTTGTACTTGACCGGTGCAGCTACAATACTCGCCGGCGCGACGACGGCGTATTTCAAAGTAAAAGCCGACAACTCATACGGCAACTATCTGCAAACCGGCCAATTAAATTCTCTCTCCGAGACGAACAGATTCGACACCGCGGCCGGCATTTCACTGGCGGCGACCGAGCTCAGCATTGGGCTGTTCACCTATTTTATGCTTTCCGACTGATATTCGGGGCTCGATTCACGGCCGGTTTCTTGACTTTAAGACGGTAAGCGTCTATATTTTGAGCGACTTAAGCACGCCCCCGGACTTCACCACAGAACATTCTGAGAGGTCACCCTGAATTCCACGATGAAAGACGAACTCGAGTTCCTGAAAAATGTCCCTATTCTCGGTGACCTGGAACTCATGGATCTGGATACAATTGCCAAAGTCGGTGTGCGCAAGAAGTACAAGAAGGGAAGCATTATACTGCTGGAGGAAGAAGCTGGCGCGGCCTTATTCGTGATTATCTCCGGCAAGGTGAAGGTCGTACGGATGGATGATGATGGCCGCGAAGTTATACTTTCGATTTTGGGAGAAAGCGATTTTTTTGGCGAGATGGCGATTCTTGACGGCCTTGCACGCTCGGCAAGCGTTGTGGCTATTCAGAAATCCGAACTGTTTATGATTCACCGCCGTGATTTCCTGAAGCTGTTGCATGATTTTCCCTCTGTTGCCATTGCCTTACTCAAGGAACTGACCATGCGTCTGCGAAAAGCAGACGCGCAAATTAAGAGTTTATCACTGAAGGATGCCGCGGGAAGGGTGGCGAATGTTATTCTGCAGCTTGCGGACGACATTGGCAAAATTCGAAAAGGCAGGGTTGAAATTGATGAACTCCCCCTTCAACAAGACCTCGCCAACATGGCGGGCACCTCACGCGAAACAATCTCGCGCATGATCCACGCCTACATCCGTGAAGGATTTCTGGAATTGGAGCGGGGGAAATTGATCATCAATGATTATGAGAAATTCAAATCGCGGTATATCTAGGCTGTCTGCTGTAGCTCCTGGTTTCCCAAATACATCGGTCGTGCATGCCTGGTAAAGCTGATTTCCACATGCATACCATTCACTCCGATGGCACGCTGACGACCCGCGAGCTTATGGAGCGGGCGAAGCGCGGCGGGCTGACAACGATCAGCATTACCGACCATGACAACACGTTGGCAATCGACGAAGCGCTTGCACTGACCAAAGAATTTGAAATGGAAGTAGTCTCCGGAACGGAGCTTAGCGCCACCTTCGATGACCGTGAAGTCCACATCCTCGGTTATTTTTTCGATCATAAAAATCCAGGACTCCTCGACTATCTGACATTTTACAGGCGTGAACGAGTGAAACGCGCTGAACGCATCGTCGAGAAGCTGAACGATTTGAATGTTCCCCTTACGTTGGAAGCGGTGTTCGAACAGTCGGGAAACGGCTCAGTCGGCAGGCCACATATTGCAAATGCGTTGCTGGTTGGCGGAATGACCGGTACATACCACGAGGCCTTCTTCAAATACATCGGATTCGGAAAACCGGCATACGAAGGAAAGTATCAAGTGTCGCCGCGTGAAGCGATTGACTTGATTTCATCCGCGGGCGGAATATCTTTCGTCGCTCATCCGGCTCATTCCATCGACGAAAAAGTAATGGCGGAACTTATCAAGCAAGGTGTCGACGGAATCGAAGTCGTCCATCCTTCCCATTCCCCGGAACGGGTGACACATTACAAAGGTATCGCCAACGAATATTTCCTTCTGACAAGCGGCGGATCGGATTTCCACGGCGGCAGAAAGAACGACGCCGACATGCTCGGAAAATATTTTATCTCTGAAGATGAAGTGGAGGCGATGCGCCGGCGGTTGTAAGCGTTTTCAAATCATTTTACTATTAAGGAAATTCATGGTTCAGAAAATTGAGGGTTCGCTCTCCACCGAAGGCTTTTCGTACGGAATTGTGGTCAGCAGATTCAACAGTCTCGTCAGCAAGCAGTTGCTTGACGGTGCAGTTGATTGTCTTGTGCGGCATGGGGCAAGCGAGAAAAACATTACAGTCGTGCATTGTCCCGGAGCGTTTGAGATTCCGCAGGTCGCGTTGCGTCTCGCAAAATCAGGAACGTTCGACGCCTTGATATGTCTCGGCTGTGTCATTCGGGGTGAGACCCCGCATTTCGAGTACATTGCCTCTGAAGTAACAAAAGGAGTCGGCAGCGTTGCGCTGGAAACGGGAGTACCGGTTGCATTCGGTGTACTGACCACCGAAAATCTGGAGCAAGCGCTCGAACGTGCAGGCGCAAAGGCCGGCAACAAAGGCTGGGATGCTGCCCTCACGGCCATCGAGCTGACAAATGTATTCAAACAACTCTCTGGAGGGAGGAAACGTTCGAACAGTTGATAAGAATTATTGTTAATCCCTTAAAATAATTCTTAATCGTAGAGGAGAACGACGCCATGAAGACGAGAGTAATCTGTGCAGTTGTTATAGTTACGCTGTGTGCCATCCAGGCGCTTGCCCAGGTCGGCGTTTGGAAGAATTACACATCCATGCAGGATGTTCGCGGAATCGCCCGAAACGGAACTATGATATGGGCAGTCACGAGCGGCGGCTTGTTCTCATGGAAGGAAGGAAGTGAAGAATTCACGAAGTACACGAACGCAGACGGACTTCAATCGACCAACCTTACTGCAGTAGCGATCGATAAGAACGGCGATGTATGGACGGGCGCCGCAACAGGCATCATTCATGTCTACTCCCCCGCTACAAACACGTGGAGATTCGTCCCCGACATTGCGAATTCAAATCAGACCAACAAACAAATAAACAGCCTCGTTGTTTCCGGAGATACCCTGCTGATTTGTTCCGGCTTCGGGCTCAGCGTTTTCCGCATCAAACAATTTCAGTTTGGAGATACGTACACGAAGTTCGGCACACTCGCCAATGTGCGCGTGTCGGTTTCCTCGGCAGCTCTTCATGACGGAAAGATATG
>JBBRUI010000109.1:0-13035 GCA_038247945.1 Bacteroidota bacterium | reverse complement strand
GCTTATAAGGGCGAGCAGCCGATTGGCGGGGGAGTGTATTTCAAATTCGGGAAAACGGTGTATTACAAATATGGCGCATCCGATTTTGAGTACCGCAAGTTTCGCCCATCGCACGCGTGCATGTGGGAAGCCATCCGTCGTTCGTGCATCGATGGATATCAGGTATTCGATTTCGGCAGATCGGATAAAAACAACGAAGGCTTGCGTCGATTTAAGAAAGAATGGGGAAGCACGGAAATGCCGCTGGGCTATTCCGTCATTGCCAACACGCAACCCAAAGCGGGCTCTTCCCGGCTCAGCGACTTTGTCGGTGTAGTTATACGAAACTCTCCTGACTTCGTCTGCAAGCTCAGCGGAGAATTGCTCTACAAACATTTCGCGTGAACGATGGCTGAAGTGCTGGAACATAATATTGTCGGAACGTCCGGGGGAATCAAATCCGAAGAACATCCGGTTGAGTATTTTCTGCATGAGCGGTATAAAAAGGCGGGAAAGAAACGTCTCGTGCTATGGTTGTATTATGCCATCCGCCCGTTCATGCCCCGAAGCCTGCAACTTGCTGTGCGCAGGATATATGCGAAGAAACAAGCGAAGGTGGAATTTCCTGCATGGCCCATCGAACCGATTCTGGTGGACCGGATGAAACGCGAACTGCGGGTACGGCTCGACGCAAGTGGCGAGAACAGACTGCCGATAATAAACTACTGGCCGGGTTCGGCTCGTGCCGCCGTGATTCTGACGCATGATGTTGAGTGGGGATACGGGGCGAAGAATATCCCACGGGTTCGGGCACTTGAAAAAAAATATGGAGTTGTCTCCTCATGGAATTTTGTGCCGGAGCGCTACACGTTCGACAAGCGTATCTTCCAAACGCTTATCGAAGAGGGATGTGAAATCGGCGTTCATGGATTGCATCATGATGGAAAGGACTTCGGCTCACGCGAAACATTTACGCAACGGCTGCCCAGGATGAACGCGTACCTGAAGGGCTGGAACGCTGCCGGCTTTCGCTCGCCGGCAACCCACCGCAACCCGGAATGGATGCCGGAGCTTGCTGCCGAATATGATTCGTCGTTTCCCGATACTGATCCGTTCGAACCACAATCGGGCGGATGCTGTTCGATCTTTCCTTTTTTCCTGAAGAACATGGTCGAGCTTCCGATTACGATGCCGCAGGATCACACGCTAATCGAAATTCTTCTTGCGAAGGATATCGACATCTGGAAAAAGAAAGCTTCGTGGATAATCAGGAATCATGGACTCGTCAACATTATTATCCATCCCGATTACATGCTTACAGATAAGCAGTTGAGCTACTATGAGGAGTTTCTGAAATTCATCACTTCCTTTGAAGATGTCTGGTTCGCATTGCCGAAAGATGTTGCGCGCTGGTGGCGGAAACGTTCGCAATCCGAAATCGTAGAGTTGGGAGGCGTTGAGCCGATGATTCAAGGTCCGGCTGCTGAAGAAGGCAGTATACTCTGGACAGTTGCAGAGGGCGACTCCGTTGGATTTCGATTTGAACAAACACATAAATACAAACATACAGGCACAAGAACATGAAAGTCCCATTTGTTGATCTCAACGCACAATACCAGTCGCTGAAAAGCGAAATGCTACCGGCGGTGGAGAAGGTGATGGAAACGTCGCAGTTTATTCTAGGGAAAGCGGTGATTGACTTCGAGAAGAATTTTGCCGAAGCCCACAACATGAAACATTGCGTAGGTGTTGGCACAGGAACCGATGCGCTGCATATTGTACTCTGGGCTCTCGGCGTTGGTCCCGGTGACGAAGTGATTACAGTTTCGCATACCTTCATTGCAACGGCGGAAGCTATTTCGCTCACCGGTGCGCGTCCGGTATTCGTGGACATTGATCCGCTGACCTACACTATGAATCCGAGCGCGATGGAAAAAGCAATCACGAAGAACACGAAGGCAATTATTCCGGTGCATTTGTACGGCCATCCTGCGTCAATGGCGGAAATTGCACTGATCGCTGCACAGCACGGCATTCCGGTTATTGAAGACGCATGCCAGGCACATCTGGCGCAGTACGATGGAAAATTTGTAGGCGAGTTTGGCCTTGCAGCAGCTTTCAGCTTTTATCCCGGCAAGAACCTCGGTGCCTATGGTGAAGGTGGCGGAGTGACGACGAATGATGATGCGCTCGCCGCCAAAATGAAAATGATCCGTGACCACGGCTCTTCAAAGAAGTATTACCATGCTATGTGGGGCCACAATTACCGGCTCGACGGCATTCAAGGAGCTGTGCTCGGTGTAAAGCTTCCGCATTTGCATTCATGGACGGAAGCACGGCGCCGGCATGCGCGACGTTATTCCGAACAACTTGAGGGCATGGGCGATCTGATTGTTCCGGTACAACATCCCCGCGCAAAGCATGTGTACCATTTGTATGTGGTGCAAACTATCGGGCGCGACGAATTGCAAACCTATCTTGCATCCCGCGACATTGCAACAGGTTTGCATTATCCGTTGCCTCTCCATTTGCAGGAGGCATACAAATATCTTGGCTACACGAAAGGCGATTTTCCCGTCACGGAAAAAGTCGCGTCGCGGGGTTTGTCGTTACCGATGTTCGCAGAGCTTACGAACGATCAAATCGATGAGGTCGTTCAGGCCATTGAAGACTTCTTCGATTGATGATCGGAGAAAGGTCATAGGAAAAGATTGTCACCGTTGATCGTTCGTGTTTGGCTTCCCAATAGTTTTTCTGTGGGGAGCCTCACAGGAACGGAAGTAACATAGTGCTAAGTTGATTACACTTCACACGTAACTGTGTGAAGCAAAAAAATCTTCTGTTGAATCCCCCCACAGAAATCCCCCGATCGGTCTTTCGTCATTCGCTGTTTGTGTCAAGCGTTCACGTACCATGCGAATCTTTCAATGAAGCCAAGGGGCAAAAATATGCCGACTGCAAGAAAATACGCGGCCTATAAATATGTGCTTGCCGGGATCGATTGTGTCACAATTGTTGCCGCGTATATCGTTGCCTTCGTATTTGAGGGACGCTGGTTGGTCGAACATTCGAATTTTAACCAGGCCATCGTCTACCAGACAATTCTCTTTGTTCCGGTGGTCGGAGTAATTGCAGTGTTCATCTTTCATTATCTGGGGTTGTATCAGATTCACGTCTTTGTCACAGTTGTGAATCATCTTGTCCAGATTGTGAAAGGTCTGGCAGTGCTGCAGATAACTATTGCGGTGGCCTCCTTCTTCACGAAGGCGAATTTTATTATCGATAGCCGTCTGTTGAGCTTTTACTTCGCAATTTCGGCTTTCCTTTTTTTGCTGACTGTTCGGGTTGTTATCTTCCGGCAAACCTATTTGTATTTATCGCGGAATAAGGTGCTTCAGCGAAATGTGTTAATCCTTGGTGCCGGTGAGAATGGAAAGAAGGTTGCGGTGAATCTTTTCCTCCATGACTATACCGGGCTGCGCGTTGTTGGATTTCTCGATGACGATTTGCGACAAGGAACGCCGGTGTTCAACGGGGCAACGGTGCTGGGCAATACTTCGGTTATGGCAGAGTGCGTAAAGGCCCACAACATTGAAGAAATCCTGATTTGCTATGAAAAGATCGATCACTCAAAATTGATGGAAACAATGGAACAAACGGTTTCCCTGAACGTGATTGTGAAGGTTGCATCTCCTCTCTATGAAATTATTCCGTTGCGCCGGGCTATCGAACATTACGGAGGTATTCCGGTTATCAGCGTCTTCCAGGCGCGCATTAGTCCAAAAAAGGAAATGTACAAACGGGTGTTCGATGTTGTCGTCGCGTCGTCTTTGTTACTTTTGCACGCGCCGATTTTAGCCGTCATCGCTCTTCTGATAAAACTGACATCTTCCGGCCCGTTGTTGTTCAAACAAATCCGCATAGGGAAGAACGGCAAGGAATTCACACTATATAAATTCCGATCAATGCGGATTGGAGCGGAGAACGATGTTGAACGCGAGAAACAAATGGCTGCTTTCATTAAAGACAAAAAGAAATTTGACCCGAATGCTGTTACATCAACCAAAATAGTGAACACCGCGCGGGTGACGGCTGTCGGCAAATGGCTGCGTTTGCTTAGTCTTGATGAACTGCCACAGTTGCTGAATGTACTGAAAGGGGAGATGAGCCTTGTCGGACCGCGCCCGTGTCTGCCCTACGAATGGGTACAATACGAGGAATGGCATAAACGCCGGTTGAGTGTGCTGCCCGGATTGACGGGCATGTGGCAGGTAAGCGGAAGAAGTGTGGTCGGGTTCGAAGACATGGTGATTCTGGATTTGCACTACATACAAATGGCCTCGATCATGCTGGACCTGCGCGTAATTATGAAGACGATTCCGGTGATGTTGTTCGGGACCGGGGCAAAATAGGAAGAGAGTGTTTTATGAAAATAGCTGTCGTCGGCCTGGGGTATTGGGGACCGAACCTTGTCCGTAACTTTTTAAGCACGGATGGTGTTGACGGAGTCATTGCATGCGATATGACGCCCCGGCGATTGGAAACAATCAAGAAAAAATTTCCCATGGTCGAAACCATGTCGTCTTTCGATGACCTTTTGAAACGTAATGATGTAACAGGGATTGTTATTGCAACGCCTGTTTCGACGCATTACGACCTCGGCATGAAAGCACTGAGCGCCGGCAAGCATGTGCTTCTTGAAAAGCCAATGGCGGCAAGAGCTTCCGAAGCTGAAGACCTGCTCGACCTTGCATATTCAAAGATGCTCACACTCATGGTCGACCATACGTTCGTTTACACGAGCGCCGTCCAGAAAATGAAGGAGCTTATCACAAAGGGCGACATTGGAGATGTTCTGTATTTCGATTCTGTTCGTGTGAATCTCGGATTGTTCCAGCATGACACAAACGTTATCTGGGATCTCGCACCGCATGATATTTCCATTATGGATTATCTCATCCGGGACCGCCCCATTGCTGTCTCCTGCGTTGGCGTCAACCACTTCAGCGACTACGAAGACGTTGCGTATCTGACGGTTCACTTCGCTGAGAAACTTATTGCGCAATTCCATGTCAACTGGCTCTCGCCGGTGAAGGTTCGGAAGATTCTTCTTGGCGGAACGAAACTGATGGTTGCGTACGATGACATGGAAGCCAGTGAGAAGATAAAAGTCTACGATCGCGGTGTGGATGTGAAAGACGAAGACTCCGTATACAAGAAGCTGGTGCAATACCGGACCGGGAATATGTATTCTCCCAATATAGATCCGGGAGAAGCATTGGGTCGCATGGCAGCAGAGTTTGTGGATTGTATCAATACCGGCAAGCCATCGATCTCCGATGGACAAGCGGGTGTAAATGTCGTCAGAATTCTCGAAGCGGCGAATATCTCCATCAAAGCGTCGGGAAGAAAAATTGATCTCTCGCATATTTCAATGGCACACGGACGCGCACTCTACTCTATTCCAACATTTGAAAACTAAGCATGAACACAATGTATCAAAGCATAGCGCCTGATGTAAAGCTTGGCAAAGGTGTCCGTATCTTCAACTTCGTTAATATGTACGGCTGCGAAGTTGATGATGATTCAAAGATCGGAGCGTTTGTTGAAATTCAAAAAGGCGTCAAGATCGGAAAGAATTGTAAAATTTCCTCGCACACATTCATTTGCGAAGGCGTTACGATTGAAGATAATGTCTTCGTCGGGCATAACGTTTCGTTCATCAATGATAAGATGCCGCGTGCCACCAACCCTGATGGATCGATGCAGAACGAAGCGGATTGGACGGTCACGCCCACGGTTGTCCGGAAGGGTGCATCCATCGGCACGAGCGCTACGATTCTTTGCGGCGTAACGATCGGTGAGAATGCGATTATCGGCGCCGGTAGTGTGGTGACGAAGGATGTTCCGGCGAATACCATTGTTGCCGGCGTGCCTGCACGGCTGCACAAAAAAAACTAAGCCCCCCTCTCAAGTCCGCTAAGTCCTTAAATCCGATATAGAAATTTCACGCTCTACGACTCGTAGAGCGTGAGACTCTATATCGGAAATCAGGTAAGTCCGCTTTCTATTTTTTTTCTGCACGATTGCCTATATTGTGGGCGAGCAAACATTTGCCATCCACAAAACATCATAGGCCATGACCACCAAAGCTCCGTCTGTCGTACTGCCATCCTCGCCTGCGAGTCTGGAAAAAATTGCCTACGCTTCTGTTGCATCTGTCCCGACGGTCGAGCCGCACGATCAGGACCGGCTCGGCTACAGCGTGTGGCGATGGCTGAAGGATAAACAGGATACGCTCGAACAGTGCGTGCACAACGCCGGAAGCCGTTTGCTTATTACGGAAGAGGAAGCGTTGAGTAAGATTCGGGAAAGCCTGCGCCATCAAGGCATCGAAGTCTAAAATCCTGTATGGAGACCTTTCTTCTTGCATTCATTCCGCTGTTTGTAGCAATTGATGTGGTGGGAGTACTTCCCGTTTTCGTTTCGCTCACAGAGAATCTTAGCACCGAGCGGAGAAAAAAGCTTACGCTCGAAGCAACACTGACAGCATTTATTATTTCTGTTGTTTTTCTTGCAACCGGAAAACTTCTTTTTTCCTTTCTCGGAATTTCAGAAAGCGACTTCCGCGTTGGTGGCGGAATTGTCTTGCTTGTGTTTGCCGTTAACGATCTTCTCTTTTCGAAGGAAAGAAAGCGAGACCCGGAATCAACGGTGGGAGTTGTTCCTATCGGCATCCCGTTGATCATGGGGCCTGCCGCACTCACGACCATTATTCTTCTTGTTGATTCGTACGGATACGGGTGGACCATCGCATCGTTGGTTGTGAATATGCTGATCGTGCTCTTTGTTTTTCTTCAAGCTCAAATGATAACCCGGTTACTCGGCAAAGCGGGATCCCGGGCTGTTGGCAAAGTCGTTGCATTGTTTCTCGCCGGGATTGCGGTAAGCATGATTCGCAGCGGCATTCAGGAAATGTTTGGGAGATAGAACAATGGCAGAAGATATAATCAGTCTGGTTGATACCGAACCGCCGGACAGATATCGTTTTGATTACCGGGGAATGCACCGGTATTTAATTACACTTCCTGTATTTGGTGGGAAGAAGGTTTTCACTGAACAAAGTCTGGTAGAAAAAGTGCTGAATACTCTGCGTGACAGCGCGCTGGAACATCATTTCGATGTTTACGCGTATTGCTTTCTGCCGGATCAAGTTGCTCTGATTGCGAGGGGGAAGGAGGAGACTTCGATGATGAAGGAATTTCTCGCCGACTTCCGTTCGCGTTCATCGGCAGCGATAGAAGAAGTGCTCGGCCACGCTTTGTGGAAGAGAAAATATCTTGAGCGTGTACTGCGCAAAACGGAAGACAGCAGGCGCATCGCCGAAACAATATTTCAAATGCCCGTCAAATCCGGCCTCGTACGAATCTCTTCGGACTACGAATTTCAGGGATCGTTTGTTATTATTCCCGGGCCGAAGAAATGGATTGAAGCCAACCGAAAACCGAAGAGGTTTGATTCATCCGGCAACAAAAAAAGGCGACCAGTTTGAGGCCGCCTTTTTCTTTATTGCCTTGAGAATTTCTATTCCGCCTTGGGCCGGATTGTTAATACCGGACATTTTGCAAGCCGGACAATGCGCATTGCCGTACTGCCGAACAGTATTTGCTCCACGCCCGTGTGGCCATGCGAAGCAAGAACGATGAGATCGATGTTCTTTTCATCCGCTTCACTCAAAATCTCCTGATGAGGTTTACCAAGCCGGACGACAGAGTCGGCTTTTACGGCGCTACCTATTTCCCGATCGATCAGATTCTGCAATTCTCGTTCACTCTTGATTCGCAATTCCTCTTCTACGCCCGGCATCACAACCTGGCCGAATCCCAGGTCGGCGGGGTAAATCATCGGCTCAATAACGTAAATGAGATGGAGCGATGCGCCATACTGCTCAGCCATCGATACGGCATACCGCAACGCATTCTTTGAGTGAACGGAAAAATCAATCGGTACAAGGATATTATGTATCGATAGAGAGGAAGATTTCGGTGAAGATGGCGGAGATGCAGTTGTGTGTTGCTGATGAGACTTGGCGGGCTTGCGCTTCGGCACTGCCTTCTTTTTTGTAGAAGATTGTTTCTTCATTGCATACCTCCAGGTTAGTCATTATACACGAACTTCATCCACTTATGTTTGTCATTTCCATTTCTGACGACATCAAAAAATGCCTTTTGCAAATGTTGAGTCGTCGGCCCCGGTTTCCCATCTGCTACGCTTACTCTATCGACCGAGCGAATAGGCGTCACTTCCGCCGCTGTTCCTGTAAAAAAAAGCTCGTCCGCTATATACAACATTTCGCGTGGGATGTTCGTTTCCTTCACCTCGATGCCCGAGTCTTTGCATAACTGGATAACCGATGCTCTCGTTACGCCCGGCAATAATGAAGATGAGATTGGAGGAGTGAACACAACATCGTCCTTCACGATAAACACATTCTCCCCGCTGCCCTCGCTCACGAAGCCGGAAACGTCGAGTGCAATAGCTTCCTTGAATCCCGCCTGGATAGCTTCAACTTTCATCATCTGGGAGAGCGCGTAATTGCCGCCGGTCTTTGCCATTGTCGGGAATGTGTTCGGCGCGGGCCGCGTCCAAGTTGAGACACATACATCAATACCGAGTTCAAGCGCCTCGGGTCCGAGATAGCTTCCCCACTCCCATACGGCGATCGTTACATCAACGGGACAGCCAAGCGGATTCACACCGACGTCTCCATACCCGCGATAAATAATTGGTCGGATGTAGCACCCCTTCATCTTGTTCACCCGAATTGTTTGAAGGATTGCTTCTTCGATCTGCGCTTCGGTGAACGGCACGGGGGTCTTATATATTTTTGTCGAATCAAAAAGACGGCGGATGTGCTTATCGAGCCGGAAGATTGCAGGGCCTTTCGGAGTATCGTAGCAGCGGATTCCTTCAAACCAACTGGAGCCGTAATGAATCACATGTGAGAGGACGTGAATTTTGGCGTCGTGCCAGTTCACCAGTTTTCCATTCATCCATATTTTTTCAACTTCTTTAACAGGCATACATATCTTTCGGTTATTCGTTAATGGTGGCTACAACTTGTAATCATACACCCTGTACGTTTTCCATCTATCACCCTTCAACAACTCAGCGCCCCTCGTCATCATCACGTTATCTTCCAACACCCAGCTCGCCTCTCCGTGCGGGTAGCCTTGCTTCACAGAGCGGATTGCTGTTTCATAAAACAAAACGCCGCCGATTCCGGAGTTCAAATATTCCGGTATCACACCAAGGATGATAATGCGGATGAAATCAATTTTCTTTTTGAACAACATCATCCGAATAAGAGCCGGAATGAGATAACCCTTCTTGTTGTCTTTCAATACCATATTGTAATCCGGCAGTGAAAGTGCAAAGCCAACCGGTTTGCCCCGCACTTCCGCAATGATGACCAATTCAGGATCGACAATTGGCTTCAGGTCTTTCGCAACGTAATCGAACTCATCGGTCGTCATCGGCACTTCACCCCAATTTCTCGACCATCCCTGATTGTACAACTCACGGATTGTTTTCACTTCCTCATCGAACCGCTTCATATCCAACGAACGGAACACGACTCCGGATTTGTTCTTCACAATTTCAGAAACACGTTTTAATTTGTCCGTGAAAACTTTATTGCTGTGGACGTGGTACGCGTAGAGATCTTTTGCTTTTATGAACCCGTAATTCTCAACCAGCTTTTGATAGTAGGGCGGATTGTAGCACATAAGAATCGCGGGCGGCAGTTCAAATCCTTCGATCAGCAATCCATATTCATCATTGACAGATGGACTGGCGGGTCCGAGCATTGCTGTTACGCCCTGTGTCCTCAGCCATCGGGCTGCTTCGTCGAATAAGGCATTTGCGACAGACTGGTCATCGACACATTCAAAAAAACCAAAGAAGCCAATATTCTCCTTATGCTCTTTATTATGATTGTCATTGACGATAGCGGCGATGCGTCCGACGATTTCGCCATTGCGTTCAGCGAGAAACATTTCCATCCGTGCATGCTTGTAGAACGGATTGTTCTTCCGGTCGATCAGCTTCCTTCTGTCCATCAAGAGCGGCGGTACCCACTGCGGAGATCCTTCGTATATCTTCCACATGAATTTGATGAAGACCTTCTCATCTTTTTTTGTGCGGACAGGGCGGATGCTCAGCGGTGCTGTGGACATAGTATCGGGTTTAGAATTTGATAGAACGAAGGATGAAGAAGCGGACAGGGGGGACGTGCCGTCAAGATTGTATCATGAAACGTCCTCGAGCCAAATATCAAGGAACACAGCTTAGCTAATGACGCCTAATTTTTTACCGATGGTGCCGAATGTTTCAAGAATCTTGTCGAGGTGCCGGTCTTCATGTGATGCCATGAAGCTTGTGCGCAGCATTTGCATTCCTTGCGGAACTCCCGGGCTGATGAATGCATTGACGAAAACTCCCGCATCGAACAATGCACGCCAGAACACAAAAGTATTCAGATCATCACCGATAATTACCGGAACAATTCCTGTTTGACCATCGAGCACTTTAAAGCCCATGGCTTTGAAACCTTTGCGCATTTTCTCGGCGTTGGCGATAAGCTTCTTGATTCGTTCCGGTTCGCGCTCCAGAATATCCAAAGCGGCAAGCGCTGCTGCCACTGATGCGGGCGTTGGGCTTGCGCTGAATATCAGTGCCGGTGCTGTGTGTTTTATATAGTTGATGACAGCTTTATCTCCCACAACAAAACCACCGAGGGAAGCAAACGTTTTGCTGAAGGTTCCCATCGTCATATCAACTTCTTTTTCCAGGCCGTAATGGCTTGCAGTACCTCGCCCGCCTTTGCCAATCACACCGGTCGCATGGGCGTCATCGATAAGAATGCGGGCGTTATATTTTTTGGCGGCTGCGACGAGGTTTGGAAGATCCACAATCAAACCGGTTGTACTAAAGACGCCATCGGAAGCTATTAGTTTTGCCGCCTCGAGCGGAAGCTTGGAAAGCACACGTTCGAGGTCTTTCATATCGTTGTGTTTATACCGGACGAACTCCGCAAATGCGCCTTTTGCCATCAGGTTGCCGGCAATGATACATGCGTGGTTGTCCCTGTCGGAAACAACGTAGTCGCCTTTTTGAACAAGTGTGGGAATTATACCTTGGGCGGTTTGGTAGCCGGTACTAAAGAGGAGACATGCTTCTTTGTGAAAAAAGTACGCAAGCTTTTCTTCAAGCTGAATGTGAAGATCAAGCGTGCCGGTGAGATATCTCGACCCCGAACAACCGGTTCCGTATTTCTCGATTGCTTTGATGGCGGCTTGTTTTACACGGGGATCGGCGGTCAGTCCCAAGTAGTTGTTTGACCCCGCCATAATCATGTGGCGGCCTTCGATCTGCACTTCGGGACCTTCGTTTTCTTCAATAGGCCTGAAGTACGGATAATAACCCGCCGCTTTGACTTCATCGGCGCGGGTGAACGACCAGCATTTCTCAAACAAATCAACTGGCTTTTTTTCAGTCGTACTCAATCGATTTTCCTTAACTGCATCTTTAATAGGTTTTGTCAAACTGCTGGATTCTTGCATCTTTCCCGTCTTTCTCCGCCTACAATGCAGGATTGACTCTGAAATTCGTTTTTAATATACTTGAACGGCTTTTCAAAGTCAATCAGACGTTTTTCGGGTCCGCGTGCTGAACATCGCGTCTGACCGTTTCATCCACCACCACATTCACTTCTTCTTAGCAATCACGTGAACGCACTTGTCACCGGAGGCACCGGCTTCATCGGTAGCCATCTTGTTGAATTACTTCTTGAGAAAAAATATTCGGTACGATGTCTTATCCGGAAGACCAGCGATACGCGATGGCTTCAGAACAAACCTGTTGAGTTTGTGTATGGAGATTTGTTTGATGAAAGCGCGCTTCGCACTGCAGTCAGCGGTGTGGATTATGTCTACCATTCGGCAGGAGTGACGAAAGCGAAGACTAAAGAAGAATATTTCCGCGGTAACGCAACAGGCACGAGGAACATTCTTGAAGCAACAATCGCCGCAAACCGAACTCTCAAAAGATTCGTTCATATCAGCAGTCAGGCAGCAGTGGGACCCAGCCTCAGTAAGACGCCCATCGACGAGCGCCACACGCCGCATCCCATCACGACATACGGCATGAGCAAACTTCAGGCGGAAGATGAATGCTTGAAAGTCACCGATAGAATTCCTCTGACAATTACGCGTCCACCTGCCGTCTTCGGGCAGCGCGACAAGGATGTCTTCGAGTTCTTTAACACGATGAACAAAGGCCTTCAGCCGATGGTGGGATTTCAGGAAAAATATGTAAGCCTGATTCATGTGACCGATCTCGTTCGGGGAATTGTGCTTGCGGGTGAAAGCGTAAATTCGGTGAGCGGAACATATTTCATCACGTCAAAAGAAGTGTACGGCTGGAAGGAAGTAGGAGAAACCGCGCGTCGCGTGTTAGGAAAAAAAGCTTTGCGGCTGAGGCTGCCGGAGTTTGCGATCTATGGTATCGCCGCAGTTGCCGAATTAGTTTCTTCATTCAGTACGGCACCGGCACTCATCAACTTCGAAAAGGCACGCGATATGGTGCAGGGCTATTGGACGTGCGACTCCGCGAAAGCCAAAAAAGATTTCGGTTTCGAGCAACAGCTGACTCTTGAAGAAGGCATCCGTCGAACGGTTGAATGGTACAGAGCCGAGGGCTGGCTGAAGTAGTTGCTTTGAAAGCAGGAAATGAGTATACTGATACACCAAATGATCGCGGGGTGGAGCAATTGGTAGCTCGTCGGGCTCATAACCCGAAGGTTGCAGGTTCAAGTCCTGTCCCCGCTACAAAGAAAGCCTCTGAAGTTGATTCAGGGGCTTTTTCATTTGGTCGGCCCCGTCTTGCAGGTATGCATTGTTCAAGCAGTCTCCGTAAGAGCTGGACGTTTATAGAACTCGATACACCCAACAACATTTTCAGAACCCCATAGTGGTTCAACTCCGATGGAGTTGG
>JBBRUI010000108.1:0-13043 GCA_038247945.1 Bacteroidota bacterium | reverse complement strand
GAATACTTCCTTCCCATCCGCGTAACAATCAAATCCGGACACTGAGCCCAACTCGCTGAATTGTGTCCAATCTATCCCGTTAAAATGCCATGCAACTCCTGCGACGGCCACGATATTGTTTGCCGCGCTCTGCGTCATGTGTCCCACTTCTGCAGCAACCAATTTTGACCACACCTCGTT
The DNA here is from genome assembly GCA_038247945.1 of Bacteroidota bacterium. Lineage (GTDB taxonomy): Bacteria > Bacteroidota > Ignavibacteria > UBA10030 > UBA6906 > CAADGV01. The sequence goes on along the minus strand of JBBRUI010000108.1, from coordinate 12,863 downwards.
TTCGCGTCGGTAGCGTTGCTATCGAAATGCACGAAGGCGAAAATGCACGGAGAGAACAAAGCTCTTACTTCCTCAACCCCAACACCAACTTCACCGTCGAGCCGGCCTTGCCGATTGCGTATTCAACTTTGTCCATCAATGTCCGCATGAGAAAAATTCCGCGGCCGCTTATGCGTGTGAGGTTTTCTTCTTTGAGCGGGTTCTTCACCTTCTCCGGCTTGAAGCCTTTTCCCTGATCGGCAACGGTTATCACCAATTTCTCGTTCTCGCATTCGCACACGACGGTTACTTTCTTCGCCGGGTCAGACTTGTTGCCGTGAACGATGGCGTTGTTCACCGCTTCCGTGAGTGACACCATCAGCTTGTGCGTCTGGATTTCATCCAGATGAGCCTTCTTTCCGATCTTCTTGATAAAACCCTCTACACGGCCAATGGATTTCGGATTGCTGGGCAGAGTCATGCGTACGTTTGTTGACATTGTCTTCACAGAAGAATGTTGATGTTCATTGTCATGTTCGCCAGCGCTTTCGTTTCACCGTCACCGAGGCGGCGTTGTTCGTACCAGCCTTTCAATCCAATTTCACTGAAGGTGTTCAGCCTCCACACAATCAGGCACGTGGGACCGAAACTGCGCAAGAAAGAATCCAGTGAGCGTTGAACTCCGGCATACGTGTACCGCGACTGGCTGAAATACCGGACGCCAATGGCGAACACTGTTCCGGGTTCGGGCGAGTAGCGCGCTTGCAATGCATACGTTTTATCGACAAACGAATTCTCACGCCGCTCCGTGAACTCCTTCCAGTTCAACTGCCCGCGATCATATAACTTCAAATACACAAAAAAGTCAAGCCCGATGTGCCGGGTGATTTCCAGTGAGGTGGAGTCCATCCATCCGAACTGCCGGTACGAAAAACTCTTTACCTGCGCAGCCTGCTGTTCGAAATCATACACAGTATAATTCGCAAGCACTTCAAATGAGTTGATCGTAGTCAATTGTTCGAAAGGTCGGTAAACGGTGCGTGGAGAAAACCGGAGAACCCGGTTGATGTTATTGTTCGCGCTCCGGTCTTTCAGCAAATACACGATGTGGCTCAGCGTGCCATCAATAGTGAACGAAAAATTAAGGTAGCGGCTGAACGAATGAAACGTAGATAATGAAAGAGCGACGAGCAGCTCATCTCTGTCTTCAACATTTGCTTCGCTGGGCGTGTCGTACCTGAGAATGCTCGCGGCACCGGAGAGCAACAGGTTATCCGAACGGGAAAACGGAAGGCCGATAATTCCCGCAAGAGATGTTCGTCGTGTGAGATTATCCTTCGTTTGCTCCTGTTCCTGCGCCTGACGAATGGGGATGATCGTCGAAGACGTATCGAACAAAAATCCTTGCGTTGGATTCTTGGCGAAGTGCCGTTCGTTCCGTTCGCTGTGGGAGAGACGCGACGAAAGCGACAACCCGTTTTCTTCATTACGGTAGACGCCCTGAATGAATGCGTCGAGCCGGAATTCATCGATGCCTGTGTTGTACTGGGCGGGAGCGCGTGCAAATGCTGAGACCGGCCGGTAATCCTTGTCGAGCGACTTGCTGTACACATTGACGAAGATTGACGTGACAAAGTTGCGGTCGAATTCGTAATCCAGAAGATTGGTAAACGAAAAAATATTTTCGATCCTGCTTTCAAGAGCGCCGGAGGCTGATGTATAAAACTCCCTGCGGTTTTTGTTGAACCTGATCTCCATCGTGTCGCGTGAGTTGCCGAGAAATATTTTCTGCGCCCCGAGCCGGGCGAAATGTTGCTCAAGGAGCCGCGGGTCAACGCGGTCCTGCTGGTACTGCGCGTTACCCGCGATCTGATATCCATCCAGATCAATATTGTTCGTCCGTGCGCCAAGGTTGTAGCTTAACCCGCGGTCGCGGGCATCAGCCTGATTTTCCCATCGGTGCCCGATCAGCGGCGTGATAGTATAGTAAGGATCGGGCGTGTATTCGATTCCCCCGAGAATTGAATTGATGGACGCAGTGCTTAACCCGACGGCTTTGTTGTCCGAGTAAATGAGCGATGACCACCGGCCCTGGACACTGACAACGTCGTTCAGCGGACGGTTCAGCATCAGCGAGAGTTGCTGCTGGCTGCTCTGGAGACGCTGTTCAGGTGAGGTTGACGTTCCCTCAATGAGAATAACATTCGATGAATAGAACTCATTCAGTTTAATATGATTTCCAAACGCAGCGGTATCGATCGCAACTGTTCCGATCCAGTTGAACGTATTCAGATTGCGCTCGAACAGAATGCTCGCGGAATTACGGCGGAAGAGAGAATCGACATACGTCGTTGAAGTTTCTGATGAGCGTTGAATCTCCTGGCTGCGCACCGGAATCAAAAAAATAATAATCGCATAAATACAGCCCACGGATCTTGCTGTTTTAACGCGCCCGCCTGTTCTCATTAACGGATCCGATGAAAGAATTGTTTGTCTGCGACAGCCTCACTTAATAACTCTTGTTACGCAAAAATCGAGCATCGTGTGTTTGTTCTTAACAGACCTCGTCTCCTCGACGAGTCGAGTCATCGACCAACCCTTTTCCTGAGAGGAGAAGGGTTGGTTTGAGCGCAGATTTCAATAAAGTCCCTCTCCCCGCGGGAGAGGGATTTAGGGTGAGGGTTTTATAAACATGTCACTGCGTACTCATCAAATCAATTCCACTGTATCGCCGCGGGCGGGGATGCTGACATTTGCGGTGCCTGATTCCTTCATCGCGGCTGCGAGTTTCTCCGATTGATCAACATCTCCATGGACAAGAAAGGAATGTTTCAATCGCGTCTTATTAAACGTATTGATGTACCCGAGCAGCTCGGATTTATCGGCGTGACCGGAGAAAGAGTTCAGCACAACAATTTCCGCCTTCCGTTCGTGCGGCTCGCCGAAGATGTTTACGACGGGTTCATTATTCACGAGCCTTCTTCCCAGCGTATGTTCAGCCTGGTAACCGGGGATGAGCACCATGTTCTTCGCGTCGCTGATGGAGTTGGCGAGATGGTGCAGCACTCTGCCTGCCTCGCACATTCCCTGCGAAGCAATAACAATGAACGGTCCTTTCTTCTCATTCAGGTCTTTTGACTGATTGACATCGCGAATGTAAATAAGCCGCTCGAAGCCGAACGGATCGTTGTTGGTCGGTGAGTTGAGTATCGCCAGCGTTTCTTCGTCGAAACACTCGGGATGTTTTCTAAATACTTCTGTTACATTCACCGAGAGCGGGCTATCTACGAACACCGGAAGGAAGTCGATCTTCCCGGCGACGCTGAGGGTGTGAAGGACGTAGACAATTTCCTGCGTGCGTCCCACGCTGAACGCGGGGATAATAATCTTGGCGCCGCGGTCGTAGCCGCGGCGGAGAGGTTCAAGCAGTTGATTTGCCATCGCTTCAACAGGCGCATGCGTGCGTCCGCCGTACGTGCTTTCGCTGATAAGATAATCCGCATCGCCGATGAACACCGGGTCGCGAAGAATCGGAAGCCGGGGACGGCCGAGATCGCCGGTAAACGCAAGCGAAACAGTTTTCCCATTTTCCTTCAGCGTAAGCATGACAACCGCTGAACCCAGAATATGTCCCGCGTCCTCATACCGGCATTCAATACCGTCGATCACCGTGAAGACAGAACTATAATCTACCCCCACAAAAAGTTTTGCTGTTTCTTCTGCATCCCTGATTGTGTACAACGGCTCAACAAGCGGAAGATGTTTGCGCAGATTCTTTTTGTTGACGAACGCAGCGTCTTTCTCCTGAATGAACGCGCTGTCTTTCAACATCACTTCGCACAAACTTCTTGTTGCTTTCGTACAATAGATGGGGCCGCGGAAGCCCTGTCTGACTAGTCCCGGCAGGTTGCCGCTGTGGTCGATATGCGCATGCGACAGAACAACAGCGCTGATTGTTTTCGGATCGAACGGAAAATGTTTGTTGCGTTCCTTGGCCTCATCGCGCCTGCCGTGAAAGATGCCGCAGTCCAGCAAAATTGTTTTGCCGCCGACAGTAAGAACGTGCATCGAGCCTGTTACCGTGCGCGCCGCGCCTTGAAATTGTAGTTGCATAAAAGTCCAGAGGGAGAGAGAAAGTTGGTGAGAGTTAGTCTCGATAAATGGTTTGAAATGACAGAAGAAATATACTCCTCTTGGTTGAGAGGAGCAACCGAAGGATACCGCCTCAGTTTGAGAGTGTCATTCCGAATCGCTTTTGTTCGGAATCTAAAATGCGGAATCTGAAGACGGATGCTGAGCAAAAGCATCTCAGCATGACAGCCAAAGTTCAATGTGAGACACTACCAACCGGAGGGAATTGTATGGACGGAGAGTTCCTACAAGCCGCGGCCTTTCAATACCTTTTCCACTTCAGCGCCCCAGAGCATGTACCCGTTTGCTGTGAGATGAACGCCATCATACGTCAGGTCGTCGTGCAACTGATTGTCCGTAGACATCGTTGCGTTGAGATTGACGAACTCGATGTTGTTTTCTTTTGCAAAGCTCTGCAACAACGAATTAAGTTCTGCCACTTCTTTGTTTTTTGCCGACGCATCGCGCCACTTCGGTGAAACAAAGAGAGTAGACTGGATGATGGGAATGATTGCATGCGACCGGAGGTTCTCGACAATCTTTTGGTAATTCTTGACCACAACATCCACCGGAACATTGGAATACAAATCGTTGATGCCGCCTTCCACAAAACAAAGCTTCGGGTTCAGCCGATACACCTGATCCAAGCGGTGAAGATAGCCCTCCGTTATGTCGCCGGCAATGCCGCGGTTTGCAATGTTCTTTCGGTTAAGCAGCTCGTTCCAATCCACCCACGCGGTAAGGGAATTGCCGAGCATAACGATCTCGGCGTTGCCGGTTTTGTACTTGTCGTACAGTCCGGTTTGAATTGTGTAGTTTGCGTTTTCAAGATAGAGAGAGTCCATCTGAGTGGTTACTTTCAATTGATACAGGTAATAGGCTGCTAAAAGTATAACAATGCTTCCAATGACGAGATATTTACGATTTGATCTCATTCAAACCTATTAAAACAAAAATGATAATCATCAGCAAAAAAATCAACGGCGAAGCGGGCTAATCATGGCAGTGCGGATACACCATGTGTATTACAGATCCCGCCATTTTCTTTCATCAGCAAAAGACATTTATCACCGTCTCCAATTTCTTCAGTCAGGTTTATTTTCTCTAAAAAGAGATGAAATATTCCCCACCAGAAGCGTCGCCAGACAACCGATAAATGTGTGCCAGGTAAAATCGATTCTCGTAAAAAGTAGTACGCAAACCATCACCAACAACCCCGCGATAAACCCGATGAAAGCGTCTCGTTGATTCGTTCGCTTAAAGAAGAGGCCAAGGAAGAACGTGCCAAGCAACCCGCCGTATGTAAAGGATGCAATTTTCAACCCCAACTCAACTACCGGGTTCTTCGTATCCGTAAAGAGCATCGCCCCACCGATCAGCACAATACCCCATAAGAAGGTAAATACTTTCGACCAGACGATCTCCTTTCTTTCATCGAGTGCCCTTCCGCGTTTCGACATCTTAAACAAATCAAATAACGTGGAGGAAGCCAGGGAGCTGATGGAAGAAGAAAGCGTTCCCATTGCGGAAGCGAGCACGCCGGCAATAACAAGGCCCGCAAAACCGGTCGGCAGATTTTCGACAATGAACTTTGGAAATATCTCATCGGATGATTTCAGACCAAGCTGTTCAAACGGCACGCCGCCATAAAATGCAAACAAGCAGAGCCCGAGCAGAAGAAAAAATGCAAACTGAAGGACGATAAATGTCGCATCGAGCATCAATGCGCGCTGGCTGTCGGCGCGGGACTTGCAACCGAGCAATCGTTGGACGAGGAGTTGGTCTGTTCCATGCGACGCCATCGTAAGAAATGTTCCGCCAAGTACGCCTCCCACCAGCGTGTAAGGGCTCGAAAGGAAACCAATAAAACTGTCACCCCAGTTCGGATTGAAAATCTGGAATTTGTTGGCGCCATGGGCAGTCGCGAATTGTATGACATCATCCCAACCATTCGGAAGTTGATTGATAATAAGGAACATTGACGCTGCTGCACCGCTCAGATAAATAAACAATTGAACCACGTCCATTGCGACGACAGCTTTCAATCCGCCTAGGTATGTATAGATGAGTGTGAAGCTTCCGATGAGAAAAATACTCGCCGGATAGCTAAGGCCGGTGATAAGATGAACAGGTATTGCAGTGGCAAAAAGCCTGACACCGGAAGCAAGAACGCGGGTAATGATGAAGACAGTAGAGGTAAATCTTCGCAACGCCAGACCGAACCGTTTGCCAAGAAAATCGTAAGCTGTTTCAAGATCGCCCTTATAGTATGCCGGGATAAACACAATGCTGACAAGCAAGCGGCCGATAAAATAACCAATCGCAAGCTGCAAGAAGTGCATGTTACCTTTATACGCGAGCCCGGGAATGCTGATAAACGTCAGAGTGCTGGTCTCGCTGGCGACAATGGAAAAACCAACCGACCACCACGACATGTGCTTGCCGCCGAGAAAATAATCCCGCGAAGATTTCTGTCTTCCTGCAATGATGCTTCCGGTTATGGTAACGCCTATGAGGTAAACACCGACAATTGCATAATCAAGGAAGGTGAAACCCAAGGGAGGCTCCTAAGGAATTGATGGAGAAAGGCCGGAACTGGTGCGCCGGCGAAAGAGCGTGGCGATGAGGTTTCGTGACGCGGTTCGAAAGGTTAGTGTTTTGTGGTACTTGTCGCTTCGTGGATTTCAAAAACACGGTCGAGCATGGAGATCTTGATAAGACTGACGACCTTCTTGTGCACGTTGCGCAGAACAACTTTGCCGCCATGCTCTTTCATTTTCCTGTCGGCGATGAGCAGTGCGCTCAGGCCGCTACTGTCGCAGAACTCAACCTCTTTCATGTCAACAGTGAGCTTCTCGACTTTTGGTTTGCAGATGATCAGGAATTCTCCCTTTAACTCAGGGGAGACGCTCGAATCCAACTTGCGCTCTTTGATTCGTAGTGTAACTGCAGAACCGTCTTTCTCAATGTCAAAATTCATAGATACCTCGATTCTAAAATGTGGTTGCTGAAACCGATGCTCCGTCAATCGAAGAATTCATTTTCAACATCGTATCAGAACATGTGCAAACAATTCGCAACACGATCGTAGATATTTTTCCGGGAGAGAGAAGGATCGGGTTGGAGCTGGAAATTGTAGAACGGGTCGGAGTTCGGTCCTTTGAAACCTACACGTATTGTTGCGTTGCTCTCCCTGCAAATATAGGCTGAGGGTAAGACTAAGTCAAGGTTGAGGTCGATGGCAAGATCGAACTTCCGGTCTTTCATCCGTGCCAGGAACTCGGGGCGCGGATGATACAACGCATTCACATCGGTTTCCTTGATGTGAATGAAATGACTCTTCGGCATAAGCCGGATGGTTTCGAGTCCGTGTTCATCGGCGATGACAGTGATGTTTTCTTCTTTCAACGTGTGTCGCAGCATATTGATGAAGCCGATAGCGGAAAGCAATTCGCGCTTGTCCAGTGGCATGATGATCAAGGCACGTTGCGAGCCGGAGATGGCCCCGGCAAAAGAGATGACCGGATCCTGCAGCTTGCGGAATTTCCTTCCCGCCAACTTTGTGCCGATATTCATCCGGAGTTTTTCAAACATTGTCAGAGCCCATATTATTCAATCATTTTCCTGAATTGATTTTCGTCTATAGTCGGAACGCCCAATTTTTTTGCCTTGTCCAATTTCGAGCCGGCGTCTTCCCCGACCAGAACATACTGCACATTCTTACTGACACTTGAAGCGACTTTCCCTCCGTTGTTTTCAATCAATGCCTTTGCTTCTTCGCGGGAGTATGTTGGCAATGTTCCCGTGAGCACGAACGTAAGTCCGGTGAACTTTCCTTTTTTCTTTGATGTCGGAGCGGAGAGAATCAACCCCGCATCTTTCAACCGCCGGATAAGATCGCCGTTATGTTTTTCTTTGAAGAAGAAAGCAACGCTCTCCGCGATTTGCGGTCCGATCCCGCTGACCGATTGCAGTTCCTCTTCAGTGGCAGCCTGCAACATATCAATTGAAGTGAAATTCTCCGTCAATAGCTGTGCAACGCCCTGGCCGACATGACGGATTCCGATAGCATACAACACGCGGTGGAACGGACGCTGCTTGCTTTCTTCAATTGCCTCGAGAAGATTTTGCGTACTGCGTTTTCCCCATCCTTCCAACCCGATTATTTCGTCGCGGTGCTTGTGCAGGGAGTACAAGTCCGCGCAGTTGCGTACCCAGCCTAAATCCACAAGCTGACCGACAATTGCTTCGCCAAGTCCGTCAATATCCATTGCTCCGCGCATCGCAAAATGTTCGATGCGGCCTCTCACTTGCGCCGGACATTCAGCATTCTCGCAATAATAACTTACCTCTCCCTCCGGTTGATGGAGCGGAGAATTACACACGGGACAATTGGATGCCATCTTAAAGGGTCGCGTGCCTTTCGGCCGTTTCTCCTTTATAACTCCGCTGACCTTGGGGATTACGTCGCCCCCTTTCTCAACGATGACAGTATCTCCCGCGCGCAAATCCAATTCGTTGATGTAGTCCATATTATACAGACTCGCACGGCTTACGGTTGAACCGCCTACGAACACTGGCTGGAGCTTTGCAATTGGAGTGATTGTGCCAATCCTTCCGACCTGCAAATCGATGCTGTTCAGGATTGTTTCCGCTTTGCGGGATGTAAACTTGAACGCGATTGCCCATCTGGGACTCTTTGAAATGTTTCCCAAACGTGCTTGCTGTTCAAGTGAATCCACTTTAACAACAATACCGTCGATGTCATACGGCAAGGTGTCGCGCTTCTCTTCCCATTCTTTCCAGAACTTTATTACCTCATCGATGTTTTGGCATTGACACACGTAGTTGTTGACGGGTAAACCGAGCGAGCGCATAATCTGCAGATTCTCAAAATGGCTCTTGAGCTTTGCATCAGAGGCGAATAGGGAATACCCGAACAACTTGATCGCCCGCGTAGCAACAATTCTTGAATCCTGCAGTTTCAACGTGCCGGCGGTGGAGTTTCGCGGATTGACAAACAGTTTCTCGCCGGCAGCCTCACGTTGCCGGTTCATCCCGGCGAAATCTTCCCGCTGCATAAATGCTTCGCCGCGGACTTCAATGTTTCGAAATTCCTTCGGTGGCTTGCGCAATCGTAGCGGCAGCGTGCGAATGGTTTTGAGGTTTGCGGTGATGTCGTCGCCGTGCGTTCCGTCTCCGCGGGTGGCGCCTTGCGCGAGAATGCCGTTGCGGTATTTCAAAGCAATTGCGATCCCGTCAAACTTCAGTTCGGCAACATAGCGCGGCTGTTCTTTCAATACATTCTTCACGCGGGTATCGAAGTCGCGGATCTCTTCTTCTGAATACGAATTTGCAAGGCTCAGCATTGGCGGGTTGTGTTCGACCGTCGCGAATTCTTTTGTTGGCGTGCCGCCAACCCGTTGCGTGGGGGAGTCGGGAGATTGAAGTTCCGGGTACCGGTGCTCGAGATCGAGCAGTTCTTGTATTAGCTTGTCATACTCTTCGTCTGCAATAACCGGCTCGGCAAGAACATAATACTTGTAGTCATGCTCATGCAATTCCTGCCGGAGTTTTTCCACACGTGCAATTATTTTAGCAGATGCGTTGGCCACCGTTATCGACGAACTGAATCGAGAGAATAGAACATATCGCGGGCGACCTTTTTATTTTTGGTGGGAACCCGCACACGCCTTCCCTGCAGAGTAAGTTTGAGATGTTCCGGGTTCCCGACAGCGGGCAAGCGAAAACTTTTCCTGCCTTTCCAGGAGAAGGTTGTATTCGGAAGAAGAAAATGTTGAACGAGCGGCTTGTCATCAACTATAATTTGCAGCCATACACTGTCGGTTGTCGTTGCGACCAGTGAAAGGCTATCATCTTGAATTGGCGCAACGGTTATAGGTGAGGGAAGCGTCGAATCACTCATTCCCGCTTTTCTTTCTTGTTCCTTTACCACATCTCTGAACGAAGTTTCCTGCACAGGCGGCGGAGTTTCTTTCTGAAGAATACCCCACAGCACGAGGTCAACCAGAATCAACACCGCAAGCGCCCCCGCAATTTTGAAAACAGTGGGACCAAGTGTATCAAATTTCTTTTTATTTGTTGCAGGTTCAGGGTTTGCTGTTTCTGCGGCGACTATCTTTTTAGGGCGTTGCTGTGTTGAAGGTGTAGTTTCATTGCTCTTCAGCCATACGTTATATTTGCTCATCGTTTCGTGAGGATTCAGCCCAACGATGCCGGAGTATTCGCGTAGAAAAGCGCGGACATATGTCTGCGGCAAAATTTTGACATCCCCGCTCTCGAGAGCCTCGAGCATTTTTATATCAATAAGCGTCGCCGTTGAAATTTCGGCGAGGGAGATATTCTGAGCTTCGCGAGCCTTCTTCAGCTCTTCAAAAAAAGAGTCCATAGAAAAACGGGATCAGACGATGAGTGCCGCGGAACGTTTGTCGAGAACGTGCCGGACTTTGGTTGCGAGATCTTCCAGTTGAAACGGTTTCTGTAAATATCCGCTGATTTCCGACGACCATTCCGATTCGTCGACCACCGCCCTGCCGTGGCCCGTGACAATCAGGATGGGAAGATGGGGATTGATGTTCTTCAGTTGGCGGAACGTCTCGCGTCCGCCCATCAGCGGCATGTTCATGTTCATCATAACCAGATCGATGGAGCCGCGACGGGTCCGGTACAATTCTGTTCCCGCTTTCCCGTCGTGCACAAACGTAATCGTATAGCCGAGGTTCGAAAGCATGTCTTTCGCAATTTCGCAGACGCTGACTTCATCGTCGATAATCAAAATGTTTTCGGTTCCGCGTGGCAAACGCTGCCGCCGTCTTCGGGCCTCAGCTTTTGCTTTGGCGTCTGAGCTGGGCAAGAACATCGTGAACGACGTGCCGCGCCCAACTTCACTTTCAAGATTGATAAAACCGCCGTGGCTTTGCACAACGCCATAAACCACCGAAAGCCCAAGTCCGGTGCCAAATTCTTTTGTCGTAAACCACGGCTCGAACACGCGTGACTTCCTTTTCTCATCCATTCCGACACCGGTGTCGGCGATGGTAACAGAAACAAATCGTCCGGGTTTAACAGATGAAAACTGACTGGTCGTATGTGCATCCGCCATTATGCTGCGCGTTGTGATTGTCACTTTGCCGCCGTTGGGCATTGCGTCGCGGGAGTTGAGAAGTACATTCAGTAGCGCCTGCTGAATCTGTCCCTCGTCGCCGCTAACACTTCCATCATCGGCGGTAAAGAACTTCTCCACGGTGATCTCCTTACTCACGCTCCGTTCAAACAGCAGCAACGTTTCGTCGATCAGAACATGGATTTCGACAGGCAGTATGACGTTCTCCGTTTTGCGGGCAAAGGTCAGCAGTTGGCGCGTGAGCGCTGATGCGCGCCGCGCTGCCCCTTCTATGATCTCAACATACTTCGCAAGCTCATGTTTCTCCGGCATGTGGCGGCGCATAATGGAGGCCGAACCCAGTATTGCAGCGAGGATGTTATTGAAGTCGTGCGCAATGCCGCCGGCAAGATTTCCGACGCTGTCAATTTTCTGTGCATGAAGAATTGCAGCCTCCATGTTTTTGCGGTCGGAAATATCGCGGGCTACAATGCGCGCAAGGACGGGCGATCCTTTGTCGTCGAAGACGAGCGAGGAGTTAACGTTCACGTACAACGGCTTGCTCTCCTTCCTCACCATTTGCTCTTCGAGGTCTTTCACACCCTTCGCCTCGTAGAACATCCGGATAAGAATCTCCTGTAGCGTCGCCTGCTGATCGGGAATGAACAATGACTCCAGTTTTCTCCCGACAATCTCTTCCTTGGAGAAACCCAGCATGCGTGCGCCCGTTGTATTGCATGCGGTAATCGTATGGTCGCGGCTGATGCTGAGGTATATGTCCGGTGAATTCTCGAACAGATCGAAGTACAGTTGCTCGGACCGTTTCAGGCGGGCAAAGAGCTGCGCGTTATTGAGCGCAACGCTGATCTGGTTGCCGAACGCCTCCATAAGCTCCGCCTGCTTGGCGGAGAACATATCAAATTCTTCTCCGGCGACGACCAGAACTCCGAGCACCGCATCGTTCGATCGCAACGGAATCGAAGCCCAAAACTGGATACCGAGCGTCTTCAGTTCTCCGTCGATGTAGCCCAGCGAATTGTGCACATACTCGCGCTGAACGCGGGGCTGGTGCAGCCACGCTGAAACCGGAACGGCGTCGTTTGCCTGCAGGCGGATAAAGTCATTCGCGGTTCCTTTCGAGCTCTTCAACATCAGGCTATCCGCTTCGAGCAAATAAATCCAGCCGAAGCGCGTGTTCAGGAGCTCGGTCGCTTTGTTCAAAGCTGACTGCAGAACTTCGTTCATATCGACCGAACGGTTCACAGCTTCTGCGATCGTGCTGATTGCCAAAAGCTGGCGGCGTTGTTCGTCAAGCTGGCGGGCGTACTTCAATGAAAAGACCACGCTGAAGAACCCGATCAAACCCACGGCAAGAACACTAATGAAGTCGGTCCACCGCAGCCCTTCACCCGTAAGCAAAATTGCAGCGACGATGGTTGCCATCGTGACAATGACGGCAGTTGATGCAACAACCTGCGCCTGCTCGACGAGGCCGAAGTTTGTGATGAATTGCTGCAGCATTTGTATCGGATTTCTCATTGCGAGAGCAATGTACAAAAGTCGGCTGGGACATTCAACGAAAGGGAAAACAAAAGGGCGAGCCCGTTCGGACCCGCCCTTTGTACTGCGT
>JBBRUI010000107.1:0-13081 GCA_038247945.1 Bacteroidota bacterium | reverse complement strand
TTTGGTTAATCGACTACTATATGAATCGGTATTAAGCATTGCTACCGGAACTCGATAATCGCTTCCCAATCCTTTCAATACCAAAGCATATCGGATATATTTTCCAGGCACGTAAGTAAATCCAACATCCCCTGCGAACGCCCACACGGAATTAGGTCCCGTAGTGGATGTAAGTGCCTGTAGGTTAACTCCTGCCGAAAGGCCCTCGGCTAATAGTCTTCCGTACGCCGCCCCGGTCCTAGCTTCATATCCGAGCTTTCTGACGTCTTCATTGGTGTAAAAATCCGTACCACCAAAGTGAAGAATCTCGAAAGAGAATGAAATAGCTTCGGCGGAACTCGCTTTGTATGTTAGCCCGAAATGCTCAAACGTGATCCCTTTTTGTACCCTCTGAGTTGCGTAGTCAGCGATCGATTTCTTCAGCATACCCAATGTACTGGGGTTGCCACCAAACCCCGAAAACTCGTCCGTTATCGCGGAAGACGCATCTGCAAGACCTGCCAACCGCGCACTGCCGGCCAAGAAGGAAAACTGGGGGCCTACTCTTTTCCCGATAGATTGCGCTTGAACATTCGGAAAAAAAAATATTGAACCCCATACTCCTACAATGAGGACAAAGCGGTTCTTCAGGATCATGATGCAATTCTGTGAATGTTAGCGGGCACTTTCGGTGAGGCGGAAAAGAGTAAATAGGAATGCGACATCTCTGAAGAATTCACCAAATTCTTTAACGAAATTCTGTTGACGGGGAACGAAAACGATATCCCCTGCGCGTACTTTTGGGATACCCTCAATATCAGAACGCTCAATATACGATTCCAAATCTACCTCGGTGGGAGGTTGTTGTTTATCCTTGTGAAAAATCTTGATCCGGTTAAGTCTCGCGTCTGCCAACGTTCCCCCCGCCATGGAAACTAGTTCCAAAAGATTAATCTCAGTCGCGATAGGATAATTATCCGGTCGTGTTACTGCTCCCAAAACAGTCACCCGCTGACCGACTGACGATAGAATTGCAATGGTAATTTTTAGTTCACCCTGAAGATATTCAGCTAACCGCTTTTGGAGACTTCTGATAAATTCGTCTTTCGTCAGGCCTGCTGCGTCGACGTCTCCTATTAAAGGCATTGAAACGGCGCCGTTGTCTTTCACAGTTTGGGTAGTTGTGACTTCGGGATATCCCCACACAGTGATAAGTAGTTGGTCCCCTTTTCCGATGATGTAATCACCACCTTGATTTTGCGGGAAAGCGGTTTGCGTTATGAAAAGAAAGGCAACCAGACCAAATGAGCCGATGAAGCGACTTGAACTCAAGGACGATAGAAACCTCGCTGCCATTATTTTCCTCCGGAGTTGTGTTATTTTTTCAATCGGTGCACATCGGTAACGAGTGGAGAATAATTACAAACACATCTTTCAACTATCGCAATGTAAGAATTTGACTTGCGAATTCCAACGTCGATCCCTCTTCTCACTTCTCAAGAACGACGAGTGTGCAAAGTGGTTCCCCAGTTCATGATAATTTTTGGTAGGACGAGTGAGGAAGAGGCGTGCGAGCGCCGGATGTAGGGGACCGAGCAAATGAGGAAGATATGATGACAGTTCTTTTTTCCCGCGAGTAAAAATTTTCTCGCCCGCGTATTCAATTTTCTTTAACTTCATGCCCGATGGTTTCACTAATCGATCATGAATAATCGCGTTCACTGTATCTGAGTTGGAAAAAGTTTTTTTGATCTCCCGTCTTGACTGACGACCCAGCCCAGTAAAAATTTCCATCAGTAAATTCATCGTACCCTGTAGAGCAGCGGTTTTTTTAGAGATATGCCCCCGGAGGAGCGAATCGTAACCCAGGACCGATACCATAAAAAGACAACCTCAATCTATTCCTATGATTTGAAAATAAATAGATGTCACGCCGTTGACACTTTAGCAAAAAAAAGGTGTCCAATGTTAAATAATATCAGTCACTAAAGCAATCAGACTTCAGATATCACTTCAGTTCTGAATATTTTACAAACTCCTTTATCCCGAGCTGCAGAATTTTCGGCCCCCTCCATATTGGGCGCGGACAGTTAATGCCTGGTGACTCGCGGCACGATGACCATCCAATTTTTTCCCCATCTTCTAACTATTACGCCGAATTTATTCTTTTGGTAGCAGGCCCAACTGTTCGCCCAAAAGGCGAAATGGGTAGACCGGATTGGAGTGCGATTTCATTACCGTTGGTGCGGTTGATTCACCTTCGGTGATTTCGTATCTTTCTCCACATCACAATCACCATTTGTGCAGAGGAGTTCATGAGAAACCATATAAGCATTACCGAGGTTTGGGATATTTGTAGAAGACGCAAAATGTACTTTCTCGTCCCGTTCTTCTTGATTTCGTTAATCAGCGTAATCGGTGCGTTTGTTCTACCGAAAAGATACGAATCCTACACGACCATTCTTGTCAAAAAAGAAGATATTCTTAATCCATTTGTTGAATGGCAAAAGGCGATTGCGCTTGCGTCGCCCGATCAGTTAATACTTTTAAACGAAATAATCTACAGCCGTTCGACACTGGAGAAACTCATTGATAGTCTTGGCCTTCGTCCTCAGACAGGGGCTGAAGCAGCGATGGAAGATATGATTGCCATGGCACGCAGAAATGTATCGATAGAACAGCGCGGCTCTGATTCATTTAGAATTTCTTTTGCGGACAGCGATCCTCGTACCACTCAGAGAGCTGCAACTATTCTTGCATACATTTATATGCAAACAAGTCTGCGTTCCACCCAGCAACAAAATGAAGACATCGTGCGGTTTTATGAACAAAAAGTAGATGAGTTCCAGAAAAAATTTGAAGAAGAGCAGCGTTCGCTTCTTGTTCTGCAACAAAGCCGTTTGCGTTCCACCCCATTGGACGAAGGTTCGCTCCGACCGACCATCAATAAACTGAAAGATGAGATGAACGCGAACGATAGGATTTATTCGCAGCAGCGTCAAGCGCTCGAACTCATCAAATCATATAAGGAGAACATTGATAATTCCTCTACGGCTGCGAAGATTTCTGCTTTGGATCCTGGTACCACAGTTCAATACATCAATGAGTTGAAGTCGTTGGCCGTTAAGTATACCGACCTTCTCAGCCGATACACTCCTCGGTACCCACAGGTCCAAGCTTTGCGGGCACAACTTGTAGATCTCCTTGATAAATCTGCGGAAGCTCTGCAGAGCGAGATTATGAGTACACAATCGAAGCGTTCACGGTTGGAGTCTGACTGGAATGCCACCAACTCGAGTCTTTCGACTGCAATAAACACAACCGAGAGCGGAACAGAACGCAAATCCAGTTACTTCATTGTCAAAGATTTGTATGATACGATGAGGCATAAGCTGGAGGCGGCAAAAATTAATAAGGAACTAGGCGATCGCGGCGCGAGTAAATATGTAATTCTGGATCCGGCTCAGTTGCCTTTGTCTCCCACGAAGCCCAAGAAGGGTTTGATTATTGGCGGGGGGTCTATGCTCGCTCTCGTGATTGGTCTTGCGGCGATGTTTGCAATGGAGTATTACGATCCGACTATACGTCGGCGTCAGGATATTGAAGAATTCAATAAACCAATTATCGGTTACCTACCGTAACATGATGATGAAGGCTCACGAAATCAATCAGAAATTTTCCAATGACAGCAGCATCAATGACGCCTGACATTCAAGACGAGAACGCCATGCCGGAATACCAAGATGAGTCGGGTGAAGGCCATGGACGGCAACAGATTGTACGCAAGGGCAAGCTCATTCTTTACAACCGTCCTGCAAATCCCATTCTTGATGAAACCACTGTGTCTGTGCAACGGTACAACTGTTTTGGCAGCAATCTGTTTCCCAGCCGAAACGCCGACCTGCAGCTTGCTGTAGGAGTAACCAGCGGTGGTGAAGGGGACGGCAAAACGGTCGTGGCAGCAAACCTAGCTACTTTTTTCGCTCTCGATACGCAAGATGATACTGTTCTGATTGATCTCAATTTTCGTAAGCCGAAACTTCATCAGATTTTCGGAATCAATTCCACCCCGGGAATTTTGGATTCTTTGCGCAATGATACTATTACTCTCTCACGCAGCGCTATTAAAGGATTATGGATATTACCTCTCGGTGAAATGAAGGGTGGAGGAATGAGTTTCGATAAAGTGCTGGAGCTTCGGGAAGTAATCGCAACGCTGAAACGTCAATTTCGATTCATCGTAGTAGATCTTCCTTCGACCTTCGAACAAAGTTTTCCCGGAATGATCAGCAGCCATCTAGACGGATATGTTGTGGTTGTAGCAGCGGGGAAAACAAAAAAGACAGAAATTAAAAATCTTGTTAACGTGTTGAACGAAAACAAGATTATTGGTTTTGTGATGAATCGTGTTGCTCATGGGATGGCGAAGACATGATTTTTATCGTGTACATTCTGTCGATATTGTACACCGTTGTCTATCGTGCCTCGCGACCCAAAGCGGCGGCACCCCCCTCAAAGCGTCGCATTGCTCTCTTTGCGTGTGCGCTCTCTCTGCTCATGCTTGGCCAATCATACTATTTAGTCCGCACTCCTCCCAGCGTTGACTATTACGGCGTCGGTTGGCAGGGCTTTATTCGATACTTGAATGCACGTTTTGCGGCAAACGGTGTCCCGAACCGTATTCCGGAAAATCCTCAATGATGGATTCGCGTGGTCGCTCGCCGTCGATGCAATTTCCTTCGCACGATCATCGGCGCCCCGACAGTCAAATTTTTCTTTGGCTTTTGCTCGGGGCGATAGCTATATCAATTGCGGTCCTGAATCTTGCTCTTGACGGAAATGTTGGCGCCACGCTCGGCCTTGTCTTAATCGTGGCTTTCATTGCCATCTCTGTTTTTCGTCCCAGCATTAGTCTATATGTTCTCATATTCCTCGCTCTTGCTGTCGAACAAATGACACAGGATTACAGCTGGACGGGCCGATTCCCCTATTACTCTAATCTTAGTAATATTTTCCCTTCTCTTACCGGCCTTGCAATCAATCCGATTGAATTACATCTCCTTTGCATTATTGTAGGGTTGACAATTAGGTTCATCATCAAGAGAGAGAACTTCGTTCGCGTGATTGCCTGGAAACAATTGCTCGCGTACATCACTGCGATTATTTTTTTTATTCTCTACGGGCTGCTCCGGGGGGGAGAATTCCTTATTTCATTATGGGAGACACGAGCCATTATTTATCTTGTCCTCCTCATGGTCATTGTTCCGCAGATACTCCGAACACAAGATCAGGTACGACACATGATTTGGATGATCATAGCTGGACTTGGTTTCCGGGCTATTGAAGTGACTACTCATTACGTGGGGGCCGGATTTAGCTTGCAAGGAAGCGGGAATGGATGGGGCAACCACGAAGATTCTGGCATTCTTGCAACCCTTGTTGTATTCGCACTTGCTATGTTACTCTACAAAGTAGATCGCAAACAGAGAGTTGTATTGATGATTCTTGTGCCGTTGATGATGGTTTCCATCATTGCTTCCGATAGACGTACGGCCTACGCTGTTATGGGAGGGAACTTGTTGCTTTTCTGGGTAATACAAGGTCCAGTGATCCAGAGAAAGATCTTCAGCTACGCATGGAAGGCGGGAATTGTTTTTGCCCTTTATCTGGGAGCTTTTTGGAATACAAATTCTGACAATATTTTTCTCGCACCGGCGAAAGCCATTCGCGAAGGTTTTGCGGGTGACGACAAAGCAGCAGCGTCCGCCTCGTATACATCAAATCTCTACAGGCAAGTGGAGAATTACGATCTCCAAAGAATGATAACCGAACGGCCACTGTTAGGGACGGGTTACGGAGGAAAGATTGACTACTACATGCCGGTGCCTGTAGAATGGGATCTGGGATTCTATATAACGCACAACCAAATATTGTCTGTTCTTGCCAAGACAGGCGTTGTCGGGTTTACGATTTTTATTTTCTTCTACTTATCCGTCGCAAGCGAAATTGGTTTTGGTTTTAAGAACGCCGTGAATAATCATTATATGCAAGCCGTGCTGGTCTTGGTTGCTGCAGGCATGATCAATCATCTTATATTTTCTTTCTTCGATATCATATTGATTTACTATAGAAACAACGTCTATCTCGGAGTTTTGTTCGGCCTCGCCTCTACAATTCTTGATCTTCAACGAAAGCAGTCGGAAGATGTCCCCCCGTCCCCGATTTCCGGCCGACCAAACAAAGAGGCACAACATTGGTTGTTGTTACAGCCGCCCGAAAAGGCTGTCATCGGCTGAGCCTTACAGGTTGGCGCGCATCATAAATATAAACAGCGATAAGGATTTCTTTTTGGCGCGATGAACGAATCGACAGCATCTATAGCGCGTAATACAAAAGCGATGATGGGCAGCCAGGTTATTACCTGGATTTCATCCTTTGTGCTGATGTCATTTCTTCCGCGCTATCTGGGAGCTGAAGGCTTTGGCAAACTCTTCTTTGCCATTTCCATTAATACCATTGCAGGATTATTGGCTGATCTCGGGCTCTCCATGTTGTTGGTCAAGGAGATAGCGCGGGACCACTCCAAAGTGAGTTCACTTGTTGTGAATGGCGCGGCGTTGCGTTCCATCGCGTGGACCATTTCAACGATTATGACGGCATTGTTTGTCAGCTTCTCCGGTTACCCAACCGAGACGATTGTTATTGTTATGGTTCTCGCTCTTGCTAATTGGTTTGGCGGTATGGCGGCAATCATTCATGGGGTTTTCAACGGCCTTGAACGACTTGAATATCGCTCCATTAGCTCCATCGCAGAGAAAATTACCTTATCGGTTGCCGGCGTAGCGTTACTCCTGCTCGGCATGGGCTCGTTTGCCATTGCGTTGGTAATGCTCTTCACCATTATGCTGAACTTTACACTGAGCGTGGTGTTCTTGCGGCGGGTAACTTCCATCCGTTTCGAGCTTACGCCTTCCACGTGGAAACCCCTACTGCGGCAGGGATTTCCCTTTATGGTGTCTACTTTGTTCTCATTCATTTACTATCGCATTGATGTAATGATGCTGTCTTCCATGACAAACGACGCGGTGATAGGATGGTATGGCGCCCCTTACAGACTATTCGACACCCTAATGTTTTTCCCCGTCATTCTCACCTCGGCAGTATATCCGGTACTTGCACGGTTATGGCAAACTTCAAAAGAGAGTATGACCGAAACATCCAGAAAAATTTTCGATCTGACAATTATCGTTGCCATACCCATTACAGTGAGTCTGGCTTCCTGTGCCCAACCGATCATTTCATTTCTTTTTGGGTTGGAGGAATACTCGAACTCGGTTATTCTCTTGCAAATTCTTTCAGTCAGTATACTGTTAGTCTATATTGATTTCGTGTTGAACACTGTGCTCATATCGCACGACAAGCAGAAGCAACTTTCGGTTGTTGCTATATTTGCAACTGTTCTGAACGTCGGAATGAATTACTTTGCTATTCAGTTCTTCCAGACGAAATTCGGGAATGGGGCCATTGGTGCGGCAATCACCACCGCACTGACCGAAATCTTTGTGATGAGTTTCTCCGTGTATTTGTTGCCCAGAGGAACATTCACTTCATCCAATATGATGGTCGTTTTGAAATCGCTCTTCAGCGGCGCCCTCATGTGGGCAACAGTGTGGGCTGTACAGGTACGGATACCAAAGGGAGCCGGTTGGGTTGTTGCTGCTGTTGCAGGGGCGGCAGTCTATATATTAACCCTGTTAATGCTTAAAGTTGTTTCCAAGAAGGAATTTAGATTCTTCCTTCATATGCTGCCCTTGCGCAAGCAGGTAGTGATAACAAACGATTAGAAACCGGGAACCCGTATGAGAATTCTGATGATATTTCAATTCGCGCCGTACCCTCCCATCTTTGGCCCCGAAAAAAGAAGTTTTCCATTCTTCCAGGAGAATCTCAAGCGACATGAGGTCTCTGTGCTTGCTTTTGGGTCTCCGAAGGAGGAAAGAAATTTCCGCGCTGTTTACGGCGATCGAGTTAAAAACATTGTATACGTGAACCATAAGCGGCCACGCGCTATCAACTTCCTTTTGCGTATTTGGTTTTTGTTCACTGGCAGGAGTTCCTTCCGCCGCTTTTACACGCGGAATATGCAAGAGGCGATAGATAAGCTTGTAGCGGAAGAAAAATTCGATCTTATTCATTGCTGTACAACGTTGCTGGCATATCACCGTCTGCCAAAGGACATTCCCCTTGTGGCGGATATGCCGAATGTTGAGCATGATGTGTTGTATCGCGCGTACAAACAAACAAAAAATATTATTCGCAAGCCTTACTACTATTGGGAATACTTGCGGCTCCGACAAGAGGAACTAAAGTGTTGCGAGGTATTTAACGCATTGATAGCGACGACTCAGCCGGATTACAAGAAATTTCGGGCATTACTTCCACACAAAAAATTATCTGTAATTCCAAGCGGCGTGGACAACGCGTTCTTTGAGCCGCAAAACGTGAAGGAAGAGCCATTCACGGCAGTGTTTGCGGGATTAATGAGTTATTATCCTAATAATCACGGCATTCTTTTTTTCCTTGACGAGATTTTTCCGCTCATTTTGGATAAGGTACCATTGGCGAAAATTCTTGTTGTTGGTGCCGAACCTCCCAAGAAATTACAGTGGCGCGCGTCTGACAATATCGTCGTGACCGGTTTTGTTGACGATGTGAAGCCATATTTTGCCCGCGGGCAAGTATTTATTATCCCCCTAAAAATTGGAGGTGGAATTCGCGGAAAAGCACTCGAAGCCATGGCGATGCGCCGGCCGATAGTCTCCACATCGCTAGGCTGTGAGGGGATTGATCTGAAGCATCAGGACTCTGCGCTCTTTGCCGATACCCCCCAGGATTTTGCTGACGCGGTCATCCGATTGTTCAACGAGCCGGACTTGCGGAAAAAATTGACTGATAAAGCCTTCAAGAATGTTGTGGAGGGATATAGTTGTGAAGCGAATGGAATTGCTCTGAATCGCATCTATCAATCCGCAGCAGGCAACGGGACTCCGGAGACTAGTCATTTGTATACTGTCGAAACACACGATGCAAAGAATTGATTGTTAAATGGAAAAGCTTGCGTTCGAGAATGAATTGGTGGGACATAAAGGATTGAGTTTAACAGCTTATTTGAAGCTCATTCGTCCGAGGCAGTGGGTTAAGAACTTGTTTGTATTTCTTCCCCTTACGTTTGCCAGGGAGTTATTCCACTTCGCAGCAGTCTATGATACATTCAAAGCTTTTGTAGCATTCTCGTTCGTCGCAAGTGCCGTCTACATCGTGAATGACATAACCGACGTTGCAGCGGATCGCGCACATCCGCAAAAACGCTCTCGTCCCATCGCTGCCGGTTCAGTTTCCATCGTGGAAGGATACGTGCTCGCTGGGGTCCTGCTTGCTCTCGCCGCGTTTGTCGTTGTGGGGATGGATGTCCGGTTCGTTCTTATTCTGTGTTCATATTTCCTGATAAACCTTGCATATTCATTCAAGCTGAAGAATATTGTTTTGTTAGATGTCTTTGTCATTGCCGCCGGTTTTATGATGCGTGTTATCGGTGGAGCCTACGCCATTCCGGTTGAAGTATCGTCCTGGCTTGTGCTGTGCACATTGTTCATCTCGCTTTTCCTCGGTTTTGCCAAACGGCGTTCGGAACTCGTGATGGCAAAGGATGCTGCGTTTGTAGAGAGAAAAGTTTTGGAGCGATATCGCGTTTCGTTTCTCGATCAGATGCTGACTATCGCCGCTGCAGGGACCGTCATCTCATATGCGCTGTATACAGTTGCGCCGCGAACACTGCAGGCATTCGGAACGGAAAAACTCATCTACACAACCGTATTTGTGATCTATGGAATTTTCAGGTATCTGTATCTGATTCACACAACCAACTCAACTGATAACCCGACCAATGCCGTGACGTCTGACTGGCCTATTCTCATCACCGCCTCCTTATGGGTACTCGTCTGCATCTCACTGATTTATTTTCATGGGTAAGAGGATGATTGATCATCAAATCAAAACGCTTATACTCGTTGCCGGCGGTCTAGGCCGGTTCGATAAGGCACGCTTGAAAGAGCTGGAATCAAACGATCAGTATCCACGGGTGACATTTTTTGCAGACGCGCTCAACGCAGATGAGCTGGACGAAAAGTTCCTTCAGCGTTCACCATGGTGGCGCCGATTCTTCTATACGCTGCTGCCGGTAACGGTTTCGCAAGTTATCGAAGCATTTATCATAAAGAAGAAATATGACGCGGTCATATCGTGGGCGGAGAAGCTTAGTTTGCCACTTGCTCTTCTAACGAAGATCACACTGAGCCGCATTCCGCATATTGCCATCTTCTGCTGGCCGGCAAAAGGAAAAAAAAGAGTCTTGTTGAAGTATTTATACAATGAATACGACCGTATCATCATCGGCTCGACGGTACAAATGGAAAAAGTCATCAGGGAACTGGGTGTTCCCCCATCCAAGATTTTCCACTTCCAATGGCCTGTGGACCAGCAGTTCTTTCGTCCGATGCCAAGAGCCACCGATATGATTTGTGCCGTGGGAAGTGAAATGCGCGACTATCCGACGCTGGTGGAAGCCATCCGAGGACTCCCCATCACCTGTCACATTGCGGCCGGAACCCTGATCGAAAAAAATAGTGAATGGATGAAAGCAGTCGAGAATAAGAAGGAGTTGCCCGCGAATGTAACAGTGGGGAAAAAATCACTCCTTGAACTCAGGGAATTGTACGCTCGTTCACGCTTTGTCGTTGTTCCTCTTTATCAAGCAGACACAGACAACGGCATCACGTGTATTCTCGAAGCGTTCGCGATGGGGAAACCGGTGATCTGTTCGCGTACTCGCGGCCAAGTGGGTGTGATTGAAGAAGGAAAGACCGGTATCTTCGTTCCGATAGGAGACAGCAAGACATTGCGTGAGGAAATCATGCGATTGTGGAACAATCCCGCGGAAGTTGAGCGAATGGGAAAGAACGCGCGGGCTTACATGGAACAATATCCAACACTCGATGAGATCGGGCAGGGTGTCCGGCAGATTATCGAGAAAGCCGTCGCCGAGCACGCGCGATAAGTGATTTAAAAAGGCCTCGATAGTTCAGATGGATTGAATGCAAAAAAGTGAATAGTTCAAATTGATTTTTTGATGAAGAATTTACCGGTCTTGATGTATCATCGCGTTTGCAAAAACAACGATGGGGGCCACTCCAAGTACGTTGTGCATGCAAATGTCTTTCGAGAGCAACTGCGCTACTTTGCCGAGGAAGGTTATCAAACCCCAAGACTGGCCGATGTTTTGGCTGGCTCGAACGGTACACTCGCTCCAAACCAGAAACCTCTTCTTATTACGTTTGATGACGGCTATCTCGACACATTCGAAAATGCCCTTCCCGTGATGCGAGATTTTGGATTTACAGCGATCGTGTTTGTTGTTGCGGATCTTAGCCGCCGCAACAATTGGTGGGACGCACCAAAGCATATTATGGAAGCACGGCTTATGGAACCGAAACACATGATCGAGATGAGCAAGGAGGGCATCGAATTCGGTTCGCACGGAGTGAGCCACCGCTCGCTTCCTTTGCTCAATGACGACGATCTGGCAAAAGAATTGTCCAATTCCAGAAAAATCATCGAGGATGTTCTGCATCAGCCGGTGCCGTATTTTGCTTATCCATACGGAGAATTGGATGAGCGTGTGAAGAATGCAACAATCAACTCGGGATATCACTGCGCCTTCGCCAGTAACTCAGGGCCTCTGAGTTTTCATGCAGATCTATTCGAGATTCGGCGCGTTCTTGTAGCGAATCATTCGAATAGCATGTACCTCTACGGAAAGCTTTCCGGCCTCAGCAAGACTCTTAAATGGGGTTCGTCGGTCGGAAAAAAAATAATTGGTAAATAGCCCGCGAACAACGATCTGAGGGATCCCTCCCTGCCTTTCCGACATTCGAGATTCCCGATGCAAACGCCTTCCCAAAGTGTCGCATACGACAACGCCCAATTATCCTACCGGGTAGTCCAAGTTCTTGAAGAGTTCGATGCATTAGAAGGCGATTGGACTCGCGTTTGGCAAAACAGCAATGCCACAATTTTTCAGACATTTGAATGGCAGCGAACGTGGTGGAAATTTTTCGGAGAAGGTCGGAAACAGAATCGGCTGCTGCTCATCCTTGTGTATGATGGAACTTCGGTACGCGGGATTGCTCCGCTGTTTGTTGAACATCTCTCCACATTCGGAATTCTCGCGTTCCGCCGGTTAAGTTTTATCGGGAAAGAAATATCCGACTATCTGGACGTGCTTGCCGAACATGGTTATGAAGAGCGCGTTGCTCGTGCAGTGGTCGAGGCGTTAACAAACTTGCGGCTGGAATTTGACGTTGCGGTGCTGCAGGATTTTCCAGACAGTTCTTTTTTCCCGCGCCGGCTTCACGATGCGTGGATACAGTCTTTCACAGGCGACCTGTTTATAGCAGCACAATGCCCGCGCACACTCTTGCAGGAAACATGGGACGAGACGCTCGCTTCCTTTTCGCGGAAACATCGGAAGGATATTGCCTACGAACTCCGGAACATCGAGAGAAACTTCGTCGTTGAGTTCGAACTAACCTCGTCCGCTGCTGACGTTACGCCTAATATGGACGATTTCATTGTCATGCATCAGGAACGCTGGACACATGCAGGACATCAAGGGGTTTTTGAAGACACGCTGCAGGCACGCTTTCATAAAGACGTGGCGCGTACTTGTTTCCAACGGGGTTGGCTGTTTCTGGCATTTCTTCGATTGGACGGCAGAAGGGTTGCGGTGAATTATGGCTTTCACTGCAGAGGGAAGGTTATGACATATTTGAACGGCATGATCGATGCACAGGAAACTTCAAAATATTCGCCGGGAAAGATACTCCACATTCACAGTATGCAGGAAAGTGTGAGCCGTAAATGCGGAGTCTATGATTTTATGCGTGGGGGTGAACGTTACAAATACGCTTTGGGCGCATTCGACGTACCCAATTGGACTCTGATTTTGTATCCGGGAACTAAAGGGTTTATGTCCGGAAAAATGAAA
>JBBRUI010000106.1:0-13092 GCA_038247945.1 Bacteroidota bacterium | reverse complement strand
TGTATGTCGGGTTCGGTCCGGTGAAGGTTGCCTCACAAACGTGCGCGGCGAATGACACACCGTCGCAGACTTCATACGTTCAGCATCGCCACATCCCGCTCGTCAAACAGATTACGATTCCTGTCGAGACGGCATGCATTGTTGAGCACCCGACGTACAGAGAAGCGCTCTATGTGGTTCTTCGATACACCCAGGGCATTCCGCAACAATCCTGCTGTTTCTCTTCCATTTCTGACCGCGCACCTCCAGCGGCGGCATAAGCTCCCTAACACTCTCGCTGCAATGAATGAAGCGTAACGCCGCACAGTGTATTCGCGCGATGCTCACTTCATCATTCAGTCATTCTCATGTTCGCCCTTTCATCAAAAGCAAGTGAACGCGTTGCCCGCTTCTTCTCCCTGAAGAACGCTCAGAGCAGTCATTTAATGAATTGGATAATTATCGCAGGAGGAATTTCATCATGGCACATCATGCAAAAGCAACACATAAGCACGACGCCCCCAAGGCAATGGATTTCAAAACGGTACAGTCTGCTCAGACCCCAGAACCGAATCAACAACAAAGAAAACAAGCGAAGGATGTTCTTCAAACCGGCCTCGTGAAGGAAAACCATGCGCAGAATACAGCCGCTGCGACGGACAGTGAAGGAATATCGTGGCAGTTTTACCTCGCCATGGGGATGATTGGAATTGGTCTTCTTTTGCTCATCATCAAAGTTCTTTCCGCTTAGTTCTTTGGCGGGTAAATGGATCAGCCACGATGATGGTCCAATATGCCGGACCGCATAGAATACGCATCACCACGCCAGCCCAATTTCGAGAGGTGCCTATGGAAACCCCGGCAATCATTATGATGTCTATTACATTCGCGTGCATTATCACTGCCGTTGTCTATTTCTTTTCCAAACTGCTTCGGAAGGAGCGGGAGAAGAAGCGGAATATACAGAGTCAAGACCGCGGGGAATCCCCACATTGAGAGACGACGGAAAGATTCGAATCCCATATCCATCTCTTGTTAGGAGATCCTATGCACGGTGACCCATTAGCACCCGTTCTGTTAGTATTGCTGGTCATGCTTGCTGCAGCGAAGATCGGGAGTGAAATCTTCGAGCGCCTCGGACAGCCTGCAGTGCTTGGCGAATTGATCGTTGGGCTTGTTCTTGGAAATCTCGTTCTCATACATCCCGATTGGACGATGTTTGAACCTCTACGCGTTGCAAATGTCACAGAAGGCTGGCCGCTTATCATTGATAGTCTAGCCCGTCTTGGTGTCATCCTGCTGCTGTTCGAGGTAGGGTTGGAATCCACGGTATCGGAAATGGCGAAGGTTGGCACTTCGTCTTTACTTGTGGCTCTGGTTGGAGTCGTTGCTCCGTTCATTCTTGGGTTTGGCGTGAGCTACCTGTTCATCAAAGAAGTTCCTGCGGGCGTACTCGTACATCTTCCGGCTGACTTCAACGTCATGAACATTCACTTGTTCATCGGAGCAACGCTGTGTGCGACAAGTGTGGGAATTACGGCGCGTGTACTTAAAGACTTAGGGAAGCTGCAGACGAAAGAAGCAAAAATCATTCTTGGTGCGGCGGTGATTGACGATGTGTTGGGATTGATCGTGCTTGCCGTCGTGTCAGCCATCGTGAGTGCTTCGATTGCGGGGACTGAAGTAGGCATGCTCTCGCTTGTGCGAATCGCCGCGACGGCAATCGGCTTCTTTGTGGTTGCCATTGCTGTCGGGGTAGTGGTCGTGCCTCGCATGTTGCACCATCTGGCAAAGCTCAGGACAGCGGGTATGATGGTCATCTCTTCATTGTTTCTCTGTTTTCTCCTGTCATGGTTGGCAAACGAGGTTGGACTGGCAACCATTGTCGGCGCATTCGCTGCTGGACTCATTCTTGAAGAAGTACACTTCAAAGAGTTCAAGGAAGATATCAAACTACATGAATTGATTCGTCCCATCTCGACACTCTTCGTTCCGATCTTTTTTGTTTTGATGGGAATTCAGGTGAGACTTGAAAGCTTTGCAGATTCCAACGTCATCGGGCTCGCGGTCGGGTTGACTGTTGCTGCCATCGTCAGTAAACAAGTATGCGGACTGGCTGTTGTCGAGAAAGGATTAGACAGAGTGAGCATAGGCATAGGGATGATTCCGCGTGGTGAGGTGGGGCTCATTTTTGCAGGGATAGGCAAAGCGTTGAACATTGTTGATGGTGCTCTCTACTCTGCAATTGTACTTATGGTTATCCTGACAACGCTCGCTACGCCGCCGGCACTGAAGCTTACACTCTTGCGATGGGATCGGAGAACGAATCACAAACAGGGAGATCGCTGACTTCTTCGCAGTGATGTAGCCTGAACCACCGCTTGAAACTCTCCATGAGTTTCTTACCTTATGGACAGTCCATCGTGCCACCGCGAAAAGGATCTCGTCTATGTCCGACCAAATTACTGCTGCTCTCGAATTCTTACGAACGTTCTGGAATCAATTAATTCTCTATCTACCCCAGATTTTCGTCTCGCTTGTTTTGCTGATTGCCGGCTGGCTTGTGGCAAAACTTGCGCGCAAGGGAGTCATCAAACTGCTGAAGCTCATTCGTCTCGATGTCGCTGCCGAGAAGACGGGCATTGAGGATTTTTTATTGAACGGGGGGATCCGGTATACCACAGTCACCGTTATCGCCAACCTGATATACTGGTTCATCATATTCGCGGTCATGCTGGCTGTCGTTAACAGTCTTGGGCTGCGGGCTGCAGATGACCTGTTCGACAGAATCATTCTCTACATTCCCAACGTTGCGGTGTTGGTGCTTATCTTCGGCGCGCTGTTTGCAAAATTTGTCAGAGGCGCGACCTCACGCATCTGAGCAACATCGGGATTGAAGGAACCAAAGCCGTTTGTCCTCCAAACAAGTCTCGATGATTTTTATGTAGCGTACGAACTCAACGCGTACACGAATCAGCCCAACATTATGGCAAGAATATATTCCGAACTCCATCAGAACATTCAGGACAAGTTCAACGAAGCAGGAATTGAGATCATGTCACCGCATTATTCCGCGATACGCGATGGAAATCCAGTCGCGATCCCGGAAAACTATCTGCCGAAGTCCTATCAGGCACCGTCATTCCGGATTCTACCGACCGGAGATATTACAAGGAAGAAATCAGAATAAACGCAGGCGTTGCCGTTGACCTCAATTCAAACTATTGCATTGCTTCTGACGTTTGCAGCATTGGCGGCGTATGGCAATTACAAATTTTTGCATTTGCCCCGTACTATCGGACTGATTGTTATTGCGCTGAGCCTTTCGCTGGTCTTCGTCCTGTTCGGCGCTCTGGGTATAATCAATCTTGATGAGACGACAAAGTTCGTTCAATCCATTGACTTCAGTAAAACGTTACTGCATGGCATGCTGGCGTTTCTCTTGTTCGCCGGGACTCTGCATGTTGATCTGACCGACCTTCGGAGTCAGGCTCTGCCTGTTGCGGTACTCTCAACAGCGGGCGTTGTGCTTGCAACTGGAATCACGGGGACGTTGCTGTGGGTTGTTGCGCGATGGATCGGAGCAGACCTGCCTTTTGTGTATGCGCTGCTGTTCGGCGCGCTTATTTCACCTACCGACCCGATTGCGGTTCTTGGCATTCTAAAAAGTGTCGGAGCTCCGAAGGCGCTTGAAGTAAAGATAACCGGCGAGTCTCTTTTCAACGATGGCGTGGGCGTGGTGGTATTTCTCACGATTCTCGACGTTGCGGTCGGGAAACAAGAACCCGAACTGGGACACATTGCGTTGTTCTTGTTCAAGGAGGCAATCGGTGGCGCTCTCTTTGGCCTCGTGGTTGGCTGGGTATTCTACCGGCTGCTGAAGTCTGTCGACATGTATCAGGTTGAAGTGCTGCTTACGCTTGCGCTAGCAGCCGGAGGCTACTCTCTGGCTGAGGCCATACACGTTTCAGCGCCGATTGCGATTGTTGTTGCCGGTTTGTTTATCGGCAACCATGGACGCGCATTTGCAATGTCCGATACGACCCGCGAACATCTCGACACTTTTTGGGAGCTGGTTGATGAGATCATGAACGCGATTCTCTTTGTCATCATCGGGCTTGAAGTGCTGGCAATCCGCCTGAACACTACACATATCGTCGTTGCACTTTCGGCAATCCTCATCGTTCTGCTTGCCCGGTACGTGAGTGTGGGAACACTGGTCGGCGCGATGCGATTCAAAAGAAAATTCAGCAGGGGCGTCGTGGAGATTCTGACCTGGGCGGGATTGCGGGGAGGCATCTCAATCGCCCTGGCACTTTCAATCCCGCTTGTTCCCGAGCGCCAGCTGATCCTAACCGCGACTTATGTAGTTGTAATATTTTCCGTGCTTGTGCAGGGACTGACGATCGGCAAAGTGATTGCTCTGCGAGCAAAATAATAAGGGCTATTGCATGTTGAGAAAAACTTTGGTGTCAAAGCGTCATACCCAAAGTTAATTGCCGTTCGTTCTATGCATTGCCCACTTCGTCTATTTGCAGTACATTATTATGGTCCACGCCAAGCTGATAAGGACAAAAACCTATGAAATCATTCGAGATAAAAAGCATACTCGTTCCCACGGATTTCTCTGATTTGTCTCTTCGCGCTCTTGAGCATGCTGAACGTGTTGCTGCACTTGCGCATGCGCGCATTACTCTGCTGCATGTCGTCGAGCCGCGGAGCGGCGGGTTTGGAACAAGTGGAATGTTGGGCATTGCCGCCCAATTAGAGAAGAAGCAGCAAAAAGAGGCAGCTAAAAATCTCCGGTTGATTGCGCTTCAAGCTCATATGCGCTCCAGAGTTCGCGTGGTGGCATCTGTGCTGATCGGTAACACAGCGTCAACAATAAAGCGCGCTGCATCGGCCTCGCGTGCCGATCTGATTATTATGGGGACCCATGGGGCCACCGGCTTTGTTGAAGATGTTATTGGAAGCAATACATACCGGGTTGCCGCACATTCTAAAATTCCCGTGCTCAGTGTGAACAAAGGACTAGGGCGCAAAGGCAACAATAATCTTGTGTATCCAGTTCGCGACAGAACTCAGGCGATGGATAAATATGATTTCGCGCTTACATTCGCCCGGCTGTTTGAAATGCGGGTGCATATTATAGGTCTGCTCCGATCAAACGAAAAGGAACACGAAAAAAGAATGCGCGACTTATGTGAATCAACCAAAATCCGGTTTGAGGAAGACGGAGTCAGCGCCAAGTTGTTGTTTACAAAGTCCGAAGAGTTTCCTGTGGCAATCATGAAATATGCGCATGCATTTGTTGACTCCCTTGTAATCATAAAGCAAGATCATGATTTTCTTTTGGCGGAAATGTTTCGCGGAACATTTACGAAAACAGTGTTGCACAAAGTGTTATCGCCGGTATTAACAATCCCTTAGCAGCATGAATGATGTAGCGTTCACACCACAATCGGCCGGCATCAGCACCGAAGGATTTTTCGAATTCTTCGGGCGCCGTACCGTACTGTTCTTTACGCATCTGGGGAAATATTCCAGCCTTGTGTGGTGGTCATTCAGGAATATTCGTAACATATTTGAGTCCGGCAGGAATATCGTTTCGCAGATGACGCAGATCGGGGTTGACTCTGTACCTATCGTGATCTTTGTGGCGACGTTTGTAGGAATGGTTACTTCGGTTCAATCCTCCTATCAGCTTTATGCGTGGATACCGCGGTCGGTGGTCGGCTCGCTCGTCATAAAATCTGTTCTTCTGGAACTGACCCCTCTCGTGAGCGCGCTTGTACTGGCGGGAAAAGTGGGTGCAACAATTACTGCCGAGCTGGGATCAATGCGGGTCACCGATCAAATCGATGCGCTGGAAGCTATGGGTTATGACTCGGTATCGTTCTTAGTTACACCGCGTGTTATTGCAGGTATCTTCATGTTTCCAATTTTGATTGTGTTCGGGGATCTGCTTGCGGTTCTTGGCGGACTTTTTGGTGCTGTAGTCGTTGCCAATGTATCGGCACCGGCTTTTATTTCGGGGCTCAAAACTTCTTTTGAAATCTGGGATGCGGTTTTTGGTCTTATCAAGGCGCTGGTTTTTGGTTTTACGATTACCTCCATAGCATGCTATCAGGGATATTTTGTTCGCGGCGGCTCGGCAGGCGTCGGAAAAGCAACGATGACGACAGTCGTCTGGACGTGCCTGACGGTGGTCGTTCTCGATTTCCTGTTAGCATCAATTCTTCTCTAGATGATACTCGTCCGCGATATCTATAAGAGTTTCGGTGATCATGAAGTGTTGGGCGGCGTAACGTTCGATGTGCGGGACAAAGAAACGCTTGTCATGCTCGGCAAAAGCGGGAGTGGAAAGAGTGTTCTGCTCAGAATGATAATCGGATTGCTGAAGCCGGATTCGGGAACAATTAGTACCGATGGGAATGACATTGCAGCAATGAGTTATCAGCAACTTCGGGAAGAACGAAGGAAGTTCGGCTTTCTGTTTCAGGGCGCGGCATTATTCGATTCACTGACAGTGGGAGAGAATATCGCCCTCCCTCTGCGGCAGCGAAAGAATATTGCGGAAGCAGTGATCAAAGAACGTGTAGCCTATGCGTTGGAGTTGGTCGATCTGGCCGGCATCGAAGATAAAATGCCCTCGACGCTCAGCGGTGGAATGAAAAAACGTGTCGGGCTCGCACGGGCGATTGCACCGAACCCGCATTACATGTTATACGATGAACCCACAACAGGACTGGATGTCGGAACGGCGGACGAAATCAACAGCCTCATCGCCGATATGCGGACGCGACTCGGCATCACTTCGATTGTTGTCACGCATGATATTCGCAGCGCGTTCATTGTGGGCGACCGGTTCATGATTCTCGAACGTGGCCGCATCCTGATGACGGGGACGCGGGATGATCTTGAAAACAGCAACGATGCCGAAATCAACAAATACATCAACAGTTCGCTCTCATCGTGAAGGAGACGGTATGAAATGGAGTAGTGAGGCCCGGATCGGAATTGTCGTTTTCCTGGCGGCAGTAATTTTCGCCGGCGGGATTATTGTCCTTCGCGGGATTGATCTCCGTTCAAAAGATTATTCGCTGAATGTGCATTTTGGCAATGTCAACGGACTGAATACGGGAAGCCGCGTAAGTGTTGCCGGACTTGAAATTGGCAGCGTCGAGTCGATGGCAATGTCGGGGAATGGAATTGAGGTGAACCTTTCCCTGAAAACCCGTGTGCGTCTTCCACGTGATTCGAAAGCCATCATCAAAAGCGAATCCATTATGGGGGGAAAGTTTGTTGAAATCATTCCCGGAACCGCCGCCGCAATGCTGCAGAACGGCGATTCACTCAGCGGTGCCTATGAGGCAGATCTTTCTCAACTAACCGCCACACTCGCGCCGATTTCGACAAACGTTCTCGGCATTCTTGAGAATGTCAACTCGACATTTGACGAACCGACACGAAACCGGATTCAGGCTGTCGTTACAAATCTGAGCCGGTCGACTGCCCGTATGGATCAGGTGATCAATAAAGAGGGTGCACGGCTCGATGTTGCCCTTGGCGACTTTGCGGAGTTTTCCAGGAATCTTTCAAAGCTCGCGAGAACTCTCGACACTATTGCAGTCAACCAGCGCGGCAATGTGAAGGCAGGAATATCCTCGATAAAGAAAGCTGCCCAGAATCTTGATCGCGTTTCAGCACAACTCGATGAGGCAAGTTCTTCCCTGAATCTCATCCTTGCAAAAGTGAAAAGCGGACAAGGTACAATGGGCAAGCTGGTCTACGATGCGAAATTGTACAACGATATCGACAGCCTTGCCGTGAATTTGAATTCGCTTGTACTGGACCTTCGCCTGAACCCTCAACGGTATGTGAAGGTAAGTGTATTCTGATGAAGTCAATTCATCTCTTTGTATCAGGAAGATATGAATCGCATGAAACGAAATCATAAGGAATCGGCGCTTTGAAAAAATTCGATACGGAAGTTCATCTCAGCCGTGAGATGAAGTTGCTGGATGCTGCGCTATGCCATTACGTGGAATCCGCGAAATGTTCTCATGGCAGGCGAAGACGGCGCGTTGTATAAAGAGGATAAAAAATTCAAACTGCTTCCGTTTCATCAGGTCTTTCAACGGACGTGGTCGGTGGATATAGAGGGGATCGGGATGCTCGAAGAGTATCCCAATCGTGACTCGCTTGCATATGAAGCTGAACTTGGATTGGGAAACGAAAGTACAATTATCCGCGGAACGCTTCGTTATCCCGGATGGAGCGAGACGTGGCAACAGATTGTTCACCTCGGACTCGCGAATGACGCCTTGCGCATCGCAAACCTGAAGAACATGACCTACCGTGAGTTGACGGAAATGTGCCTTCCGCAATCGGAGGGCAAAACCAAACTTGAACAGCAAGTCGCCAACTATCTCGGCATCAATCCTACAGGACGTATCATGGAGAACCTGCGCTATCTTGGCTTGTTTTCAAAAGAGAAGATCAGCGACAACGCCGATACGGTTGCAGCTGCGATGGTTCATCTCATTAAAGAAAAGCTCCATATGCCTCCCGGTTCAGGCGACGTCGTTATTCTCATGCACGAAATGGATGTCGCGTATCCGGAGGAACGGGGAAGAAAAGAGAAGCTCACAACCACGATGATTGAATATGGCGTGCCCGATGGCTTTACCGCAATCGCAAAAACGGTCGGTATGCCGATCGCGATTGCCGCGGAACTTCTGCTTACCGATCGTCTTACGATTACCGGTTGCCAGATTCCGACACACCCCGCAGTATACGAGCCCGTTCTTCAAGAGCTAAAATTGCAGGGACTCAATTTTCAGGAAACGGTTCTTGCGCTCTAGGCGAGCGTATTCCGTTTTTAAAGTTGATGTTCTGGGTGATGAGCGTATATTATAAGTGAATAGAGGGTATTGTTGAACCTGCCTCCTTCATCCATCAAGAGAAGTGGAGTTGCTGTATGTCCGAACAGATTAACGCAACCGTTGAATCGCTGAGAGTGTTCTGGGATCAGTTTGTTCGTTTCATCCCTCAAATACTTGTGGCGGCATTGCTTCTAATCCTCGGATGGCTTGTAGCAAAGATTTTGCGCAAGGCAATGATCCGGATCTTACGGCTACTGCGCGTGGATGTCGCCGCAGAAAAAGCCGGTATCGAAGACTTCCTGATTCAAGGTGATGTCAAATACACCACCATCACTATTGTAGCGAATCTCATTTACTGGTTCGTAATTTTTGCAGTATCGTTGGCAGTGTTGAACAGTCTAGGCCTTGCTGCAGCAACGGATCTCTTCAACAGAATCATCCTGTTTATTCCCAATGTAATTGTCGCGGTACTTGTTCTTATTTTCGGAACCCTGTTTGCAAAGCTGGTGCGGGGCGTAACGTTCACATACCTGAGCAACATCGGCATTGCCGGCGCTGAGTTTGTAAGTCAGGTTGCCCAATGGGCACTACTGATCTTCGTTGTCTCTGTTGCACTCGAGCAACTTTCAATCGGGGGCCAGATTCTTGTCTCTGCATTTCAAATTGCCTTTGGTGCCCTGTGCCTTGCACTCGCACTCGCGTTCGGATTGGGTGGAAAGGAATGGGCTGCGCGCATCCTTGAAAAAATCTGGAAAACGGAAAGTTAATCAATGATTATCGACTGCCATACGCACGTCAATAACTATCACAACGAAGAAGTTGATTCGCTGAGGGAGTGCATTGATGCGTTACAGCGCGAAATGCGGCGCAACCGCGTTGACTTGGCTCTCGTGCTTACATCGTACAAAGTTTCTGCCGGGCGACCCTCGACCCGTGATGCTGTGCAGGCGACGCGGGACATGAAGAACGTCTACATCGTTGCAGGCATCAGTTACAACCACTTCACATTCGCTGTCGATGAGTTATCCGAATTGCGCGAGTATCTTGTTGAAGGCTCCGTGCGCGGGTTCAAGCTCTATCCGGGTTACGAACCGTTTTATCCGAATGACGCGAAGTTCGAACCGGTTTTTTCTCTTGCGGCGCAGTTCGATGTGCCCGTGATGATTCACTCCGGCGATACGTACACTCCCAAAGGGAAATTGAAATACTCGCATCCTCTGCATGTGGATGAGGTGGCGGTGGACCATCCCGACGTCAACTTCATCATCTGCCATCTCGGAAGCCCATGGTTTCGCGACTGTATGGAGGTTGTGTACAAGAACAAGAATGTCTATACCGATATCTCAGGACTTGTGTTGGGAGATTTCTCGGATAGGTTTGAGGGTTATATGCACAAGCAGCTTCAGGAAATGCTTGTGTATGGAGTGGAACCGGACAAAGTATTGTTCGGAACGGATTGGCCGATCTCATCAATGGAGTCATATGTGAATTTCATTGCGGAGTTGAGAATTCCCCAACGGGAGAGGCAGAAAATCATGTACGAAAACGCGGCAAAGCTCTTCAAACTTTCTGTCACAGAGTCGGCATTCAACATCGGCTCGGTACTTAATAAGTTGAAATGATGTCTTCGATCGGAACACACCGCCGAAACGACCACTCCTGCCGTCTGTGCATATTCACATTTCATAGCAGATCTTCAATACACAAACCCGGAGGATGCAATGGCAGATATTGACCATACAACGTTTGAAAAAAACGTCATCGTCCGACCAATCAGAATGGAAGACTTTGATCGACTCGTCGCGTTACAGCTCAGGTGCTTTTCCGGCATGAAGCCGTGGACGCGCGAGCAGATCGAAAGTCAGCTGCAGGTGTTTCCCGAGGGTCAAATCTGTTTGGAATATCAGGGGAGTATCGTCGCTTCCTCGAGCAGCCTTATTCTTGATTTTGCGATGTACAGTGAATGGCATAGCTGGCGCAAGATTGCCGACGAAGGATTCATCCGCAATCACAATCCCGAAGGCAACACCTTGTACGGCATTGAGATTATGGTTGACCCTGAGTTTCGCGGGATGAAACTTGCACGACGCTTGTACAATGCGCGCAAGAAACTTGTGCAGCAAAAAAATCTGATGCGCATCGTGCTTGGCGGACGCATCCCCGGCTACGCGCGACACAAAGACCAGCTGACGGCGCGTGAATATGTTGACAAAGTCATGAGCAAATCACTGATCGACCCGGTTCTCACCACGCAGCTTTCCAACGGTTTTGTTCTGAAACGCCTCATCAAAGCGTACATGAACTCCGATAAGGAATCGCTGGGCTACGCGACGCTGTTAGAATGGACGAACCTCGATTACCAGCCCGATGTGTCGCGGACATTCATTTCCTCGAAGGCTGTGCGCATCTGCGCGGTGCAATATCAAATGCGGGAGATTAAGGGCTTCGACGAGTTCGCGCGGCAGTGTGAATACTTCGTTGACGTCGCGTCGGATTACAAGAGCGACTTCATTCTCTTCCCGGAAAATTTTACCACGCAGCTGCTCACCTTTATGAAACCGGAGCGGCCGGGATTAGCAATGCGCAAGCTATCCGAATTCACGCCGCAGTATTTGGAGTTGTTCTCGAAGCTTGCCATCAAGTACGATATCAACATCATCGGCGGAACGCACTTCACGCTCGAGAACAATCATTTGTACAATGCTGCATATCTGTTCAAGCGCGACGGCGGCATCGGCAAACAATACAAGCTCCACATCACCCCCGACGAGCGCCGCTGGTGGGGCGTTGAACAGGGGAACACCATCGAAGTGTTCGAGACCGACAGTGGAAACATTTCGATTCAGGTCGGTGTGGATATTGAGTTTCCGGAAGTAAGCCGGATTGCCGTTGAGCAGGGAGCGCAAATTATTTTTGTCCCCTTCACGACGGACGAGCGCTACGCGTATTTGCGCGTTCGCTATTGCGCTCAAGCGCGGTGCGTTGAAAATCATGTGTACGCCGCCATTGCCGGCACCGTCGGGAATCTGCCGGCGGTGGAGAACATGGACATTCAATACGGGCAATCCGGGATATTCACTCCTTCGGATATTCCGTTCACCCGCGACGCCATCGCCGCCGAGTCCACACCCAATATTGAAACGGTCATAATTGACGATGTGGACCTTGAACTTCTCAAACGCCATCACCAAACCGGCAGTGTCGTCAATTGGCATGATCGACGAACGGACTTGTACGGTGTGACGCTCAAAAAACAACCACACGCCAAAGCGAACAAAGGTTGAATCTCCTCGCGACACGAACGGGTCGCAGAATTCTTTTTGGCGCTCTCTATCTCAGCGAAGGTGCGCCCATTGGGTTCATCTGGTGGGCGCTTCCCACGAAGCTTCGCGTGGCGGGAGTTCCTGTTGAAGAGATCACCGCGCTCACGTCTCTCCTCGTTCTCCCGTGGGTGTTCAAGTTTCTCTGGGCGCCGCTTGTGGATACGCTCCGCACTCAACGCTGGACGTTTCGCTCTTGGATAATCTCGACTCAAGTGTTGATGGGCGTCAGTCTGCTGCCACTGTTGTTTCTGAATCTTCAGCAAAACTACGCGCTCGTTGTTCCTCTGTTGTTACTTCATGCGTTCGCCGCGGCAACGCAAGATGCATCGATTGACGCGCTTTCCATTTCAGTCGTGCCATCAAGCGAACGCGGCACCATCAACGGATGGATGCAGGCAGGGATGCTCGGCGGACGCTCACTCTTCGGCGGCGGCGCGCTGCTGCTGACTGAAACAATTGGAGAGCAAGCCGTCATCATTCTACTCATCATTGTTGTTTGGTCTTCGATGATCTTCGTAATTCTCTCCAAGCCCGGAGCGACAGATGAGGGGAACGAACCCTCAACCTTCTCGGAACGGTGGAGAGGATTCTCTCTGCGATTCAAAGACGTTGTGCAGCAGAAGACAACGTGGCTTGGATTGCTGTTCGCGGTTCTGTCTGCCGCGGGATTTGAAGCCGTTGGCGCTGTGGCTGGACCGTACATGATTGATCGGGGAATCTCCGGCGAACAGGTCGGTTTCTTTTTCGCCATTCCTGTTGTCGTCGGAATGCTGGGAGGCGCGTTACTTGGCGGGTATGTTTCGGATCGAATCGGGAGAAAACGCTCTGTTGCTTTGTTTCTTGTTTTGTTTGTGATGAACATTGTCATCATTGCTGCGACTGATTTCCTGTTTGACGGTCAG
>JBBRUI010000105.1:0-13115 GCA_038247945.1 Bacteroidota bacterium | reverse complement strand
TTGCTAATCGCCCAGTCTGCGGATTTGAACGGGTCATCAATGGGCTGCATATACACTCTGCCCTGAATATTCAGCACCCCCACTTTTCCCTTCTCCCCCAAATCCACAACAACGAACCCGTTGCCGCCGTTTTCACGCGGGTAATTCAGGGGACGAAGAATGCGCCGGTCGCTGCCAAGAACTTTACGGCTATCCCATCTGTCCCACACGTGGTTGCCCGTCGTGATGACATGTGCACCAAGCTCGAAAATCTTTTTTGCATGTTCCTCGGCTATGCCTTTGCCTTCGGTGGTATTCTCGCCGTTGATAATAAGAAGATCGACATTGTACTTCTTCACATAATTGGGAACAAGCGTTACCGCAAGCTCAAGTCCCGGTGTGCCGACGATATCGCCGACGAAAAAAATGTTGAGGATTTTAGACAATTCGTTTTCTCTGGAGTGATTGAGTATTGGAATTCATGTTAAGATTTGGTTTGAATATAAAGATTTTGGAGGGAAAGAAATTAGAAATCCTATAGCATATTTAGTAGTGTCTCAGTTTGGCTCTGTCATTCCCGCACGTTGTTAGCGGGAATCCAGTCAAAGATTTTCTCACTTCTGGATTCCCGATAAAAGCATTCGGGAATGACAATTCTTGGCGGACAAACATTCGGCAACGGATTCATTTTAGTAACTCTTCGAAAAAAGCCGGTATATCAAAATGAGACACTACCGCATATTTCCGCTTATTGCTTTTCTCCAATAGTTGCAATAACATAGTCCAGACTCTTTAAACATCCTCGGCAGAAAATGAAACGACTCTTCCTCGTACTTGTAGCGATCGTAGTGCAGTTCGTCCCCGGTCACACTCAAGTTCCCAAAGTCAAACTCGGCGTAGAAGTTTTGCGGGAAAGCAATTTCGCCGTGTTGAAAGGAAAACGTGTTGGTCTGATTACAAATCCCACCGGCGTCGACTCGAAACTGAAATCCACTGTCGACATTCTGTTCGAAAAGAAAGAACTGAAGCTCGTCGCGCTCTACGGTCCTGAGCATGGCGTTCGCGGTAATTTCTCCGCCGGCGATAAAGTGGAAAACGCTGTCGATTCGACAACCGGACTTCCCTTGTATTCCCTCTACGGCAAAACACGAAAGCCGAACGCCGACATGCTGAAAGGAATCGACGTGCTCGTTTATGATATTCAAGACATCGGCGCCCGCTCGTATACCTACATCAGCACGATGGGATTGGCGATGGAAGCCGCGGCAGAAAACAACATTGAGTTTGTTGTGCTCGATCGTCCGAACCCGCTCGGTGGAGTGAAGATCGAAGGAAATCTTGTCGAGAATGGATTTCAATCGTTCATCAGTCAATATCCAGTTCCGTATGTGTATGGCTTGACATGCGGCGAGCTTGCACGGATGCTGAACGAAGAAGGAATGTTGAACGGCGGCAAGCGGTGCAAACTCACCGTCATCCCGATGAAAGGCTGGAAACGTACAATGACGTTCGAGCAGACCGGGCTTCAGTGGGTTCCGACCTCTCCGCACATTCCCGAATCATCGTCGCCGCAATACTATGTTGCAATGGGAATGCTCGGCGAACTCGGCGTGATTTCAGAAGGGGTCGGCTACACGATTCCGTTTCATACGTTTGCAGCCGAATGGATAGACTCGAAGGCGCTTGCGGATAAATTGAACGCAGTCAAACTCAATGGACTTCTCTTCCGCCCGATTTCTTTCCGGCCATACTACGGGAAGTACAAGGATAAAGTTCTGAACGGCGTGCAGATTCATATTACCGATTATTTTGCTGTGGACTTGATGAGTGTGCAATTCATTTGCATGCAGGTTCACAATGAGCTGTATCCGGACAAAAATCCTTTCTCGCTTGCGGACAGCAGTCGACTGGTTATGTTCGACAAAGTCGCGGGGACAAATCAGATTCGCAAACTTTTCACGCAGCGGATGAACTTCGGGGATATACAGGGAATACTACAGAAGGATGTTGAAGCATTTCGGGAGAAGTCCCGCGGCTATTATCTCTACAAATAATTTCCGTGCGACGAGATTCCTGTTTTCAATTTTTCAAATTCATCTGCAGAGATTGAAACCTCCCCAAACATCTCGACAAGCGTTTCCTCCGAGACTTTGTTGAAATCCTCTTCACGGGGCGTCATGATAACTCCGCCCAAGTCAACGGCGCCGGGACTTATCAGTATCTTTGCGTCTCCTTTTTTGAAGAAAAACGACGGGCGGTGTTTCGCACGAGGAAATAGTATCACCCGCCACTCTCCTTCCTGATACGATGAGAGAATGTTCATCATCGGCTCATCAGTACTACCAGCGACATCGCGAGCGGATGCGTAATAAACTTCAAATGCTTTTTGCAGAAGCGAGATATTGTCCGACTCGAATGAAATAAACTTCCGTAAAAAATCTCCGACAGCAAAAACGAGCAGGCCGTCCGCATCAAGAAGCTTCTCTCCGCGGGTGGTAATTAGCTGTTCGTATTCCTCGTCGATTGGAAGAAACCCCTTATCGCCTGCCTGAAAGTGTAAATGGTCAGGCGCCGATGCGCCGCATTTGGGGCCGTTGTACAATGCGATATACCTCTCCGACAAACTTTTACTTAGCTGCCGAAGGACCGGAAACGAAGTGAGAATCTGCTGCGGAACATGTTCAACATTGGCAATGGTGAAATGTTCGGGGAAGATGGGATAGGGATTGCAAAGGATAGCAAAGTCATCACGGTACCGCACTGCACGTTGCGCCGGCGGAAGATTGTCCGTACAAAGAAAACATTTTCGCTCCCGAATCGATTGCTCGTCCACCGCGGCAGTCGTGGATGTCAGGCGTCCCGGATTGAATTCAACACGATACGAATGCCCATCGATTTTGAATGATCGTGTCTGAACATCGTCGAGTGCGTCGTAGTTCTCCCGTAGAAGTTTCCACGTGTCCTTTTGCTGCGCAAGAAGTGCGTGCACCCGGTCTGCGGGATCGTCAGCCGGTTCGTACCGCAAGAGATCTTTATCAGAAAGAAATAAATTTTTCCGCATGACGGTTATTTGCGTTTAGCTTTTCCTGACAGAAGAAGATTTTCGTTTGGCTGGTTTCCGTGAGGCTTTCGTTCGAAGATTCATTTGCCGGCGTGCAAGGATTTCGAACGTCCGAAGTTTGTCTTTGTAGAAGTTGAATGCGTTTGCCTTGCCGATGTCGAGGTCAGCATCCGAATTCCCTTCCCACCTTCGACAGACATAGATTGGTTCGTAGATTCTTCCGATGCGGTAATCCCGTGAGATGGCAAGGCCCATCGCGTAGTCTTCTCCGTAACTAACGTTTGGTAAATTTATTCGCCGGAAGACAGGAGTAAAGAAAGCCCGAGGCGCACCAAGGCCGTTGATGCGAAGAGCATTGTTTCGTCCGTTGTCGGGAGTCCATTCTTTATGGTCGATAATGCCGGGCGGGATCTCCTCAAGGTTAAAGTTTGTCATCTGGTACGAGCCGATGACCATTGCACATTTCTCTGCATAGAAGGCGTCAACAACCCGCTGAAGTGCTTTTCCGTTTTTGTAGAGATCGTCGCTGTCGAGCTGGACGGCGAATCGCCCGCAGCGCGTATCATGGACGCCTTCATTCCAGCAGCCACCGATTCCCAAATCCAGACGAGTAGGAATCAAATGAATAACACGTGAATCTCTTGCGGCGTAATCTTTGAGCGCTTCGGTGGTTCCGTCCGATGAATGATTATCAACGACAATAAGGTTAAAGGGAAAAGTCGTGACCTGATTGAGAACCGAATCGACAGCATCTTTGATTGTCTTGACGCGGTTCTTTACGGGAATGATAACCGACGCCTCAACCGCAAATGTTCCTTCGTTCAAATTCACTTCTTTGAAAGCGGGCTTCAGGTAGGCGCCGATTTGTTTCAGATGATGTGTGGCTGCAACTTCCATCTCAATCTGCACCTGTCGGTTCCGGGGATCGACATAATCGAACAGCTTTTCACCGGACCTGCGCAGGTCGCTTTCGATCTTGCTGTACAGATATTCTCCTATTCGTATGATGGCCTCGCGACAGGACAGTGCCAGACGTAACGCATACCATCCGGCAAAATTGTAATCGGATGAATCAAGAGCGTCCACGGCTTCTT
Source organism: Bacteroidota bacterium (assembly GCA_038247945.1). Lineage (GTDB taxonomy): Bacteria > Bacteroidota > Ignavibacteria > UBA10030 > UBA6906 > CAADGV01. Next base: position 8,981 of record JBBRUI010000105.1, on the reverse strand, counting down.
TCAATGCGGCGCTTTTCATCAGCACAACAGAGCCGAAATTGAAATCGTCCCGAACGCTCCCGTGTTGGCAGTCGATAAGAGGATGGGCGGTTCGAACACCCAATTTGATATCATAATAGTCCGAATACACCAACCCGGAATTTGTCATCTCGGCAACGCTGTGAAATCTCTCCAACCCAAATTGTCCGAACTCAATTGCCGTATCGTGCAGAAGGAAAAGAGAAAACGGCGTGGAAGCTTTTTTTGCCATCATGTGCATCGTTTTTGAGCTGATCAGCGAAGAGACAGTAAGAGTCTCGCAACCATCAATTGAACTTCGGTCAGCGCCTGTGGTAAGCAGGAAGATCTTTGCGACTAAACCGGACTGACGAATTTCCTCGACAACGGATTTAGTAAATTGTTGTCCGCTGAATGGGATAAATGCAGTAATGGGTCGGGCCATGTGACTATCTGTTTAGGTTATTGGATCGATTCGTTTATGTTGCTTTCTTCTTCCCGAAGTCGGCATCAATCGTAACAAGCGCGGCAACAATAAATCCCGGAATCGTTGATGCCATCACCCACAAAAAGAAATGCTGATAGCCTATTTGATCCTGAAGCCAGCCGCTGAACATTCCGGGCAGCATCATCCCGAGCGCCATGAAGCCGGTACAAATTGCATAATGCGCTGTCTTGTGTTCTCCTTCGGCGATCATAATCATGTATAACATGTACGCCGTAAACCCGAATCCGTACCCGAACTGTTCAATCGCGACTGCCGCGTTAATCAAATAAAAATCAGTCGGTTGAACCTGCGACAGATAAATAAACATCGCATCCGGCAAATGAATTGCGAGCACCATGGGCCAGAGCCATTTCTTCAGGCCGCCGCGCGATGCAACGAGCCCGCCAAGCAAGCCGCCGAGCGTGAGCGCAATGATGCCAACGGTTCCATAGACAATCCCCACTTCGCTTGTCGTCAAACCAAGACCGCCCTCCTCGCGGGCATCAAGCAGGAAAGGAGAAACAAGTTTTACCAACTGCGCTTCGGCAAAACGGTACAGCAACAGGAATGCAAGAGTCACCACGATATTCTTTTTCTTGAAGAAGAGAGCGAACACGCGCAGGAATTCTGCAAAAGGATTTCGTGCATCACCACTGATCGTGGGCTTGTCCGAAACCGGGTATGGCAGGATGAATTTGTGGTAGATAAAAAATAAAAGAAAAAGTCCGGCAAGAATGCCGAACGTAACAGACCACGCGAATGCAGTATTGCCATTGGTCCGCAACTCCAGTTGTCCGGCAAGAACCACGAGCAGCCCCTGCCCTGTAATCATTGCAAGCCGGTAGAACGTGCTTCGCACGCCCACCAGTGCCGCCTGCTGATGTTGTTCAAGCGCGAGCATGTAAAAACCGTCAGCCGCAATGTCATGCGTTGCCGAGCTGAACGCCATCAACCAGAAAACTGCAAGTGTGTATTGAAAGAACTGCGGCATCGGAATCGTGAGAGCAACCATTGCCAATGCCGCGCCAACGATCAACTGCGTAACAATAATCCACAACCGTTTCGTCTTGAACAAATCAACCAGCGGGCTCCACAGCGGCTTGATAACCCACGGCAGGTATAGCCAACTCGTGTACAGAGCAATGTCTGTGTTGGAGATTCCCATGCGCTTGTACATGATAACGGAAACAGTCATCACCACAACGTACGGCATGCCTTGCGCGAAGTAGAGCGACGGCACCCATGCCCATGGATTCCGTTTCGTTACCTGGTCAGTTGCCATTGCGCTCCCGGTTGATTTTTCTGAATCCGATCAAATGCATCACTGTTGTGTTGCCCATCGTGAACGGTTCTTCTTTTTCAAATTGAAATCCAATTCGTTGATACCAGTTCAACGCCACGAGATTTTGCGTCATGACTCCCAGCCATATTGCTTCGGCGCCGAAGGAACATGCAAACGCTTCAGTTGCATCAAGAAGCCTTTTGCCTATTCCTTTTCCCTGACAACCAGGTACAACATAAAGGGAGTGCAGGGAGAATTTCTTTTCATCGGGATTGTAGCTTGTCTTTGCAAACCCAACAGCGTTCGAGTCCAACTCAGCAATGAATCCTCTTGCAGTTGGTGAATTGCACAGTTCTTGGAGTTTTTCAATCGTATACCATTCATCAAAAAACAGTCGTATGTCCTGTGCAGGAATAAAGCCGCTGTAGGTTGCAAGCCAGGTCGTCAAGGCAATATGCCGGACTGCCGCGAGATCGTTCACCGTCCACTGATGGATATTGACTTCCATGTCTAAGTCGAATCTATTCTTCACAATAATCGAGGAACTCTTCGATTCCATCAACAATTCGCTCGGCGAGCTCTTTGCGGAACTCGTCGTCCATCAGTTTCATTTCGTCTTCCGGGTTGGAGAGGAACGCAGTCTCGACCAGCGCCGTTGGGAATTCGGTGGGACCGTTCAGCGAGAAGTTAAAGCTTCCAACGTTGCCCAATGTGTCCAACCCCGTCTTCAACACTTCCTGAAGGATGAATTGGGAAAGAGGGCGATACGCAATGTGTTTGTAGAACGTCCCCGACCCTTTGGTCAACGCCGGGTCGGTTGTCAGTCCGATGGAATTTGCGTGTACACTAATGAGCATATCAGCGCCACCGGTATATGCACGCATGAAACGATCAGTCATTCGGGGATTCGTATCGTCGGGCCGTGTGAGAATAACTCTTGCTCCCTTCTTCTCAAGAATTTCACGGAGATGCGTAACGACAGCAAACGTGATATTCTTTTCCAGAACACCGGTCGATCCAAGCGCTCCCCGGTTCTCACCTCCGTGGCCCGCGTCGATGGCAAACGCGAGCTCTTTCAATTTCAAGTTCTCCGGCTGGGGACGGACTTTGATTTTCAGAGTAGTTCCGTCGTATCCAATTTCATATCCCCAGATTTGTTTGTGCTTCAGTTCGATGGTCAGACGGAAAACATCCGACTCAACCTGATTGTAGTACACATCTTTGATTTCTTTCGTCGTCAGTTGTTGAGTAATCCAGTTCGTGTTGGAGGTCGCGCCAAAGACATCAACGATTATGCGGCTGGGATTCACTTGTTGCATTGACGAATACGGAAGCTTATCGTTCAAACTCAACGAGACCACATCTGCTTTTTCTCCGGGTGAAACATTCATGTCGCCGGTTAAAGATTTCGGCAGGAAGGTTCCTTCGGGTTGGAGATCAACGTACGAGTCTTCAATCCAGACCGTGTGGTTTTCTGCAAGCTCCACGCGATACATGTTGCCCACTTTGCCGGTGATCTTTAGCCGGATGCCGGGATTGATAATAGAAAACTTGTGTCCGCCGAGCCTGTCTTCTCCCAGGCCCGTATTCAAATACGGCCGCTCGCCTTTCGTGATTCCGACAAGCGGAAGCTGGCGGGACTTGAACGACACGAGTGCATAGGTTGATTTCGTAACCGTACTGTCTCTGCCTTCCAACCTGAAGACGATCGGCTGACTCAGCAGTGTGTCCGTGGACTTTACTCTGTAGGTTGCACGATAAATTCCTGCGACCCCCCGTCCTTGTGTCATCGGCCGCTCCTTCATCGGAATACCGTTCATGAAACTCGCCTTGCCACCGGGGGTTCCTTTGAATTGCACTTCAAGAATATCGCCTTCAGTCAACCACATATCCTGATACGGCTGCATCATGATGTCTTCGATCCGCAGCGTATCGACTGGCGTCGCTTCGATTGGTTTTGAACGGTTGATGACAAAAGATTTTGCAACTGCTACGCCGGCAGGATCGGTAGAAGTAATGAAGAATGGATTCTCACCCACCACAAGAATAAGTTTGCCGCAGAACGCTCCGGAAGGATACACCTTATAACTTTTGCCGTTTACCGTAACGGTGCTGCCCGGCGCCGTGCTTGCGGAAAGCCGGTAGGTCGATGTAGAAGTTTCCACCGTGTCCTTTTCAGGAACCACGAGCAAAACAAAATTCGGGCCCACAGGAACCGTCTGGGCAGGGGCGGACAAACCTGAAGCGATACAAAGAAGTAGCACGAAGCAAAATAATTTCATTAGTAGATTCTCTTGATTTCAGAATGATGAAAATAATGAGCAAGAATCATCTCGTGAGAATAACCTTTCTCGCCCATCACGGCAGCTCCGATCTGGCAAAGGCCGACTCCATGTCCCCAGCCCGCGCCGCGAAGAACAAATCGTCCCGGAAGGCTATTCACGACATCCAACTTCTCAACAACAAACGCAGAACTGTAGAGATGCGATGGCGAGAGTGTTCGCCGGATCTCTAATTCTTTTCCGATGATAAGAGTCTTTTTCGTTCCAACAATTTTCAGTTTGATGAGCCGCGAGGATTCTCCCCGCTCAATCGGAATAAGGTCAACAATCTCGCCGAAATCAATGCCGCTCTTGTGGTGAATCAGTCCGGCAATTTCGGCTTGGCTATATCCAACCTTCCACCGAAAAAAATCTGTCGTCTCCTGATCATACTTCAAAAGAACTTGTGAGAGAATCTTCTTATCCGTCGTGTTGCAAAATGAATCGGGACCCGAACGGATCCAGTGTGCTGCGTTTTCTTCTTTTGAGAAATCAAGATTGAACGTTGTCGTCTTCTCCGCCGTATCGACGACCGACTCAAGATAAGGAACCCGGACGGGCTCCCACACATTCTCGAACGTTTCCGTCAAGCCGCCGCATGATTTCGAGAAGCGGGCATCGCATACTTTTCCTTCAAACATCACAACCTCGCCTTGCGTCCCTTTCACCGCCTCTTGCACCGAACCGGTGTATGCTTTCGTCACTCCTTGATACCGTTGGCAATGGTCATCTGCACAGACATCAAAAAGCTCGTGATCCTCACGGTCGTACCACCGGATGCGTTCCGTAGGGCTTTCGAACAACGACTTATATTTTTCCTTTCCTGCCTTCAGTTCACGGGATTTTTCCAACTGGGCAAGCAGCCAGCTTCGCGAGGTTATTGAATGCGCCTTCAACAACTGCATGGAACAATCGGCACTCATCTCTGAAGAAATCACGCTCTTCAGATATTCTTCAATACTCACGACATTGATCGCCGCGATCATGTCGCCGGTTCTCACAAGCTTCAGTCCGCCGACAAACCGCTGGTCTTCTTTGCGCTGCCAATGGAATTGAACGCCGATCATAACATCATTCAGAACAAATGATGATTCAGGACTGTTTGGCTGAAGGACAAGCTCTCCTGAAAAAGTCAGAACTGTGTCATGGTTTTCGAGGACAATTCCATCCTGCGAAATCCGGGCAGTGCATTTTCCGGTTAAAACATGATGTTCATGCTCAGAAGAAAAGCTGCCGTCGAGAACAAAATGGACTTCCGGCTGAGTGGAAATGCCAACCGTGATAAGGGGAACAGAGTTTTTGAAGTTCAAGCGAAGGAAAGAAAAATGATATGAACCTGTTTGGATTCGTTTTCAATATAAAAACTTTGAGATGAAAATAAACGAAAAACCCGCTGGAGACCGTCCAACGGGTTCAAGAGTTCCATGACCCACAATGAATTAGTTGTTGTTCTCCGGTTGAAAGTTCATCACTTCCTCGACAATCGTATCAACGATCTCCGACTCTTTCACTTTACGGATAACAACGCCTTTGCGATAAAGGATGCCGACTCCTTTTCCCGCCGCAATGCCGATGTCCGCTTCGCTCGCTTCGCCGGGACCGTTGACAACACAGCCGAGCACGGCAATTTTGACGGGTTTCTTTATACCTTCGAGTCGCGCTTCAAGTTGAGCCATGATGCCGAACAGATCCACTTCAAGCCGCCCGCACGTTGGACACGCGATCAATTCAACATTGCGCGAGGCAAGGCTCAGCGAGCGAAGAATTTCTTTCCCTACTTCAATTTCTTTCACAGGCTCGTCCGTCAACGAAACACGGATCGTATCACCGATACCTTCCGCCAGCAATGTTCCGATGCCGACGGCGGATTTGATTGTGCCGATTCTCGTCGTGCCTGCTTCTGTTACTCCGAGATGCAACGGAATGTCAGTTCGTTCGGCAACAAGCCTGTACGCTTCAATCATCAGCCGGACATCCGTGGACTTGACCGAGATGATCACGTCCTTAAATCCGAACTCATCGCAAATCCCGACGTGGCGCATCGCGCTTTCGTACAACGCTTCCGCAGTCGGGTAGCCGTGCTTCTCAAGAATATCTTCCTCGAGCGAACCGGAGTTCACGCCGATGCGGATGGGAATACCTTTGGCTTTCGCAGCCGTCAGCACTTCGTAGATGCGGCTCTTCGCGCCGATGTTGCCGGGATTGAGGCGTACCTTCGCAACATTTGCTTCAATCGCCTTCAATGCGAAGACATGATTGAAGTGGATATCGGCAACGACGGGAATGGGAGACTGTCGCACGATCTCTGCCATTGCATCGGCAGCCTCTTTGTCATTCACCGTTACGCGAACAATATCGCAGCCCGCTTCGGCGGCATCGACAATCTGTTTTACCGTGCCCGGAATGTCGCTTGTCTTTGTCTTTGTCATTGTCTGCACGCTGATAGGCGCTCCGCCCCCAACCTTGATGCCGCCAATTTGCACTTGACGCGTTTGACGCCGCACGCCGACCTTGTATGTGGGATGAAGAACTTCCGGCGGTTGGTTGGTCATATTGAGAACAGGAATTTCCATAGTCTCCTTAATTTATTTTCTTGCTTGCTTCGTTCAGAATTCGTTTCTCCTCATCAGTCAGGCTTTGATATCCTCCCGTGCTGATCTTGTCGAGAATCGCATCAATCACTTCCTGGCTCAGCGAATCATGACTGTCCATGCGCGTCCCGGATTTAATATCGAAAAATTTTGCATCGTAAATTTCTTCCCGTTCCGGTTTCCGCGTGCGGTATTGCTGGTGGGGAAACTTCGATTCTCCGGTTATCTTCTTCCAGACATCCGGGACCGTAAATCCTTTTGCGGCAAAGAGTATGTACACGAAACCAACAGCCGCTCCGCCCAGATGTGCAAAGTGTGCAATGCCGGACGATGTACCGGTAACGCCGTAAAATAATTCCAACAAAATATAACCGGCGACAAAAAACTTCGCCCGGATCGGAAGAAGAAAATATATGTAGATGGGACGATCAGGAAACAACATCCCGAAGGCCACGAGTATGCCGAACACCGCACCCGAGGCTCCCACAGTCGGGACGTTTAGCCCAATGAGAGGAGCAACGATCAGATTTGTAATCGCCGCCCCAACTCCACACATCAAATAAAAAGAAAGGAACCGTTTCGAACCCCACATATTTTCCAATTCCATCCCGAACATCCAGAGGGCGAGCATATTGAAGAACAGGTGTGCGAAGCCCCCGTGAAGGAACATATACGTAACAAGCTGCCACGGCCAAAAATTTACCCCGATGGGCCAGAGTGCAAGGAAGAAGGTAAGCACTCCCTGTTCGCCGCCGAGCCGCACGCCCGAGACCGTGAACGCCTGGAGAAAAATATCCGTGAGCAACCAGATTGCGGTGTTACTGATCAGCAGCCACTTGATAACCGGAGGGAAAAAAGACATTCCGCCGAAGAAACTCGGACGATAATAATTTCCACCTGTGCCGAACGAACGATTAAACATCAATTACTCTTTTCCATTCTATTCCGTAGAACAGCCGACATCTCCAATTGGTTCGCTTACTTCGTATCGAGCGCGACCAGCCCGGGCAGTTGCTTGCCCTCGAGAAACTCAAGTGAAGCCCCGCCGCCCGTCGATACATGCGAGATCGATCCCTCAAATCCCATCTGTGTAATAGCTGCGGCAGAATCTCCGCCGCCGACTATTGTTGTTGCTCCGTTCTTTGTCGCTTCGGCGAGCAGCTTCGCAACTTCCATTGTGCCGTTTGCAAAGTTCGACATTTCGAATGCACCCATCGGGCCGTTCCAGACAATCGTCTTTGCATTCTTCAACTCCAGACTGATGAGCTGAATGGTTTGTGGTCCGATATCCAGTCCCCGCCATCCGGGCCGAATCTTGTTCACGGGGACGGTCCTCCGCATAGCGCTGTTATCGAACTTGTCCGCAACCACGCAATCGATTGGAAAAATCACGCGTCGGTTACTCGCTTTAATCTCATCGAGAATTTGCTTTGCGAGTTGAACCTTATCCTGCTCAACCAGCGAGTCACCGATTTCCAATTCCTGTGCGCGGAAGAATGTAAACGCCATCCCTCCGCCAATAATTAAGACGTCAACTTTAGGCAACAGGTTTTGGATGACGTCGATCTTTCCCGATATTTTTGCGCCGCCCAAAATTGCAACATACGGGCGCTGCGGATCGGTTACCGCCTTTGCGAGATATTCGATCTCTTTTTTCATGAGATAACCTGCAACAGCCGGCCGCAGGAATTTCGTTACTCCTTCAGTCGATGCGTGTGCGCGGTGCGCGGTGCCGAAAGCATCGTTCACAAACACTTCACCGTAACTCGCAAGTTGTTGTGCAAACTCAGGATTGTTTTTTTCTTCCTCAGGATGAAAACGGAGATTCTCTAAAAGCAACACATTGCCGGGCTTAAGAGCATCGACCATGGCTTTGGTTTCTTTGCCAATACAATCCGGCGCAAACTGAACATCTGTACTGAGGAGAGTGCCGAGGTGTTCCGCAATAGGTTTCAGCGAGAATTCTTTGGAAGGACCGCCTTTCGGCCGTCCGAGATGGCTCATAAGAATGGGGATTCCCCGCGCATTCAATATCCTTCTGATCGTGGGAAGCGATTCGAGGATTCGCTTATCATCCGTAATGTTTCCCTTCGCATCCATTGGCACGTTAAAGTCCACGCGCACCAATACTCTCTTCTCATGGAGGTCAACATCATCAATCGTTTTCGTATTCATAGTTTCCTTTTGGCTAAGACACAAACGCCTGCCCGCCGTTTTTCGTCACGGAGGCAGGCGGAAAAATTACGACGATTTGTTTTAGGCGATCTTCTGTAATAAATCAACGACACGGCACGAGAAGCCCC
>JBBRUI010000104.1:0-13124 GCA_038247945.1 Bacteroidota bacterium | reverse complement strand
CATATTGACCATGTGGTGAAGCTAGTGGGAATTGATTATGTGGGGATTGGATCGGACTTTGACGGCGTAGGCGATTCATTACCAACAGGTTTGAAGGATGTTTCCCAATACCCGAATCTGATTTATGAATTGTTGAGAATGGGATATCAGGATTCCGACATAAAAAAGATCTGCGGCGAAAATCTCCTTCGTGTCTGGTCGAATGTGGAGAAGATTGCACACCAACTTCAACGCAAGTGATCTTGTGAAGAACGCCGAGAGAAGCGGCTGGTTCGATTGGATCGTTAAATAACTTTCCGCATCAGCAGTTGCAGCGTTCCCGCAATCTCCATCATGTATGCCACACCGAGATGTAACATAATACCGCCGTAAATTGATCGTGTCTCGTACGAAATAATTCCCAGCACAAGTCCGCCGGCAATTGAGCCGATTGCTTCTCCAAGGGGTTTCTGAAAATGGATGAAGGCGTACACAACAACCATCGGGAGAATCGATCCTTTCCCTAAATACTTCGCAAACGCCATCACCATAAATCCCCGGAAGAAGAACTCCACGAAAACAAAATCCACTCCGTAACAGACTTCAAAAAGTCCGACAAGAGCCGCTCGTTCGACGCCAACAACTTCCGGCGGCAACCCAAACTTATAACGTGGATACGCCGCTTGAAAATCTCCACTGAACGATGCCGCGAACACGACAGGCACCAGCAGTAAAAGTATTGCAGCGTATGTCCTTAGATTTATGGTAGATGAGCTGAACCCATACAGGCGGGAGTTTGTCCGGTCTTTGAAATGCCAATAAGCTGCCAGAGGGAAGAACACAACAAGTCCGGGCAATAAGTTGGCAACGTATCGAATGCTGTACCATCGCAACTCCTTCGGCAAGAAGGCCAACAGAGCCGGTTTCTCGTTATAAATTAATGGCGGAACATTGTGGAGGACGATGTAAACAGAGAGTAAAACAAAACACAGAAGAGTAAGTTTCCAAAAACCTGCGTTTCGGATGAACGCCGAACGCCCGGTAGCAATGGCGTATGCGGTTACTGTTACACAGAACGGTAGGGCATAAAAGAGAAAATAGAAAACAAATTGCTCTAATGGATTCTGCAACCGGCGAACAATTGTTATCTCAAAATCATATATGTAGTTGATACAAAAACTCACCAAGAGAAAAGGAGCTACGAAGAACCACAACCGGCCATTCCACTCTTCTTGGAAATAGTCGCGGATGTATTGGACAATCGTCTTCATGGATTTAGAAAAGGAGGGGAGATTAGGTGTGCGCTCGATTTGCCGTTAAAAGATCATTGCTTCTTTATCATGGTCTGCTGCAAATGGTTGATGACCTCCATAATTTTCTCTCCCTCGATCGGCTTTTGCAGGAATGCATCGATACCCGCTGCGATAACCTCTTTTGAGGAGTAGAACTGTGAATATGCCGTGACCATGATGATGGGAAGGTCGGGGTATTCTCGCTTCGCCCGTCGGCAAAATTCTATCCCGTTCATCTTGGGCATATCCAGGTCAACAATTGCCATATCGGGAAATTCCGAATCCAGCTTTTCAAGGGCTTGTTCACCGTTTCCGGCTTCGATGACATCGAAGTTTGAAGAGAGAAGGTGCTTCAATGCGACGCGGAAATCCTCATTGTCGTCGATAAGCAAGAGTTTGATAGGATTTTTCATTGGCTTGTTGCCTTCCATTGGATTCATGTTTCCCCCCCCCAAAAAATGCTCACGCCTCTATCGCATCCTGCGTTGCAGAGATAGCGAACTCAATTTCGGCTTCAGAATTATAAAAATGGGGAGAGTATCTGAGTTTTCCCTCGCGAAGAGAGATGGTTACCTGCTTGCCCGTTAGCTTTTCAAAAACATCCTGTCCATCAACTGCTGGCGGAAGCTCGATGGTCACGATACCTGCGTGCTGAATCGATTCGGCAGGTGTGATTACCGTTACTCTCTCGATTGCTGACAAGCCTGAGATGAGCATCTGCGCCAACGAAAGGATATGCTGTTCAATTGGCTCCGTGCCGAACTCATGAAATATTCTCAAGGCAGCTTCCATCCCCCATATACCGGGAATGTTCTTGGTGCCGCCCTCGAATCGGCGTGCCGTTGGTGCCAGTCCCTGTTTGTAATCGAAGAAATTCCATGGTTCTGCAACGGAGAGCCATCCGACATGGGCAGGATGGATTCTCGATTGAAGTTCTTCGGTGAGGTAGAGCCAACTCGTGCCTTGCGGACCCAACTGCCATTTCTGACATCCGGCAGCTAACAAATCAATCTTCATTTTTTGTACATCAACGCGAACGGCACCAACAGCCTGAATTCCATCCACCGCAAAGATAATGTTTCTCTCGCGGCAAAGCGAACCAATCGCCTCCAGATCGGCTTTGTAGCCCGTCAGGAACTGTACAGCGCTCAAAGCCAGAAGCCTTGTACCTGGCGTAATCGAATCTGCGATAAGCTGTAAAGTCGGATGACCTTTCTCCTGCGCCATCACGTCGATCTCAACACCGTGCCGACGGAGATTGAGGTAGGGCCAAACATTTGCCGGAAACTCAGCCTCGTGCAATAAGACGCGGTCACCGGCTTTCCAGGGAAGTCCGGAGGCAATAATATTCAACGGGTCTGAAGTGTTTGTCAGAAGAGCAATGCGATCTGCTGATTCCGCGTGAATCAGTTTTTGTACGCGGGCTCTGCACTCTTCAATTTTTGCAACATCGTATGCCAGATATGTATCGATCATTCCGACCGAACGTTCGTGTAAATGAGTATTGAACGCTTCGATTACGGGCATGGACATTGGGGCGGAGGAGGCGTGATTGAGATAAATCTTACCCGTTTTCGTGTGGGGGAACAGCGACCGGGCTTTCTTTTGTAATTCGGCAGAAAGCAATTTTTGTTCTTGAGGCTGGAAAGACAAAATCATCATGATTGAAGGCGAAATGAATTTCAAACAACTATAACGAATGGAGCAACCGATTCCATAATAGCAAGATGGAAAGGGAGATGCAAAGAAAAACTGTTACCTAAGTGTAGTTTTTACATAAACTTATCGGAACCATGCCCCTAAAGAATTACAGGCTCCTTCCGATAATAGTTGTAAGGGACTCAATGCGAACTAAGGCAAAAGGTTTGGGCTTGTAGAGATGAGAAAAGTTGGTATTTCAAATGTACGATAAAAGTGTACACGATCCATCAATGATTCCCCGACAAGTACGACTTGAATATGAAGATCAAAATTACAGCAACTCTTCTCGTCACTTTTCGGTAACGAGATAGTGGCCGGTAGAGGGGCGGCGCCCAGTAAGTTTGTTTTAACAGAGATTGATATTGCGAGCTCTTCGTTAGAACACGATGGATGCAACACTGGTGGTCCTGCGGCGAGCGATCAAGTGATGGAAAGCCTTAGCGGGCAAGAAACGAGTAATTCCCAGCAAGTATATTCACAAAGGAAAGGATATGTCAATCGTAAAAATCAATTTGGCTGCACGGCTTAAGGAAGCCGAAACCGTGGGGGGAAAGTTGGATGAAAAGGAAAGGACGGATCGAATGAAGCTATCGGAGGATGCCAAAGTGCTTTTCGCTGCCGAGAAAGCAAAAAGGCTCGGGTTAATTCGCGCAAAAATAAAAACCCATTTCTATCTGAGAACGGAAGTAAAAGAAAAGGTTGTAGAAGGTTTGTTGAGAGACCTTCAGTATCTCCATGCATGATGCAGGTTGTTGTTTTCCCCGCCCGCACTCAATTTCCAGTTGTTTTCTACCGGGTTTACTTATATTTTAGAGACGTTCGCTGGTGAAGATGTTATTTCATTTAGGACGTTGTCTTGAAACTGCACGATAAAATTACCGTCTTGATCGCCGATGACCATGCCATTGTACGGCAGGGCATTGCGTCGTTGCTTTCACTTAATACAGAATTTGAAATTATTGGTGAAGCTGAGAACGGCCGGGATGCGGTAAATCTTACGTTGGAAAAGCAACCCGATGTGGTGTTAATGGACATTGGAATGCCCATTCTGAACGGACTCGAAGCTACCCGCCAAATCAAAAAACAATCTGAACAAACTAAAGTTCTTATTCTCTCCGGCTACGAGAACGATGAGTACATCCTTCAGGTTATTCAAAGCGGAGCGAACGGCTATATCCTCAAAACAACATATCTCGAAGATTTGTACACCGCCATTCGGTCTGTATATAGTGGACAAGCATTTTTTAGCCCTTCTGTTTCCAAAGTAATTGTTGAGGGTTATCTCAATCGGTCCAACAACAAATCGGATTCACAAAATCTTGCGCATCCGTTGACGACGCGGGAAAGGGAGATTCTCCAATTGATTGCTGAAGGTCATCTTCACCAACAAATTGCAAATCGCCTCAACATAAGTGTTCGAACGGTCGATACTCATCGCAACAACATCATGAAAAAACTTGATGTGCATGACACTGCAACGCTCGTAACATGGGCCATCCGCAACGGGATCACCATACTTTCCAGGTGATTCACCTTACCCTTCTTCTATTTCTCCAAGTTTTTTTTCCCGCCACTCGAGTCAACCGTCGAAAAATTTGTAAGCAGTGGAATTAGACCGTACGTTCCTTTGTGTGTAATTATACGCTGTTTGTCGTATTGTTGACGCGTGGGAACTATTGTACATTTGTGCACAATGTTGAACTCCAACTGTTTGAAGGTAACCATGCATACAGTTCAAACACCGGCTCGTGAAGAATCTGTAGACACATCGTCCCTGCCATTGCGTGTATTGCTTGTGGACGATATTCCCGAAAACCTTTTACTCCTTGAAGAAGTTTTGAGTGATCAAGGATATGAAACCATCTCCGTGACGTCGGGCGCTGAAGCGATGCAGCAATTGGAAATTAATCCGGTTCACGCGATTGTGGCTGATGCAATGATGCCATCCATGGACGGCTTCCAGTTATGCAAAGAGGTAAAGCAGTCAGGCAGGTTTTCCAAGATTCCTTTCGTGATCTACACAGGGAATTATGTTGATAAGGAAGATCAGAGTTTTGCAAGGTCGATCGGCGTCGACGCGTATGTGATGAAGTATGATGGTCTTGCCTCACTTGTTCAGTCCGTCAATGATCTAACACGACAATTCCACGGAATCGTCAGTGTTTCAAAAGACGGCCAGGTTCTGCAAGAGCCGATAACACCAATGAATATTGATGGGCACACGTTTCTGGAACGCCACCATGCCATCATCGTAAAAAAGCTCGAAGAAAAAATGGTCGAGCTTGAAATGTACGCGGAAACCCTCTCCCGAAAGAACAGGGAAATTCAGGCGTCCGAGGCGCGGTATCGCAATTTATTTGAACATGCAAGCGTCGGCATTTTTGTGCTGGACCGCGTAACGGGGAAGATTCTGGATGTGAACGGAGAAGGCCTTGCGCTACTCGGTTACAGCGGGGACGAAATGTTGACGATTGTACCTCTCTCGTTTGTTCAGGAAGATGAAGTCAGGCAGTCAATTCTGAAATCTGAAAATTTCTTTTCGATTGAAGCAACATTCAAACGCAAGGATGAAGCTCTCGTTGAAGTGGAACTTGGGGCGGGGCCGTTCGCAGAACAAAACAACGCTAAAATACTCCTGTACGTCCTTGATATCACTGATCAAAAGAGGATGAGACACCATTTGATCCAGTCAGAGAAGATGGCGTTCATGGGACGACTCGTTGCAAGCATTGCGCATGACATCCGTAATCCTTTGGCTGCTATAACCCTCAACCTGCAATATGTCTCCAAGCGTTTGCCCGGGGACTTCAAAGACAAGGGGGCAATTGATTTTGCACTTGAAGGTGCGCAACGGATCGGGAAAGTAATTGAGAACACATTGAACCTTGCCCGCGTTACGCCTCCCAAGGTACAACCCGAGAGCATAAACAATATTGTCAGCACGGCAACAACATTCCTGACCACAGCATGTTCCCAGAAGAATATTTTGCTGGAAACCCAATTCGATACCACGCTCCCTTCAGTCTTTGTCGAAGCCAAACAAATTGAGCAGGTGATTCTCAACCTCATCCAAAATGCGATTGATGTTTCTCCGGAAAAATCCACAGTAACCGTCTCAACATGTTTGATGGAAGATTTACATGCACGCGGCTCCCAGCCCAAAAACAGGGTTGCCGTAGTTGTTCTGGACCGTGGAGCCGGAATTCCCTCAGAGACAATGAAGCACCTGTTCGAGCCCTTCTTCACTACAAAAAGTGGAGGGACCGGTCTTGGGCTTGCACTCTCAAAACAGATTATGGATAAACACAAAGGTGAGATCCGAATCGAACCCGCCGTGGGGGGCGGAACAATCGCACGTCTTATTTTTTCAGAGAATAATTAATGGGGAGGCTACGCTAATGTCAAAGGGCAGAATTCTTATCGCCGACGACGAGACCATTCTAACTGATACACTGCAGAATATTCTCTCCTCGTCCGGCTACGAGGTAGTTGTATGCAACAAAGGAGAAGAATTTTTTCTCCGGCTTTCGGAAGTGAATCCGGATGTCGTCTTACTCGACATCTTTATGGGAAAGACGAACGGACTTCAGCTCCTTCGCAAGATGAAGGAAGAAGAATACGACGTGCCTGTACTGATGATGACTGCTCACGCCGACGTAGCATTGGCAGTGGAGGCGATGAAAGAAGGCGCAGTTGATTTCGTGATCAAACCATTCGACCTTGCCCATCTGACAATATTGATTGAAAGGTTGATGGAGCAGTCACAGATGAAGCGAAAAATGTTTCTTCTGCAGGATGAACTGGAACAGCAACGCCTTCGCAGCGGTATTATTGGCAAGAGCCAGGCATTGCGTCGCGTCCTTGAGATGGCTGAACGGTTGGCCTTGAGCGATAACACCACCGTTCTGCTGGAAGGTGAAAGTGGCACGGGAAAAGAACTTGTTGCCCGGTTCGTCTGTCAAAAAAGCGCTCGATCCGACAAGCCATTTATTACGCTGAACTGTGGAGCCATTCCCAACGATCTTGCGGAGAGTGAATTCTTCGGATACGAGAAAGGCGCTTTCACCGGCGCAACGGATCGTATGCGGCAGGGAAAATTTGAGATGGCAAACGGCGGGACAATTTTTCTGGATGAAATCGGCGAGCTTTCGCTCGACATGCAGGTAAAGTTGCTGCGCGTTCTGGAAGAGCGGCGGTTCTACCGTCTTGGCGGTACACGCGAGATCAGCGTCGACGTCCGCATTATTGCTGCATCCAACAGAGATCTCTCAAGGGAAGTTGAAGAAGGACGATTTAGAGAGGATCTCTTCTATCGCTTAAATGTTGCATCGGTTAAGATTCCGCCTTTGCGCGCCCGGCGCGAGGATATCGGGGTTATTGCCTACGCCTTCATCCAGGAATTCAGCAAACGGTTTTCAAAACCTGCACCTGATCTTTCCGCAGAGGCCTTGCAATTTCTTGAAGTTCAGCAATGGAAAGGGAATATCCGTGAACTCCGCAACGCAATCGAACGGGCCGTGTTGCTTGCGAACGGGACGTCGCTTACAACGGAGCAATTTGTATTTCTTAATCCTACCGGAAAAGTACACAACAACTCTTCTTCAGGCAACGGCATCAGCAGCCGGTATCACCTCGAAATCCCCAGCACTGGAATTTCCATGGGTACTGTCGTCCGTGATGTAATAATGAAAACCCTGCAGATCACCAACGGTAACCAGGTTCATGCTGCAAAGATTCTCGGATTAACCCGATCGAAGTTGCGTTACAGAATGGATCAGCTCGGTATACAACCTGAACAGCGGGCGTATAAGATTTTGGTTCATGAACCATCGACAAATTAATTGGCGGGGAACGTGAAGGGAGATTTATTAGTTTTATCTCGCACCCATAAACAGACAGATCGGTTTCGGGCTGTCCTTGAGGCATTGCCATTTGCTCTCGTGCTTTGCGAAGAAGGGATTATTCGCTTTGCGAATGTCGCTATGCAAAAACTTCTTGGAGCTCATACCCCAGAGGAACTTGTGGGCAGAGAATTTCTCCGCTTTGTGCAGCAGCACGATTCCGACCGGATTGAAACACTGGTCCACACAGATAGTTCTTCACCGGACGATCTTCCGTCAACCATGGTTCGCCTCATTCGGCTGGACGGCACGGAGCTGCTTGCTGAAATCAACGCGTCTCTTGTCGAAGGCAGCAACGCTGTCCAAATTATCGCCCGCCGGACAGAAGGGAAAAGTCGCAGTAAAGAACTTCCCGGCTACTCCGAAGCAACAAGCGCTTTTCTTATCGACGATTCGCTCGACGCGGTGTTTACAACAACGCCTGAGGGGAACATTCTTGAGATGAACAAGTCCGGCAGGGACCTACTTGGTCTTGTTCCGAACCAGATTGTTGGCGGGCTGAATTTTACAACGCAGTTTTGTGCCGATCCGAGACAGCGCGACATGTTGGTATTGGCAATTAATCGTCAAGGATTCATCAAGAATTTCGAGTATGAGGTCAAACGAACGGATGGAAGCAAGCGGCTCGTGTTGGAGAATGCAATTGCTTTGCGGGATGCGGATGGAAAGATCAACGCTGTGCGAAGCACGCTGCGCGATATAACGGAATGGAAACTTCTTGAACAACAGATTTTCCAGGCACGAAAGATGGAGAGCATTGCAGCGCTCGTTGGAAGTATTGCCCATGATTTCATAAATGTGTTGAACAACCTCAGCGGGTTTTCGGGCCAGCTTAAGAAACATCCCGATGATGCGGGAAAGGTCGCACGATACGCAGATGCGATGGAAAAAAGCACAGGTCATGGCCTCGGCCTTGCGAAGCAATTGATGTCCTTCGTAAGAAGGAAAAACCTTCTTTCCTCTTCCGCATTTGTTGAAGATGTGCTTTCCGAAATCGAAATGCTGACGGAGACATTTCCGAAAAATATCCTAATCACCATACATGCCGATCTTCATTTACCATCAGTAGCGGCTGAGGCAGGCGAGTTGTATCAGGCGCTTATGAACATCTGCTTGAATGCGCGTGATGCAATGCCGGTCGGGGGTACGCTACGTATTGAAGCCTCACAGTATGTACCCGCCGCGGGTGAACCTCTCTTTGTCGGGGTGGATGACCAACCGCGGGAATTTGTTCGAATCCGTATCAGTGACTCAGGAACGGGAATTCCGGCCCACATCAAGGACAGAATATTCGATCCGTTCTTTACCACGAAGGGGCGGGGAGGTACAGGACTCGGCCTCACCATCGTCTACAACATTGTGAAAAGCTACAAGGGAGTGATTACGGTTGAAAGCGAAAGTAATCGCGGGAGCGTGTTCAACATCTATTTACCTGTCGCGGAAGTGCAGGCAACGGGTCGAATTCCTCAACAACAGCTTGCGACGAAATCTTCAAACAACGAGCTTATTCTTCTGGTAGATGATGAGCCGATGATGCAGGAACTCGGCAGCGAGATGCTTCGCGAACAAGGCTATCGCGTAATGGTTGCGCGTGATGGCGTTGAAGCTGTTGAGATGTATCAGGCGCAAACAAATGAAATTGCGCTTGTTATTCTCGACTTGTTGATGCCCCGTCTCGACGGGGGGGAAACATATTTGCAACTCAAGAAGATCAACAAGAACGTTAAAGCTTTTTTCTGCACAGGATATTCCCCCGAAGAAGTAATCGGTCCATTGCTGGCAAAAGAGTCGTTGACCGCATTGCACAAACCGTTCCGGCCGGAGGAATTTATTCAAACGGTTCGCGACATTCTCTCAGCCAACTGACCTCGTACTCTCTCACCACCCACGAAAGGTGGGTCCGGTTTTCCCTTTTTGCTTTTACCGATGGTTGTAAATTTGGCCGACCGTTTTCTACAATTGTAGGTTGTTTTCGCCTATTCCGCCTCTTCTAAACTGCTCTTCTGCGTAATTTCCTAACCTTCACTACATGGCACTGAGATTGGAACGATGTAGGGAACGCAAGCCATGTATCCCGGAGGTTTCATGCACAAAGTTGTTATTGTTTCCCTTGCAGTATTATTTTTGTCAACCGCTTGTAACTCAGGCGTAGAGGGTTCCGGCAATTCCACGGGCAACCCGCCATCAAGCTCTCTTCCGTTGACCAAGGAAGAAGAAAAATCTGCAGCGGCAGATACCAGTAGCATGAGTAAACTTTGGCCCAATGAAGAGTGGAAGGAAAGCCGCGGTCTTTTCGGAGCGCAAGGCATTCGTTTCTCGTTGGGATACAAGGCAGATAATTTTTCAAATTTCTCCGGAGGTTTAAAGCAAACCGGTTCGTATCTCCACAATATTGATTTTGGGATTGGCATTGACATTGAAAACCTCATGAATTGGAAGGGCGCGTCTTTCTTTCTGCAAGTAATGAGCAACAATGGCGGAGGTTTGAGTAATGCAATCGGGGCAACGCAACAGATCAGCAATATCGACGGACCGAAAGTAGCGAAACTATACCAGGCTTGGTTTCAACAGAATAGTGTGGGCGACAAACTTTCATTTCTCGTGGGGTTGTATGACCTGAATACCGAATTCTATTTGACACAAGCATCCCGTGGTTTGCTGAACCGTTCCTTCAGTGTCGGAAAGGAATTGTCCCAAACCGGAAACAACGGGCCTTCGATTTTTCCGAATACAGCAGCGGCGCTTCGGGTGAGATTAAAAGCATCGGATTCGTGGTCCGTTCAACTTGCCGTTCTCGATGCAGTGCCGGGTTCCCCCGGTTCACCTTTGGCGCCGTCACTTTTCATGAGCACGGATGAGGGAGCGCTGGTTGTAAACGAGGTTGCATTTTCCTGGAAGGGATTGAACGAGAGAACAATCGGTCATGGAAAATACACTCTTGGTTTGTGGTTCTACACTGCAACGTTCAACGAAATTCAGGCTATCGCATATTCCGGGAAGTCATTGCGCTCCACGGGAAACAATGGTATGTATCTGATGGCCGAACAAAGTGTGTTTACCGAAGCCTATGATCCTGCACAGGGACTTGCACTCTTTGCCCGTGTTGGATTTGCAAACGGAAGAATCAACCGGCATAACTACAACTGGAGTTTCGGCGGGACATACGCAGGGCTATTTGCCGGGCGTGATTCCGACGTCTTGAGTATCGGCGCTACATATGTGAATGTGTCATCCGAATATAAACAAGTGAAGCATATTGCCAACGAACCGATAGCCAGCGGAGAAATCGTGATTGAGGCTACTTATCGGGCTCAACTCACCAGTTGGCTGGCAATTCAGCCCGATGTGCAACGAATTTTCTATCCGGGATCTAATCTTGCCGTGGCTAATGCAACTGTGTTCGGTTCGCGGATAGAAGTCGGATTCTAAAAACGATGTTCCCCAAACAGGCATCGTCACATTCCTCATTTGCGGAACGTTAGCTGGAGAAAAATCTCTCCAACTGCACAATAATCTGCACCACGCTCCTGAATTAGCATTCAGACCACCGCAGTTTCCTCTAAATAACCACTCTTCTGCCGGAACTTTAAGAATACACATGGCATATGCTTTGCCCTAAACTACGCTAGTTACAATCAGACAAAATGTGTGGAAGGGAATATGACGTTCAAGCAATGTTCACTCTGCGGTAAGGAATGGCCCACTAGGGAAGAGTTTCTTGGGGATAAAGACCTGCGACTGGACGGATATAAATGGGATCGCGACCAGGTAATGGTTGGGTTGCCATCCGAAGGTATGGTGGTCTTCACCCATTCTCCAACAGTCTGCGGCACATCCATCGCCATTCCGGCCAAAATATTCAAGCGAGACGCACAAGTGGAATGCAATGGTTGACGGCCATGATCCAAAATCCTTGTCAAACGCTGGAGCACACGGCCCAAGCTGGTACGTTGACAAATGCGGCGTCAATGATTCAATCAATAGAACAAGAATTTCAAACCGTGAAAACAATATTTGAACAACTAGCGATGGCCGAGGAAGAGAATGAAGATTCTAACAGCAGACGATGATGCCGGCACACGTATGGTATTGACAAAAACATTGCAATCGCTCGGCCATGAAGTAGTGGAAACACAGGACGGTCGTGAAGCTTGGGTAAAATATCGATTGCATCATTTCAGCCTGGTTATTTCCGATTGGGTGATGCCGGGCGTCGACGGAATTGAGCTTACGCGGCTTGTTCGCAGCGAACACCGGCCGAAGTACACGTACATCATTATGCTAACTTCCCTTGAAGGGAAAGGCCGTTACCTCGAAGGAATGGAGGCCGGCGCAGATGATTTTATCAACAAGCCGTTCGATAAGGACACGCTGGCGGCGCGGTTGCGTGTTGCGGAACGCATCCTCAATCTGCAGCAAGAAGTGAAACAACTGGAAGGCCTCTTGCCTATCTGTTCTTATTGCAAGAAAATAAAAGATGATGAACAGAAATGGCAGCAGATGGAATCGTATATCTCGCGTCGCACCGAAGCAAATTTTTCACATGGGATTTGTCCGGATTGCTATCACAAACACATGTTGCCGCAATTGGAGGAACTTCGTGCAAGAAAGACTTCGTAACGCAAATGACTCACCTGGGTAATAATAGCCAACAGAGTTGAACAACATTACCTGAGTGTGCTCTGAATCCCCCAAAATCATTACAAAGCAGGTTGGCACTTCAGTTGCCTTAATTGAATGTGAATGGAGATAGGATAACGTAATGAAACTTGATTGTACAAACATTTCACGCCCCGACGGTACAACTGAGCGACTGCTGAAAGTGGCCCGCTTGGATCTTAATGTTACGTTGAAGCGGACACGCCGGGATGTCTCCTCGTTGCAGGAAGAAACGACCGGTGCAATGCTTCGGATGGAAAACGGTGATCGCGGTAATCTGAAACGGGTTTTTATGGCTGTTGAGAAAGCAAGAACAAGTTTCGATCTGTTGATGGGAACGCATCAGAGAGCGGTTGGCACGTACCGGGAAATCATGAGAAACGCAGAGTCCAATTAAATACGTAGAGAGCACACCAATGATGATGCAATCAAAACAAGAGTTATGGGAAGAATACTCTCGCACTAAATCGCCCGCAGTTAAGGAGCGACTCGCCCTCCAGTACACGGGAGTTGTGAAATTCGTTGTCAGCAAATTTTACAAATTCCCAAAGCCTGCGGGTTCGGTGGTTGATGAGAGTGATTTGAAACAGTT
>JBBRUI010000103.1:0-13124 GCA_038247945.1 Bacteroidota bacterium | reverse complement strand
TCCCGATCCCCCGGGCCCAACACTTTTTGTTTTCCAACATGTGCCGTTGTTTTTACCTATCTGGCCCTTATAAATTCCCACACCCCCGCCTCTCCCCCAACACGACCCCGACACTTGTTGAAAAACAAAATGGATGGCAACGGTGGAAGCGGCAAATCCAACGAGGCTGAGGATGAACATTACCCGCGACAAGCAAAGCAGCGCGACGGCGAACACAACTCCGGCCAGCGCATTGGGTTGAAAGAGAATGAACGCGAGTGAATTGAAATAGAACACAGCGATCGGCGGAAGGAAAGCCCCGAGTCCTCCATCGACCATAAGAAATTCGTTCGTTGAGATTGTCTCAAAATTGTGCAGGAAGATGACAAAAATAAAGAGCGCAATAATGAACGGCAGGCTGAGACCGGGCAGATTGAACATCGAAGCGAGCATATGTTCGAGTACAGCGGAAACGAAAAACGTGATGATGATGAAAAGCGCGACGAGCACAAGAAGAAACGGCGTGAGCTGAAAGTAAAACAATGCCGCGGCGCCGAACAGGATTCCGTTGAACCCATAGAACCCGCTCTTGATCTTTGCCTCGTCGAATTTTAAAAGATGTGCAGAGACGTTCGAGAGGACAACGCCCAGTAATGCAACCAGCCCAAGCTCCGGAGTGATGAATGTTGTTGCAAGCACCGTCGCACCAAACCACCGCCGATTCGAGAAGAAGATCTGAGCGTAGCTGAACAATATGGAGTCGAAGAAGGACTTCATATCCTTGCGAGTCTCGCCGGCATTACTTCCTGTTGCTGTAATGTGTCCAGCGTCTCCGCTTTACGAATGAGCTCCACTGTTCCGTCTTCCATCACCATCACCACGTTGGGCCGCAACGTGATGAACTGCATCCATTGCGTCATGTTGTACGCGCCGACGCTGTGCACCACAAGCTTGTCGCCCGGCTTTAGCGTGGGCAGCATGATACCATCACGGATGACATCAATGTTCATGCATAGCGGGCCATAGATAACCGCGTCTTCGCTATGAACGCTTGCCGGTTGGGCGGGCGAAATTTTGTGTTTGTACCAAAAACTCGTGAACATCAGGTTGACGCCCGCGTCAATAATGAGCGCACGGCGTCCAGCAGAAAGACGTTTGTTGGCTATGACACTTGCTATCAAATACCCGGCATCGTCAATCAATGCTCTGCCTGTTTCCAGAATCAGCGTCGGCAATTCGTCGGGCTTCAATGAAAGAGAGAAGAGTCCGGCTGCGATCGCATCGGCATATTGTTCCATCGTCGGTACAACTTCCTCTGCAGGCAAATATTGTCCGATAAGCGTGTTATGCGAGGCGAAACCCCCGCCAAGGTCGATGTAGTCAACCATCAAACCGAACTCGTCGTGAATGCTCTTTGCGAGTGTTGCGAGCTTAGTCGCTGCAATGCGATACGCTTCCGCTGTCATCATGTAGGTGCCGATATGCGTATGCAGCCCCACGAGTTTCAGGCGCTTGTTTGCCATGATGCGCTTGATTGCTTGCCATGCTTCACCGTTGTCGTAGTTCAACCCGAACCGATCCCACTGCGGATAGACGCCCACATCCATGTTGACGCGAACCGCAACGTGTGCCTTCAGATTCATTGTGTCGGTGATCTCCACGATGCGGTACAATTCGTCGAAGTGATCAATGTGAATCTTTCCGCCTTCGCGAATCGCCTTCGTGATAGCGCCGGCGCTTTTGTCGGGTCCGTTGAAGAGAATATGCTCAGCGGGGATTCCCAGCTTGCGTGCCTTGTCGTATTCAAATTCCGATACGACTTCCGCCCACGAACCCTCCTGATGAAACACGGAACAGACAGCGTTCAAGTAATTCGTCTTGTATGACCACGCGAACTGAACGTTGGGATATCTGTTTTTGAAAATGCGATACGCGTTCCGTTGATTCGCACGAAGCGTGGCCTCCGAGATAATGAACAGGGGAGAACCATATTTCTCTGCGAGTTCCTTTACCGCAACGTTGTCAATCCTGTCAACGATCGCTGCAGACGCCCCGCTTCCGAATTTGTTCATGATGCCCGACTGCAATTTCGTCACAACGGGGCGTTCGTACTTTTTTCGTTCAGCCATATTAGCGTTCTCCGGCAATGGCGAGTTTCTCGAATTCATTCATTGATGTAATCAAGTCCCACGAGTAGCGGACGAAAATCGTCCCGACACTGTACTTCTCAAACACGGGTGGCGGCTCATTGAACGCGAGTTTCACAAGCGCGTATGGAAGGTTCTGTCCCGCGCCCGTTGCGAGGTAAATCCACGCAGGGAATCGCGGGTTAATTTCCAACAGATAATACTCATTTGTGTCTTTAGCCTTCATAAACTCCAACTCCATTCCGCTTCGCCACTGCAACTCCTGCATGACTGTTTCGGAAATACTTACCAACGCCTTGTCATCCACCGTTACGCCCGACCACCCCTTGCCTTTGTCCGTGATATAGAGTTTGCGCATCGCGACAGCGCCGACTGTTTTGCCTGTGCCATCGCCGAGCGCTACCACATTGAATTCATCGCCCGCGATGTATTCCTGCACAATGATGGGAAGTCCCCACTTCATTCGCAGCTTCTCGAACGCTGCCGCGGCATCGTTGAAGTTGTGTGCGATGTACGCCTCGTAGAAGATACCTTTGACTGCAACGGGATAGCTGAACGTTTCGGGGATTCTATATAAATCCTGAAACGACGAGATGAGAATATTCTTCGGAACCTTCACGCCGCGCGACGAGCAAAACTCGAACAACTTATCCTTCGCGCGCAGGTTCAACTGCTCAAACGTCGGAAGAAACGTACGGATTCCTATTGCACGGAGCCGCTCGCTCAACTTCACGAAGCCATACAATTCGGAATCGAGCGTTGGAATAATGACGTCGAGTTTTTCGCGGGAGTGAATGAACGCAATTCTGTCAAACAACGCGTCAAGTCCGCTTGACGGATACGGAATGAGATAACTCCGCGTCGCGATGTTCGGCATGTAAATTCCAGGCTCGAGCGAATCGTACGCAAGCCCAATAATGTTGCCGGAAAATTCCTTCGCGTCGAGGAGGCTGCGGATGACGGGTACGCCCGGCCCCGGATTATCCGTCGCGTTCAGGCCTGTGACTGCGACATTCATCGTGCCGCCACCAATTTGAAGTGTTTGAGTTGTGTAATAAAATCTTCCACGTCGCGCTCAAGTGTTGTTGCCTCCACGTCGTACTCTGCGAGCAATTTTTCTTTGATGATGGAGAGGCTGTCGCCTTCTCTAAGACGTGTGAACAATTCTTTCCCGATACTGTTGAGCGTAAACGTCTCGCCCGTTGACGCGAGAAAAAGAAATCCGGAATCGCTGACCGCAAGACTGTCGGGGACGGCAAAGGTGTGGGTTGCTTCCATGGTTATAGAATTAAATTGTGAGTCTCACAGTAAATTGTCATCTTGCAACATGAACTCCCGCAATCCTACCGCCGATCTCCTCAAAGGCGTTGCAGTTGTCCTCATGATTCAAGTGCATCTCATGGAACAGTTCGCGACACTTGAATTAAGCCAAAGTGCAATTGGCAAAGTCTCGCTGTTCCTTGGCGGACCGCCCGCTGCACCTGTCTTCCTTGCTATCATGGGCTTCTTTCTTGCCCGTTCACGTAAAACGCTGCTCCAACTTATTCGCCGCGGATTGCTTCTTATTTTCGGCGGCATCGTGCTCAATCTTGTGCTGAACGCGAATCTCCTGTACTCTATTTATCAGGGACGGCTTCAACTCGACCCACTCGCATTTGTTTTCGGCGCCGATATACTTCCGCTTGCGGGACTGAGTGTTATTGTTTTCGCCTTGTTGCGCGGAGTTCTAAAACGCAGCGCGCTCGCATATCTTGCCGCCGCATTTGGCGTTGCAATCGTTACACCGTTGGTTGCTAATATCGAAACAACTCCGGCTGTCATGTACCTTGTTCCCTTTCTCTGGGGCAACCAATGGTGGTCGTATTTCCCATTGTTCCCATGGCTTGCGTATTCGCTTCTCGGGGTTGGTATGGGAACCTCACGTTCAATTGTTGACGCCGTTACAGTGATAAACTCGCGCATAAAAATTCTGCTGTCTCTCGTCGTGTGCAGTGCGCTACTCATTACTTCGTCATTCGCTATTCGGTCGAGTACCGACCTCCCTCTCTACTATCATCACGGTGTTTTGTTGTTCCTCTGGATTCTCGGATTTCTGGTGTTCTGGCTTTTTATGTTTTCAAAGCTTGAATCAGCTTTTGGAAATTCGACAGTCTTCCGCTATTTCAAATGGCTCGGGAGAAATGTTACTTCCGCCTTCGTCGTTCAGTGGCTTATCATCGGCAACATTGCGACTGAATTGTATCGCACGCAGTCTCTTGCTCAGGTGTTAATCTGGTTTGTTGTGGTGCTCGCCGCAACTTCTCTTTTTGTCCTTCTGTTTGGATGGACGAAACAACAACTCGTCACTTCACGAGTGTCATCTTCCTGACCTCAGTTCCTCCATTCGCAACCAGGCGATAGTAGTACACGCCGCCCGACAATCTCGCCGCATCGAATGTTCGGGTATAGTTTCCGGCGGAAAGAAATCCGTCAACCATCGTTGCGACCTCCCGCCCCAACATGTCGTACACCTTCAACGTTACGTGACCCGCCTTCGATATATGATATTCAATTTCTGTCGCCGGATTAAACGGGTTGGGAAAATTCTGGCGGAGCGAAAAAGTTGTTGGCGTGCCGTCCTTCTCTTGTACATCTGTCGTCGCTTGCTCAATCACCATTAGCACAGGCTTGTCTGCTGCCAAACTTGCGGAGGCAATCACAATATCCGAACGCCCGTCGCTATCAAAATCGCCTACTGCAACCAGCGACGGGCGGAACCATCCCTGATCCGAACCCGGCGTGTGTTGATCTGTTGTATCATCTTGATAGAGTGTTGCCCGCTGGTAGCTGAGGGGATTCGTCACTGCACCGGATGCGTACTTCCATTGAAACACCGCCTCATGATAACTGCCCGCAACATACAATTCGGGCGTTCCATTGCGGTCAACATCACCTCGCGAAACGCCTGCGATTCCTTTGTATGGATTATATTGATGAAGCAGCGTAAAATTTGCCGGAGTAATCAAGCCAACGTCGCCGGGATTGGTCATCACGAAAAAGCGGCCCGTTGCCGTCCCGATGTACAACTCGTTCGTGCCGTTGTTGTCGTAGTTGGCTTCGGCAAATCCCATGTTCGAAAAGTCAATTGTTGTGTCAATATACAGGTCTGCCGCACGTGTATACGAGTCAGCGGAACCGGTATTCTCAAAGATTGCCACGTGAAATCTTTCCCAACCGTCCGCAATGATTTCTTTCTTGCCGTCACGGTCGAGGTCGGTCACGTCAAGTCCATATCCTGCGTATGCGAACGTTGTTGTATCGTTAAACTCCACATTCCAAACAGGGCTTTCGAATGTGGATGCTGCGGCAAGCGAGAAGATCATTAACCGGCTTTTCGGTGTCGAGTATCGTTCCTGCAGCGAGACGGCAACCTCGTCGCGGCCATCATTATCGAAATCCCCGGCAACGATTGCACCTCCTTCATCGAACGCTCCTGGAAGATTCAGCGTCCATGTCGTTGTGGGTAACGTGGGAAAGCCGTTGTCAGTTCCGTTCCATTCGAACACGTAAAAGCCATGGTACGTTGAGTCATAGGGGTCAACGAGGCAAAGAATCTCTTTGCGTCCGTCACCGTCAAGATCAGCAACTGTGATAGCGCTGTAGTCGTTGGAGTACGGATAAAATGAATAGCTCCAGACAACGTTGTAGGAATTGTTCGCAGAATATTCATACAAATACACTGAGTTGAAATAGGAGCCGCTCCACGCACTCACTGCGAGAAATTCCTTTCTCCCATCATTGTCGAGGTCCAGCTCGGAGCGTACCATCGACCAGGTTGCGCTATTGGGCGCAGTTCCACCCGAATCCCACGGTGCGGTGCGCCAGACCGGTGCGAACGATGTTTGGGAGAATGCTTCGGTGATGAGGAAAGCACAAATGAAAAGGAAGGTGTAACGGTGATATCGCATCGTAGTTATCAGAATTCGGTTTTTGATTTCGTATTTAGAATACGACACGCACACCCAATGAACCGTACTTCACATTGTACTCATCAAAGACATTGTACTCGAATGAAGGTATGAGATACAGTCCGTCAAATGTTTGGACAATTCCTTTAAGGATGAACGATCCCGTTTGCACGGAACGCTGATTGTAAACAACAAGCGCTTCATCATCAAAATAAAATCCGCGTCGCCCCAACTCTCCCGACATTATGAGAACACTACCGTTCCCAATTGGCACGCTGACGGATTGCCGGAATGAAAAAAACCGCGGAGAAAAATCCGCGTCAGTAAGAATTACTGTAGAGCTTGTCCAGATGCCGTTCACAATATGAAGCGAGTAAATTCCGCGATATGCGCCCGCAAAAAGTTTTCCATCAGCAACAGAAAGTGAGAACGACGCCGACATATTCTGAAAAGGAGAGAACCAATACGTCCCGCCTGCCCCCGCCCAGTGGAGTACCTGCGCTGTCGAAAAATTCTGGATTGCCCCTTCATTGAGATACGCGTAATGGGCAGCAAGGGAAATTCTATCGCCCGTTAAAAGCCAAGAGCCCCGGGCAGTTACGAGGATTTGGGAATAGTATTTTCCTCCCGCGTCATCGCGCTCAAGCCAGAGGTTTGCATACCCCACCGTATAGTAATCCCGCCACGCGTTGCTCGCAGTAAAATATCCGCTGATCGAACGGGAATTTGTTTGTGTGGAGTAACCGCCCATCGTTCCGTACGCCGAGGCGAAAATGTGCAGCGACGACGGCATACCGACAGATGCAGGCGAGGAATTGAATTCCGCTGAATCTGCGTGCATGAAGAAAAAGGTCACCAATCCTGCTACAAAGTGCATACGAGTGGTTATTGAAAAATTCAGTTCTTAGAAAACGAGGACAAAATCTGTAATTGAGACAGGCAAAGAACTCAAGAAGTTTAATCCCCCCCGAGAGCGAGGCGAGAACAGAACAAAGATATGGTTCGCGCCCGCTTGTTGCAAGCTGCGATTCTGTCAAAGCCGGTTTAGAATTGATATGGATTCTACTTCATCACCACCATTCCCGCCACACATCAGCGGGATTATTTGAGGACCATCAGCTTTTTCACCACCACATTCGCAGACGATTGCAACCGGTAGTAGTATACGCCGCTCGAAAGTTTCGATGCATCGAGTTGAACTGAATATCTGCCGGGTTGCTGTTGCTCGTTTACAAGCATGGCGACTTCTTTCCCCAGCACATCGTAGATTTTCAAGGAAATATGTCCGGCCTCCGCAGTCTCATATCTGATTTTCGTTGTCGGGTTGAACGGGTTTGGATAATTCTGATACAACGCAAATTCTTTTGGCGCTTCGTTCGTCTCGCCTGCACCGGTCGGCGGATTATAGATGGTTACAGATTCGCTCACCGTTACATGTCCGCCGGTTGTAATGTTCTCCGTTGTTACCAGGCCGTAGTATTGCGGACCGATGATATACGGGTATGCCGCCGTTCCATTTGCATTAACTGTTGTGAAGTACGCATACGTACCCGCGGGATATTCCGGCGTTACGGAAAATCTTCCGTTGTACTGGTCGAGTTTGCCAAGTCCATTTACAAATTCGTAATCCTCGACATAATAACCGAGAGGATAGGTGGATGAAACCGCCGGACCGTATTGACCTGGTGTCAGCACAGTTCCATCAGGAAGCGTTGTTCGTGTTGTAATGTTGCGCGTGCGGTAACTTGTTGCCATCCGCGTTATCCCGCCTGTGCCGTTCGCGTTTGCATACGCGTACGGTCCGTAAATCGGGTAGCCATCGTACGAGTAACCAAGAACAGATGAATGCTGTGTGGAGTCCGGTGTGTACAGGCATGGCGGGTTGGGATGGTTATGATAGCGCCCACCCGGTGCAGGATGTCCGCCGCATGCATCGAACGACGGGCCCTCCACAACGACTGCGTTCTGATGCCAGATGTTCATGTTGTTGTACGACATCGCATCGAGCGGATTGTACACGGGCACGCCGTGTTTCCAGAATGCAATTGCGCCGAGTCCGGTCGCGGTTTTGGTCCCCGTATTCTCAACCGGCGAACGCGCAATCTTGAACACATAACTCTGATTCGATGCAACATTAGGATTTCCCGGCCACGGCCCGATGGTGTACGCCGGAATACCCGTGCTGTTCACATAGACGTAGCTCGTTGAATAGCGCACTTGCTGAACGTCGGCAGGTATGTTGTTGTAACCAACTCTTCCGTTTGTATTGCGTAGCCACGAGGAGAGGACGGGTGGATCCTGGGCGTGCGAGTTCTCTGTAAAGAAAATGATCGCGAGCAGAACGAGTGTTGCTTTCTTCATGCGAGTCTCTTGTTGTTATCGGATGAGTAGCATTGTATGGATTTCGGAATGATCTCCGCTGTGATTGGCGTGGGTTGGACAAGATACGGAGTATTGGGTTTAACGGGCATGTTCAGAAAAATATTGACACGAAAACGGGTGGCCGGTAATCCCCAAAAGTGCTGTCGCTGAGTCGAACGCCTATACAACGGCTTGCTCTTT
This sequence comes from Bacteroidota bacterium, assembly GCA_038247945.1. Lineage (GTDB taxonomy): Bacteria > Bacteroidota > Ignavibacteria > UBA10030 > UBA6906 > CAADGV01. The sequence goes on along the minus strand of JBBRUI010000103.1, from coordinate 4,489 downwards.
TTCCTTTCCGATTGCAAACCAATCCACGTTTCGCGTCATGTACATGACGGTTGCGAGGATCGCTAACAAACCCAGACTTCCGAAAAGAAGTGCATAATCCTCCAACTGCAGAATGACGAATAAAAATCCATACAGCAATGTCAGCACTGCCGATATGATCAAAGCAAATACATTGCTCCGCAGAACGCTGCGTGTGTAGCCGGCAGTCAGCGCAATAATGCATGCACTTGAAATGACATATGCATAGTTGAATTGAATCTGCTCGGAAAGTGAAAGCAGCAGACAGTAAAACAGCAGCAAACCTATTCCGATGAGTGAATATTGAATGGGGTGAATTGTTTTTCTTGTGAGCACTTCCGTCAGAAAAAAGGAAAGGAACGTGAGAGAGATAAACATGATTGCATACTTTGCCGAACGCATTGTCTTTTGATATTCATCGACCGGCAGGATCAGCCGGACGCCAAACGAAAAGTCATGTATGTTGAAGTCCGGTTTGACGGTTCCTCCAACCCAATGCTGAGGGAAATTCCTGTTGAGGTGGAGAATTTTCCAGTGTGCGGTGAATCCGTTTTCGTCAACGGTCCGCGTCTCGGGAAGAAAACGCCCGACAAAACTCGGATTGTTCCATGAAGACGAAACTGTTGCAATGGTATTCTTGCCAGCGGGAATAAATTGCAAATCCTCGGCTCCCTGAAGCACTATGTCCGCGCTAAAGAGATGCACGGATTGTTGCGGAGAAATTTCCGGATGAATCGCAACGCCTGTCTTGAGAAAGTCATTTGATAGAACGCCGGGTTCAACGGGGTAGGCCTTGTCCCCCCACATCAGACTGATATTTTTTATTCCCCGTGTGTCACCGATTCCAAGTGCAAGGGCAGCTTCGCTCCAAATTCTGGAATCCGTTTTCATTTGAAGCGACGCCAGATCTGACAGCATGAACGTTCCGCTCATATGGATCTTCGTTGTGTACAAGACCACCCGATGGATGCCGCGATATCGGACTTCGGGCACAGCCGTAGCGGTTATCGAGAGGCTTTCCGGCAGCACGTGATAATATTCCCGCGTTGCAGACTTACTGTCGCTGTAATATGGAATAGTTAGTGCGGGACCGGAAATTGTTTGGGCCGTTCCCCATTTATCGCTTACCTCAGAAATTACTGCTGAGCGCCGGCTTTCCCGCTCGCCGATCAAATTCATTATTATGATTGAGGGAACCAACAACGCAAGGCTCAGTGCGCCAACAAGAATCATGCGAAGAAGGATTGATCGTTTCAACATGCTGTCGTTCAATGTATGTATCTCCGGTTATTAGTTTCAGATGAAAGCAGTGAACCAAGCGGTGCAAGTCGGGTAAATGATTTAGTTTCCATGTTGTCCATCCTTTGATATTATGATTGCTGAGCAGAATAACGTGTGCCCGCCCAACGAACGACTACTCCGGAATAAGCTCCAATCAAAGCGGGAACGAAAGCGAGAAACGAGAAAATTCCTTCTTGAACAAACGAATGCGAATAGCGATCGACAAGAATCAGTATGAACTGCCCGATGGGAATCCAGATGCCGAGGAGAATTGCAAATTGCCAGCCCTTTGCCGGATGGGAGAACGCGATGAAGAATCCAAAAACGAGAAGGAGAAGTACAGGGAATTGTATTTCGTCCGATTGGAGATTGAGATAGCCGGTGAGGAGACCGAGAAAGATGGCGATCAGGTGATGCCATGCCTGTGGCCATTTCAGAAGAACGACGATCGACACCGGAAGAAGGACAACAAGCGAATAAAAACCAATAACTGTGAATGCAAGCTGTGTAGGCATTTGTTTCTCCCTTATTGAGTTTGTTTTATCAGTCTTTCCAGCGCATCGAGATGGTCAGTAAACGCCCGCCGTCCAACAGCAGTGAGGGAGTAGGTTGTCTGGGGTTTCTTTCCGACGAACTCTTTTTTCACCTTGACATATCCTTCGCTTTCTAAAGATGCAATATGAGATGAAAGATTTCCATCCGTTACGTTTAGAGACTCTTTTAGTGAAGAGAAGTCAAGTGCATCGTTGACGGTCAGTGCCGACATGATTCCGAGCCGAACGCGGTTCTCGAATGTTTTGTTCAGGTCCTGAATGATGCTGTTCACTTTTCATACTTCAGATAAATACGAGCGCCGTAAAGAATATGTACAACGCCGAAGCCAAGGATCCAGAAGTTCATTCCTTCCAATGGGAAAAGAACGGCAAGCAACCCGATTGTCAATTCAGTAAGTCCCAGATAGCGAACTTCTCTGACGGCAAATTTGCTCGCGTTTACGAGGGCAAGCCCATAAAACGTCAGCATGATTGCGGGCAGCAGAAAATACGTTTGATGTAGAAGCATTGCGGCGCAAAATACCCCGCCAGCTGCCAGGGGAATGGCAAGCTCCGTGATCAGATATTTACCGGCTGTTGTCCAAACCGGCATTCCTTTTTTCTTTGCCATGCGTGCGGAAAAGAAAACTGCAAGGCTGATGGCGATTGCAAGAATTGCTCCCGCATCAGCGATCAGATATAACTGAATCTCTTCATTTGAACATTTTTTGATCATCCACCGCGCAAGTAATGCCCCGGCAATTGCTACAAGACCGATTGTTACACCGGCGAGTCCGCTCAGGGAAAGAATTTTTGTGGATCTCTCCATCATCGCCCGTATATCGGAAAGATCCTTTTGTGGATTCTGGGGTTCGTTCATTGTATAAGGAAATTATTGTACAAAGTACTTTGTGGTACAAAGTCACTACAAATATACGCCCAAGTCAAGTTCTTTTTCAAAACAATATTCATTTAAGAAGGGGGATTTAGAAAAAAGTCCCGCCGGGGGAGAGCGGGACCTACAAATGAAGAGAGAGCGTGTTTCTAATTCAACGTGTGTATATGGCTCAACCTCACGCGGACGGAGAAGGCAATCCGTTCGCGTGAGACTCAGATTACTTCATGAGCAACATTGTTTTGGTTGCGAATACCTTGCCATCTACTATAAGACGATAGATATACATTCCAGACGCATAGGTTGATGCGTTGAACCGATAGTTATGACGTCCCGGTTGTACGGCGACATCTGATGCGAGAGTCTGAACTTCTCTGCCGAGAATATCAAAGATTGTGAGTGAGATCCGTGATGCCTTCGGGATGTCCACAACAATATTTGTGCTCGGGTTAAACGGGTTCGGATAATTCTGCATCAGCGCGTACTGATCAGGAGCGACGGATAGTTGTTGTTCGGGTCCGGCGCTTTTTTCTGCAGCGTTGGAATTTGTTGTTGTCGCATCATTCCTCCATACATGAAGATACTGGTAGCTGTCGTAAGCGATACTGACGATGTCTTTGCGGCCGTCATTGTTGAGATCGACGGCACGGGCACCGAGATGACTTTCTTTTCCCGTGTCTACAGTGTGCGGAATGAACGATGCGCCGTGGTTTACGTTCCGCCAGATCGTGACTTTCATTGCGCCGCGATGTTCTCCGGTGATGATATCCATCTTACCGTCGCCGTCCATGTCTGTAACATCAAGACTGTTGGTCGTTGCTTGTGTAACAATGGTTCGGCGTGTCCACGCTGATGCTGTGGGGTTGGGCGGAGCTTCGTACCAGTACGTACTTGCGCCCGATGCTGCGCCGTTTTCTTCCGTGACTATAACATCCATTCGCCCGTCACCGTTGATGTCGCCAATCTCCGTCCGGTCTTTGAAGTTCGACGTCGTCCCGATTTCGTACCGCGTCCAGTTGGCTGATCCGTTTCCGGGATTCTTCCACCACGCGACATTTACGCCGCTGTTCCCGTAGGCTCCGGCCACATCCGGGTAACCGTCGTTATCAATATCGCCAATGCCCATGCCTTCGTCGGTGGATGTTGCTGTGATCTGAGTGACGGGCCAGTTGCCTGCCGATGGTGTTGCGGGTATTTCAATATAATACAACGCTCCGCGTCCGGGTCCGGCTGCAAGCACTATCTCCGGCTTTCCTCCCGGAATGATCTGTGCGAGTTTGTATCCCTGACCGTTGCCGTGGCCTGTTGGCGTCAAGCTTGCAATCGCTGTTGCCGTCCACGAACTGCCGAGGTTGTCGCTTGCCCTCAGCCAGTAAACGTTCGGGAGAGCTGTTGCGATGATATCTTCGCGGCCATCGCCATCGGCATCGACCGAGAGCATTGCATCGACGCCGTTCGGAAGTTGTACGCGTGACCATGTGCCGGTAAGATTGCCGCGCGGGTTCCGGTAAAAATACTGGCCCGCCGCGATGTCCTTGTAACCATCTTGCTGGAGTGAAAGGAACGTAAGGCCAAACGCCGGCGGCCCGCCGCGTGTGTTGTCCACTTGGATGTATGTCCACGAGTCGAGGCCTTGTTGTGATCCTCTCGTCAGGTTCTCCCAGAGTTCAAGAGGAGAGTAGTTGCTGTAGTTCGCTCCGATGATATCCATGTCGCCATCAGATCCAATGTCCGCCACGCGAATGTTATGCGATCCGTTGGT
>JBBRUI010000102.1:0-13137 GCA_038247945.1 Bacteroidota bacterium | reverse complement strand
GCAACTTCCAACCAAAGAACTCATTGATCAGTACACGCCGTCGACGCCGGTTTTTGTAAACAGATACGACGGACATATGGCGCTTGCCAACAGCTATGTTTTAAAGCTTGCAGGCATCACGAAAGACACGCCCGACCCACCCGGCGGAACGATTGTTCGGGACCCGAAAACAAAAGAGGCGACCGGTGTTCTGAAGGACGAGGCAATGAGTTTTGTGTATAAGCTTATTCCTGATCCATCTGAAAAAGAAATGATGGCGGCTGCACGTCACGCGTTGGCGGAAGCGCGGAAATACGGATTGACAAGCATTCAGGATATGTCGTCATGGGCTGATGTGCGATGTTACGAAAAGCTGCGCGCAAGCGGTGCACTGACGGCGCGCATGTATTGCAGGCTTCCTGTTGGCGTTGTTGATGATTTGATCTCGAAGGGAATCAAAGCACATTCCGGCGACGAGTGGATTCGCCTTGGTTCACTGAAAGCATTTGCGGATGGTTCACTCGGTTCCACCACTGCGCTCTTTTTCGAGCCCTTCGTTTCCGATCCGACGACTCACGGATTGGCAAGCGACATCGTGATTGATGGCCGGCTCGACAGATGGGCAACGGCTGCCGACAAAGCCGGATTGCAGATGTCTATCCACGCAATCGGCGACAGCGCGAATAGTCTGATGCTGGATCTTTTCGAGAAGATTGTCAAAACGAATCCGCAGTGGGATCGCCGTTTTCGCCTTGAGCATGCACAGCATATCCACCCCAAAGACTTTGACAGGTTTGCAAAACTCGGCGTCATCGCGTCCGTGCAGCCGTATCATGCAATCGATGATGGGCGATGGGCTGAAGGACGCATCGGCCATAAACGCTGCGCCACCACGTATCCCTTCCGCACGTTTATAGATCGGGGTGTGAAGATGTGTTTCGGCAGCGATTGGACTGTTGCGCCGCTCAATCCGCTGCAGGGTATTTATGCCGCAGTGACGCGTCGAACGACCGACGGCAAGAATCCGAAAGGATGGTTTCCTGAACAGAAGATTTCCGTGCAGGAAGCTGTGGAAGCGTACACAATCAACAACGCATACGCGGCGTTCGAGGAGACTGAGAAAGGAACAATCGCAGCAGGCAAACTTGCAGACTTTGTAATCCTGTCAGAAGATCTGTTCACCATCTCACCGGAAAAAATTGAAACCGTACAAGTTGAGATGACAGTAGTTGGCGGGAAGATCGTGTACAAAAAATAACGGATCCTCCATGACGACATTGCAGAACGATATTGAGCGGCTCTATGAGCAGAAGCTCAGCGGGCCCGACGTTGACCGCGCATTGAAGATATTCAGCAAATTCAAATTCTTTTTGAACAAGGGCGAAGTACGCGCAGCGGAAAAAATAAACGGCGCGTGGAGCGTACATGATTGGGTGAAGAAGGGAATTCTTCTGGGATTTCGCTTGGGCGAGATGGAAGATGTTTCCATCAATACACAATTTAAGTTCTTTAACAAGACCACGTTTCAACTGAAACAACTGCAGTTGAGCGATGGTGTGCGTGTTGTTCCCGGAGGCTCATCTATTCGAGATGGCGCTTACATTGCCAAAGGTGTTGTGTGTATTCCTCCAATGTTCATCAACGTGGGGGCGTATGTGGATGAGGGGACGATGGTCGACTCACATGCGCTTGTCGGCTCGTGCGCGCAAGTCGGAAAGCGTGTACATTTGAGCGCGGCATCGCAGCTTGGTGGCGTGCTTGAGCCCGTTGGAGCAATGCCGGTGATTATCGAAGACGATGTTTTCATCGGCGGCAATTGTGGCGTCTACGAAGGAACCATAGTGCAGCGCGGCGCCGTGCTTGCAGCCGGTGTTATCCTTACGAGCGGTACGAGAGTGTATGATGTCGTGAATCAGAAAATTTATCAGAAAGAAGGCGAACGTCCGCTGACAATCCCGGAAAACGCCGTTGTTATCCCCGGCAGCAGGCCGATGACAAATGAGTGGGCGAAGGGGCAGGGCCTTCAGGTTTCTACTCCCATCATCATTAAGTATAGAGATGAAAAGACGAGTGCGTCCGTAGTGCTGGAAGAAGTGCTGCGATAAATCAGTACCTTCGCGTTTTGCTCGTTTGACAAAAATGATGACAACTTTACCTATAGAAATGCAAGCCGCAGGCTGGTACGCTATCCCACAAAAGGAGTTACGGCCAGACTACATTGACAAAATCATTGACAAAAATTTGCATGATTCCACCATATCTTGAATTTCAAACCCATTTACGTCTCACTAATCCTGAGCTAGTTAGCTTATTGGTCCGAATTGAAGCATACAAAATTGCTGTTTCGAAAATTCCTCTTCCCCCCGGATTACGAAGGAAAATTAACAGACTCAATATTTTACGATCTATCCGAGGAACTACCGGGATCGAAGGGAACCAATTAGATGCACAACAGATCGAGAAGGTTCTAAACAAAAGAAAAATTCGAAGTGTTGAGGAGCAAGAAGTCCTCAATTCTTCGCGAGTTCACGAATATATCCGTGCCCAAGATAGGAAACAAAACTCTTCAACCATAAGCGAGGATTTGATTAAAGAAATCCATCGAATCACTATTGAGGATTGTGACTATCCAAATACTTCTCCCGGCATCTATCGCACAACTAATGTCACAGCCGGTGAGTTCCATCCACCAAATCATGAAGAAATCCCTGAGTTGATGAAAATATTTATTGAGTTCATCAACTCAAGAGAGTTGGCAGAAGCATACCGTCCGGTAATATGCTTTATTCTTGCTCACTTCTATGTGGTTACAATTCATCCCTTCGCTGACGGTAATGGGCGGACATCGCGCGCGCTCGAAGCCTATATATTATATCAAGGCGGATATAATATTCGCGGCTTCTATTCGCTTGCGAATTTCTATTACCGCAATCGCGGAAAATACATCCAGATGTTGCAAGATGCACGATTCAAGTATAATGGAGATTTGAACGAATTCGTCCTTTTTTCACTTCGTGGATTTTTGGAAGAATTGGAATCGGCGGAAAATGAAATGCATGATTTTCTTCGCATTGTATTATTCAAGGATTATATTCGGGAGATTATCTCATCTCCGAAGCTTGCGAAGAATAATTCCTCAAGAGGAAGAATTTTTTCTCTAATAAATTGGTTGGTCGATGAATACCCGGAAGGAAGAGAACTCAAATTAATACGTGAAAGGAGTGATGAATTTATCTCCCGCCTTTATCGTTCTACAAACTCCGTAAGGACTATTGATCGGGATATTCAAGCTCTCATGCGAAACAGGCTCGTTCTTGTTCAGCAGAACATCACCTTGGAACCGAAATTGATTCCAAATCTTCAACTCATGCAGGAATTTGAATCTTAGGTCACGTCAACATGAACGATAAAAAAATTCTTGTCATCGGCAGCAACGGATTGCTCGGACAGAAGCTGTGCGAAATTATTGTCCGCGGCGGGGCGTACAGTCTGACAATCGGATCGATTGAGGAAAAACCAATCCGCCAGGTTGTCGGGGCACAATATGTACAGGTGGATATCGCGAATAAAAAAGAAATCAAAAATCTCGTAAGTACATGCATGCCGGATGTCATCATCAATGCCGCTGCAATGACCAATGTCGATGCCTGCGAAAGCGAACGGGAGCTTTGCTGGCGCATCAACGTCGATGGTGTCGAGAACATTGTTGACGCTGCAAAAATCCGTGACACAAAAGTCATTCATGTCTCCACGGATTATATCTTTGATGGAAAATCCGGCCCGTATACAGAAGATGACCGTCCCGAACCGCTCAGCTACTACGGCAAGAGTAAACTCGCAAGCGAGAATATTCTGCGTACAAGCGGTGTACCGTTCCTGATTGCACGCACTATGGTCTTGTACGGATTTGCTCCCGGTGTGAAGGCGAACTTTGCTCTCTGGCTTATTGAAAGTCTGGAGAACAAAAAGCAGGTCAATGTTGTGGACGATCAGATTGGTAATCCCACACTCGTCGACGATCTTGCATACGGATTGATTCAGGGTTTTGAGATGGAGCGGACGGGCATTTACAATATTGCGGGCCGGGATATTTTGAACCGCTACGAGTTTGCACTGAGGCTGGCAAAAGTATTCAACCTGGATGCTTCATTGATCCAACCTATAAAAACATCATCGCTGAAACAGCCGGCGCCACGTCCGTTGAAGAGCGGGCTCGTGACCCTAAAAGCGGAAGTCGAGCTCGGCTACAAACCCAGCACGTCAGAGCAGGGACTGCTCATTTTGAAGACGCAGTTGAACCGTACAATGCGCATGCTTGCAGATAGCGCACCGGTGCCGGGACAAGGAGCGCGAGGGCAGGCAAAGCAATGAAATTATTTCACAATAAGTGTTGCGGTTCTTATCGGCGAGGCGGTTGCACTGCGGACAATTACATTGCAGTAATATCAGAGAAATCTCCAAACTAAAAAGGCGATTCGTTATCCGAATCGCCTTTTTTTTTCTACAGCCATGCACACACGAATCAACTTAGTCCTTCGAAGTCCGCCCGCCATGATCGCCAATCAACACCCACTTATCTCCTTGCTTCATGAGAACGTCCGCCCAACGGCCGGACCTGCTTTTCTCCTTGCCTTCCGCATCCTTGACAATCCTCGAATAGTAGTAGTTCGCAATCGCAACATTGCCCATGACGTTGATTGAAGCAGGAGTGATGTTGTAGAGAATTGTTTTTTCCGTTTTGTATTCGTGGTCGATGAATTTCCTTGCCGTCGCTTTGTTCCCCGGCATAGGTTGACTGATTTCCCAGCCGATGTAGCTGTCATGGAAGTAGGACATAAACCCGTCGAGGTTTCCTGCCGCATCAAGTGCCCAGTACGCTTCAACGTTTTTCCAAACTTCTTTTTGCGCGGCGTTCCATTCTTGCGCGAACAGATTTGTGGACGCGATCAGCGTGCACACAGCAAGCATGACGAAGATTCTTGCGAATTGCTTCATATGTATCTTTCTCTAAAAAATGTGAATTGTCTCTCCCTATTTGCGGGGATGAGCATCAAAAGGACACCACCGATTCCGACGGCATGGCATCGGGCGTATCCAACTTCTTACTTTCGCAGCTTCGTTCTCTCGGAATAGATTTCATCTGAATGGCCTGAAAAATACTTATTGAACGCCCGGTTGAACTGGCGTCGGGCTGCCTCGTCCTTCCAGTATTTCTCAAAGAGTTCCGTATCCATTGTGGTGGCCGCATCAATGCTCGCCCAGTCCTTATACTCCGTAACGGTGACCACATCATGATTATTATTACCGTAAAAATGCTGCATTACCCTTTGACTCAGAACGTGAGGATTTTTCTTTGTGACTTGTTCGTGATACACCTGCAACAACGAATCGCGTTCTGCAGCTCTGCCTCCCTCAGGCATAGATGCCTTCTGTGTTGTCGCAACAAAAAGGTGATTAGCACTTTGATCTTGCGCGTGAGCCGAACCTGCTATTATAACGCCTGCAAATGCGATCGCGAAAGCGAACCGGATCTGTTTCATATATTTTATCCTTGTAATGAAGTGAATGAAGTTGGTTGATGGTGGTTTGGCCTAAACTTTCATACAGCCGATTGATTAGCAGTTCTAATATTCCTTTATGCTGTCAATCCTGAAGACGGAATCCGGGCGGACGTGACGCCGTTATTTCTTCTTGGTTTTCAGTTCCACAAGAATGAGTTCAAACGGTTTGTCTCCGGTGTTTTCAGGTAAGTGCTTTCCTGCCGGAGTCCACATTGTCGTTCCGCCTTTTGATGTGTTGTCAAGGGTTTTGCCATCAGGAAGAGTGAATTTACCTTTGATGTCCGTCAAGAACACAGCAAACGCATCCGGATGTTCGTGCATAACAGATTTCTCACCGGGCCCGTACGTAATTCTCAACACACGAACTTTGTCGTTTTCAAATTCAACTTTGTAATGTTTAGAATCGACTTTGGTGGGGTTCTGGGCAAAGCTGTTTCCGGATAGAAGCATCACTGCACATAGAACGGTGAGTATTGAAAGTATCTGTTTCATAAAACCACCTCGCTTAGGGTTGTGAATGATTATTTTTATTTATTTGAGAAGCAGCATTCTCTTTGTTTCAGAAAACGAACCCGACTGCAGTCTGTAGATGTATAGACCGCTTGACAGATTTTTTCCAGCGAACCGGACGTTGTAGTAACTGCCGGCTTCAGCAACATCATCAAAGAGCGTCGCCGTTTTTTGTCCGAGCGTGTTGTAGATTTCCAATGTTGTATGTCCGGTTGCTTCAACCGAGAACCTGATTTCCGTCGATGGATTGAACGGATTCGGATAGTTCTGGTTCAATGCAAACTTAAGCGATGCTTGCTCTCGCATGCTCGTTAGTACACTAACTTGAATTGGTTCACTGAAGTGTTCTGTGCCATCAAGATCAACCTGACGCAAGCGATAGTGCCACGCGCCCGTGTTGACCCCCGCGTCTGTAAATGTGTAGTTCTGCGGCTGGTTGGTCGTGCCGTGACCTGCAATGAAGCTGTTCGGGACTTCTATGAACTGTGATTCGCTGCCTTGTTTGCGCTCAACATAGAAACCATAGTTATTCACTTCGCTTACTGTTGTCCACTGAAGGCGGATCTGGTTTTGTGGTGTAACATTTCCCGTGAAGATGCTCAATTGCACAGGCAATGCCGGGTTGTACGATGCATCGGGATCGAACACGTTGAACACAACGATTTCGGCGAAGTTCCATGGTGTGCCAAATCCAGACCAGGGGCCACCACTTGCACGCCCTATACCCATCATGCCTTCCGATCCTGCCGGTCCAAAGTTGTTGGTAAATGGCCCGAACAAGCAAGCGACTCGATGTCCCCATGCACTTGACGCATCATCGTAAATCCAACCGTAGATAGCTTTTTCGACAGGCATCGCGATTGATCCACCACTTGTGACTGCCGCATTTAGATTTTCAGAAACAGAAAGAAAATCTTGATGTCCACCGATAGCGGGATTCGCAGCGAGTCTATCCCACGGACTGGTTCCCCCCGAGCCGGTGTGTGTAAAGAGGTGGTTGGTGAAAAGGTAATTTGCATGAGCTTGCGCTACGCTTATAGCGTTGATATCCGCCCCTTCCAGCGGAAGCACATTACGCGCAGCTCTCTCTGCATTGATGAGCCAGAGTGCTTTCTGACTATTCGACATCGCGTCCCATGTTCCCTGTGCAGGAAGAGTCATAGCGGGAAACGGATAATACGACTTACCGGGAAGTTGCGTTGTCTCTCCGGCACGCGCATTAGTGAATGCGGTCTGTATGTCCGCCACGGTGTTGAAGTTTGCGGGTGACCACGGAATATTCGCGGTGAGATTGGATGGAGTGCTTTGCGCTTTGATAAGCACTGGTAGCAACAGCAGCAGACAACCAGCGATGGATGACTTAATGCAGATGTGTTTCATGGGGACCTCCGATTAGATTGTGTTGTAGGTGAGTTAGTTATGTTGTTGTATATTCTGGAAAAATTTACGGCAACCAATGCGTCGCACTCATTTCAAAAGCATCAACTTCTTTAGTTGAATCTTTTTTCCGCTCTCCAATTGATAGAAGTATATCCCGCTCGAAAGCGACGTTCCGTCGAGACTTACAGTATGGTACACGCCGGTTTCGGCAATATCGTTGTACAACGTTGCAACTTTTTGGCCGAGAATGTTGAACACATCGAGTTGTGCATGGCCCGTTGCTTCAACGGAGAACTTTATCTGCGTCGATGGGTTGAACGGGTTAGGATAATTCTGGCTCAATGATAACTCTCGCGGTGCGGCTTCGCCCTCGACTGCGGTTAATATACTCACTTGAATCGGATCCGTGAGATGAATCGACCCATCGAGATCGATTTGCTTCAAACGATAAAACCACACCCCGCTCTGCGTTGTGTTATCAACAAAGGAATAATGTTGGGGCGCGTTGGTGGTGCCATGCCCGGCAACAAAACTATTTGGGATCGTTACGAAATCCGGGAGGTTTTCCGTCTTCTGTATTTCGAAACCGTAATTGTTGATTTCAGAAATTGTTCCCCACTTCACGTGCACCTTTCCGTTCAAGTTCACTACAGCGTTTAGATATCCCAACTGTATCGGAAGGGGTATTGTCGTTATAGAGACATCGTCGATTGCCCAGCCGTCATATGGCCCGCCCGTGGTGTTGCTAACATCAGTGCCAAACTTCCATCTTAAACGGACATCAGAAAGTCCTGCGAGACCGACGAGGCTGGTCAAGGACTGTATCCATCCGGAAGAATTTCCGGTGTACGCCGTGGACTTAAGTGCAAACTTCGGTGGGTTAATAAGCGTTTCGGAAGAGCCGCTATTGCTGCTGCTATTATACCAGCCGATGCTATTGCTTGTGTTAAAAGTTCCTCCGGTGCCCAACGTACTATCGACCCTTCGCCAAACAGTTCCGCCATCTGTCGAGTACTCAACTACGCCAGCATCCCAATTACCTGCTTCCATTGAAAAATTATGCCAGAAGGAAAGAGTCGGAGCTCCCACAAGCGAACCGAAGTTCATGATTGGAGACTCGAGATACGATTTCTGATTATTACTGTAGTCTCCCGTCAGCTTGGTGACATACGCGTTTGTTCCACCGTGAGCGCCCGTGATCTGAGTCTTTGCAGGCGTTCCTTTTACCCATTCATTCACACTTCCTCCATAAAGACCAGTAGTCCAACCCCAACCCCCGGTGGTAGGATTATCATTTGCAGAAGAGCCTTCGAAATCTTCTGTGTAGGGAAACGTTGAGATGGTCGTCGGGAGAGTGACGCTCGTAATCCAAGCTTGATATATGCCCGAACTTTTGTCGCACCAGTAGGGCCACAATTTTCCATTACCCGATGTAATTCCTATATAGTCGCCCTGATACCCGCCAGCAAGCCCGGCAATCGGCGCCGGTTTAAATCTATGATCGCTCACAACAATATCGGTCCATGTAGTGCCTCCGTCAACCGACCGGGAAACCATAACTTCCGCAGAATCAGATGAGGTATTCCGATCATCATAATAGATAACATTCACACCGCCACCCTCGTCAACGCGCAGCCAGGGCATGTACTGAATCTTTCCATTGTTCGCTGCATCCTGGTTCACGCGGATACCGGCGGACCAACTCGTTCCACCGTCTGTTGACCGGTGCAGAACAATATCAGGATCGGTACCGGCGGGAGTGAGGTTCTTCTCCGCGGTCACGATGTATATCCAACCGGCGCGTGCGCCGTTAGTCATGTCGATTCCCATCGACGGAAAATCGTTTACTCTGATATTTGCCTTCGTTGGGAGTGTTCCCCGCATACCATTGCAGTCATAAACATTATTGATAGCGGTCCACGTAACGCCTCCGTCAGTCGATTTTGCAAAGCCGATATAATCGCCGGTAAAGGGGTTTGAGGCGGTCGGGTTTTGCCAGCAAATGTAGGCTATTCCATTCGGACCTACTGCCCCGTTTACTCCCTGATGAAAGTGGCTCGCAGCCGGGGAAATGATAATGGCACCCGCAGTCCAATTTACTCCGCTATTTGTTGAATAAGACACAACCGCTGGTGGGAGGGCCGCCGTAAAGCGGGACCATGTAACATAGACGCGCCCGAAGTAAGGACTGCCGGGCGTATTGTCCACAAAGGTGTGGTTCTTATCTTGTGAGCCACTTTCAAGTGTTATTGAGTTGGCCCACGTCGCTCCCATGTTCGTAGAGTAACTTGTGTACATTCCGCTGACCGAGAATCCAAGATATGACTGGTAGAGCCGTCCGTTCGCATCAATTGCAGGCGCCGGATCGCCGCCATGGTTCGTATGTGGCGCAGCAGCCGTAGTATCGGCACCGAACCACGTCGTACCTCCATTAGTCGTGAGGTACATTCCCTCGTTGATAAATAACGAAGGCGTGAAGCGAACAGAGTTGGAACTACCGTACATGATGTTGGGGTTTGTCGGATGTCTTGTTATCGGTACCTCACTCTGGGAGTATGTTGAAGGATATACCCGAAAATTTGGCGCAACAGTGTACGTCCCTTGTGGCGTGTTAAACACCCGATGACTTCTGTTCGGGTTTTCAAAATTTGGTATTGCCTGTGGTAGCTCCGGTAACTCACCTGTTGCGGTCACTTTCGACATCCGCGGATCAACATTCCACTTGCGAGGGTCAGGTTGGTCCTGTGACCACGCTATAACCGCAAGCGAGGGCACGCTACACATCAAAGCAATAAGAATTGAATACCGGCACAGCAGAATATTGTATGCGTTACTCATCTTACAGCTCCTGTGGGTTTTGTGAAAGATTGAAATCAGAGTATGTCGAGTTTGCAGGTTGGACGAAATCGGATTGATAAGAGGAGAAAGCTTCAAGAATATATAAAGAAAAACGTGCGAGCGAACTCAGACTGCGAATCGCACCTTGCGTCTAAAGGATTATAGCAAATGGTCACCGGAGAAGCAATAAATTTGCAAAAATAGCTCGTTCATAAATAGCCTCTCGACACGCATATCGGAGGAAGCAGATATTTACCAGGAGGGTGAACCGAGAGGCAATTGAAACCGTTCTACATTAACGGCAGTACAGCGTCAATTTCGTATCGCTCGTTGGCAATCGCATCGCCCTGAGTGGGAAACCATTTCAGAGCCGACTTCGTCTTGCCTGAATTGTTGGTGCAGGAATATGTCCGTCCGTGCCCCGAACTTTCAACCACTACTGCGATTTTAACTCCGCGATGAGTCGCTGTTGTCGTAGTCATCTTCGTCATATTCTTTATCCTTTTGAGATATTCAATTTGAACTGTGTAATCCTGTTTTAATATACTCAAATTCACAATGAGGTGTTTGATTTTTCGCGGGCTCTTTTTCAAGATGAACGGGCGTTAACTAACAACCCGCCTTGAAACTCTCTCACCATTTGGGTAGAATGAGAAGCCGAAATATTGTGAAAGGGACACATGCTCGACATAAAATTTATCCGGGAAAATAAAGACGTCGTCAAAGACGGAGTCGGGAAGAAATGTGAAGATCCGGCGAAAGTCGATGAAGCGCTTGCCCTCGATGAAACGCGACGACGCATTCTGCAGCAGGCGGAACTGCTGAAGTCACGCAGGAATACCGTGAGCGCGGAAGTCGCAAAGAAAAAGTCCAAAGGTGAAGATGCCAGTTCCGTATTTGAAGAAATGCGCAAAGTCTCCGATGAAATAAAATCGTTGGACGATGAGATCGCGAAAATAGAAACGGAGCTGCGCGCCATCCTGCTGGCCATCCCAAACATCCCCCATTCATCTGTGCCTGACGGAAAAACACCGGCTGAAAATCAGGTCGTTGCAACGTGGGGAGAAATTCCTGTGATCGATTTCCAGCCCAAGCCGCACTGGGAATTGGTGGAAAAGCTTGGCATTATTGATTTTGCCCGTGGCGTGAAAATTACCGGCGCTGGTTTTCCCGTGTATGTCGGCAAAGGAGCGAAACTGGAGCGGGCACTCATCAATTTTTTTCTCGATGAAGCTGATGCAGCAGGCTACACGGAATTGATGCCGCCACATATGGTCAACACGGAAAGCGCAACAGGCACAGGCCAATTGCCGGACAAGGAAGACCAGATGTACGTCGTAACGAAGGACGAGTTCTATCTCATTCCCACCGCCGAAGTGCCGGTAACGAATTTCTACCGGGATGAAATACTTACAGAGAAACAACTGCCCGTAAAATTATGTGCGTGGACACCCTGCTTCCGCCGCGAAGCCGGTTCGTACGGCAAAGATGTTCGCGGCTTGAACCGCGTCCATCAATTCAACAAAGTCGAACTTGTAAAGTTTGTCCGGCCGGACACGTCGTACGACGAGCTCGAAAGTCTTCGCGCCGATGCCGAGCGGCTGCTGCAGAAGCTTGGTTTACACTACCATGTGCTGCTCATGTGTTCAGGGGACCTTGGCTTCACACAAACAAAGAAATACGATCTCGAAGTCTGGTCGATAGGTCAGCAGAAATGGCTTGAGGTTTCATCGTGCAGCAATTTTGAATCCTATCAGGCGCGGCGGATGAATATACGCTTCAAGCCAACGGCAGGCGGCAAACCGGAAATCGTTCACACACTTAACGGCTCTGCTCTTGCTCTTCCGCGTATCGTCGCGGCCATCATCGAGAACTATCAAACACCCGAAGGAAAAATCGTAGTTCCGAAAGTATTGCATAAATACACGGGCTTTGAAGTTATCGGCTAATAAATGAAGACACGTTCCAATTTCTGAAATGAAACCTCTCTTACGCCTTATACCGTACCTCGCCAAATACAAGAAAATCCTCTTCTGGGGTCTCCTTACAGTTGTCGCGAGCAATCTTTTTACTGTCGCACAGCCGATGTTCGTCGGACATGCAATCGACCTCCTGAAAACCGGACTGGAAACCGGGCATCTTGACAGGATGACTCTAATGAAGTGGGCTCTTGCCGTCGTCGGCTTCTCGCTGGTTTCAGGAGTGTTCACGTTTCTCACTCGTCAAACGATCATCGTCGTCTCGCGGCGCGTGGAATACGATATGCGCAACGATTTCCTCGCGCATATTCAAAAGCTTTCTCTCTCGTATTTCCAAAACACCTCCACCGGCGATTTGATGGCGCACGCAACAAACGATATCGGTGCGGTGCGCAACGCGCTCGGTCCCGGCATCATGTATCCCGTCGATACGATCATGACGTTCACGATGACGCTTGTGATCATGCTGTACACGGATTGGAAGCTCACGCTGCTGGCGATGATACCCCTGCCGCTCGTTTCGTACGCTGTGTATCGGCTCGGCAAAATCATTCATTCAAAATTTGAAGAACGGCAGGAGCAGTATTCGAAACTCACGACCCGTGCACAGGAAAATCTTTCCGGCATTCGCGTCGTGAAAGCATATGTGCGCGAAGCGTATGAAATCGGATTATTCCGCGCGATGAGCTGGGACTATCTCAAGAAGAATCTCGTTCTTGCGCGGGTTCAGTCCATCATGTGGCCTTTGATGTTTCTCCTTGTTGGCTTCTCTCTGGTCATTACGCTCTACAATGGCGGCCTGCGGGTGATCGAAGGCGCGTTGACCGTTGGACAGCTCACTGCGTTCATGGGATATCTTGTCATGCTCATCTGGCCAATGATCGCGTTCG
>JBBRUI010000101.1:0-13220 GCA_038247945.1 Bacteroidota bacterium | reverse complement strand
TGCCCGGTCGAATGCGAATCGGATGCGTGGAAGCCACTCTCCGGTTGTTGTCTACAATTCTGACGCTGAGAGTTTTGACTACAGCGAAGGAACAGTGTTCCTGCTGTTCAATCCATTCGGTGCGACAACCCTCAATATGGTTCTCTCGAAGATTCATAATGATGGAAAAGGGAAGTCAGTCCGCATAGTGTACGCCAATCCGGTGCATGATGAAGTCTTTGCGCACCACCCGTGGTTGCGACCGTACGAACGATGGGAAAAGGAACACTTAAACATGGAACACTCGGTCTATTTTTATCACTCAAACGTATGAAATGGTTTTTCCTTCTGCTGATGTTTTCTCCTGCTTTCTCTCAACCTAGTGAGAAAGGAACATTTCGCGAAGCAGATTTGGTGGAATTGGTGACGCTTGATTCGACAATCAGGCTTGATGTCCGGTACGCGACATCGAACAATTTTATGGGACGCAAGATGTATACGCAAGCGCGTGCATTTCTGCAGAGACCGGCGGCTGAGGCCCTTGTTCGCGCACATCGTGCATTGCGCTCGCAAGGGTATGGTTTGTTGGTGTTCGATGGTTACCGTCCCTGGGATGTTACGAAGAAATTCTGGGATGAGACACCACGATCTAAAAAGAAATACGTCGCCAACCCACGCCGGGGCTCGAATCACAACCGCGGTTGCGCTGTCGATCTCTCGCTGTATGACCTTGTCACCGGAAAGGAAATCACAATGCCGAGTGCGTACGATGACTTCACCTTTAAAGCCGCCGCGGATTACGAGGGTGGAACAGCAGGGCAACAGCAGACGAGAAAAATTCTTCGTGAAGCAATGGAGAAGGCCGGCTTCAAAGTAAATCCCGACGAATGGTGGCATTTTGATCACAAAGACTGGCGCGAATACCGCATTCTGAATATTCGTTTCGAACGCCTCTGACGGACCCAGTCGCCTTCAGGAGTCGTTTCTTCCGGTGGGTCCGGTTCCAGGCACCTTCATTGACATTCAAACAGGCATTGGATATATTTTTTCAGTGTATTTTGAGTGGCTATCGCGTCCATTCCAACTGAACTTTTCTCTCCCATGTCTGAACTCAACGAAGCACAAGAACGGCGCAAAAAAAGCGGGGAATTCCTCAGGCTTGCTGACAAATTGTACAAGACGGCTGATTACGACGCTGCTCTGAAGCTTGTGGAGCAGGCTATGCAGTCCGACCCTAATAATCCGTATGCGCTTGCATATCGCGAGCGGGTTCAATACGCGATCGAACAGCAAAACGAAAAAGACCCTTCACCTTCCGCCCGCCCCGTTCCGCCCGCTACGGTGACCGAACCTCCAACGCCATTGACGCGTGAAGAGCAATTGCAGGCTGCACAATTGGTACTTTCCCGTAATCGGGGAATAGGCGACGTACCATTCACCTCATCGACTCCTTCCGGATATACTCTCAAAAGCCGGGAACAAACCGTTCCCGACCATGCAGGCGCAACTCTGAACCAGCAAGAACTGAAGCTGATCGAATCCATCCGCAAATCGAATGAAGAAGAGCGCCGGTTTTCGGAAGAATCCCGCATGATAATCGAATCGGAGTTGGCGCGGCAGCGGGCTTTGGTTGAAGCAGCGCTCAAGAGAGAAGAAGCGCGTAAACAATCTGATATTGAAAGTGAGCATCAACGAGCGGAATTGGAAGCGAGACTTCGTGCCATTGAGGAAGAAAGTGCGCGGGTGGCAGAAGAAGCCCAAAAGAAAGCCGAGCAAGTGGAAGAGCGGCGGCGCGCCGAAGAGATCCGGCGGAAAAGTGAGGAGGAACAGCGCCGCGCTGCCGATGAAGCACGACAAAGCGCTGAGGAGGAATTAGGCCGCCAACGGGCAGAGCTGGAGAATATTATCAAAGCGGGTGAAGAGGAGAAGCGCCGAATTGCTGAGGAGTCTCTGCGCCATGCTGAAGAGGCACAACAGCGCGCGGAAGCTGAGATCCAACGGCATCGGTTGGAACTCGAAGCTCGCCTGCAAGCAGAGCAAGAGCGTATTAAGATGGCAGAGGAGATGCACCGACAAGCCGAGGAAGAGGTGACCCACTACCGGGCAGAGCTTGAAACCCGGCTAAACAAGGCGGAAGCGGAAACCCGCCGGATTGTAGAAGGGGCCCAGCGTCGTGTGGAGGAGGAGGAATTACTCCGTTTTGCAGAAGAAGCCCGTCGCAAAGAAGAAGAGGAACAGCGGAAGTTAGCCGAAGAAGCCCGGGAACGCGCTGAAAAAGCGCATCATCGTGCAGAGACAGTGTTGGCGCGCCAACGTGCAATTATTGAAGCCGCGCTGAAGGAGGAAGAAGAGCGCACGGTTCGTGAGGAAGAGGAAGAACGCCGCAAGGTCGAGCAAGAGGTCCGGCGTAAAGCCGATGAAGAAGCGCGGCGCAAAGAGGTGGAAGAAACATATCGCCGGGCCGAAGGTGAAATTCGCCGGAAGCTTGAAGAAGCGACAAAAAAATTGGAGGAAGAACGCAAACGCTATGAGGAAGAAAGGGAAGCCCGGCTCGTCGAAGAAGAAATCCGGAAGCGAGAAGAAGTAGAACGGCGGCGTTTGATGGAGGCGGAGTATCGTCGTGAGGAGGGAATTACACGCCAACGGATTGTCGAAGAGGCACGCCAACAACTGGAAGAAGAGCGCAAACGGATAGAGGGCGAAGCGCACGCGCGGCTTGAATCCGAGAAAAAGCGCATTGAAGAGGAGCTGCACGCCAAGCTCGAAGAACAGCATCGCAAGCTGGAGGAGGAGCGTCAACTCGCCGAGGTTACGCTTGTCGCCAAGCGCAAAGCGGAAGAAGAAGATCGCCGGCGCATCGAAGAAGAATTCAAGCGGCAAATTGAGGAAGAGCGGGCGCGGCTTACAAAAGAACAACAACGACTTCTTGAAGCTGAGCGACAACGCCTTGAGGCTCATAAACGACTACATGAAGAAGCCCCCCAGGAACTGGAACTTGAACGCCAACGTCTTGCAAAAGAGACGGGAGAAAAACTGCTCGCCAAACAATCACGGATTGAGAAGGAGTTACAGGCACGGCTTGAAGAAGAACGGCGCAGGCGCGAAGAATTAGAAGAACAGGAAGATGCCAAGCGCAAAGTGATTCTTGAAAAGAAGGAGAGAGAACGGCTTCGGCTTGAAGCTGAGTACCGGCAACAGATGGAGGAAGAACAGCGCCGCGTTACCGAGGAACAACAAGCGCGCCTGGCTGCTGATCAGGAGCGTATTGAACTTGAAGCAAAAAAACAAACCGAAGAAGTGACGTTGCGTCTGGAATTGGAAGAGCAACACTTCGTTGAAGCCAAGCGCCGCCAACAGGAAGAAGCAGATCGCATCCGCAACGAGGAAATCGAACAAATGACGCGTGAGCAGGAGGAGCTCACGAAGAATCATGAGGAGGCGGTGAAGCAGGCTATCGCCGAAGGCCGGAAACTCGCCCAACAAAAAAAAGTCCGCGCATATATCGACGCGGCAAAGGAACATATCGCTGAAGAACGTTTTGAAGATGCAATGAAGGAGATAACAAAGATCTATCTTGTTAATCCTGATGATGAGACTGCAAAATTGCTTGAGAAGAGAATTCATGAAGGACGTCAAACCCAAATTGTACGAAAGGAAAGCACGCGGCGCTGGCGTGAAGAGCATTTGCATAAGGTGGAGGGATTGCAAAAGGAGATTGCAGAGTACAGTGTGAAGGAGCGGGAGGAAGAGGAGAAGCGGGCTATCCGCAAGTCAAAAATTGACATGGTCCTGAAGCGGGTCGAGGAATTGTACCGGCACCGGCAATACGACAAAGCCCGCGCTGAAATAGAAACAGTTTATGCGATTGATCCTTCAAGTACCCGTGCGCAGGATTTCGAGATGGACATTCTGACCGACCTGAACCGGCGCGAGGAAGCCCGCAAAGTATTTGAACAGCGTGCGAACCGGGGAGGAGTTTGGAAACGCGAAGAGGACACACGGGAGCGTACTTTGAATGAACGGCGTTCCGTGCTGCGTCGGGAGGCGATCGCGTTATATCGTAGTTTTCTGAAACACACGTGGGCGGAAGGGAAGCCGGGACGGGAAGAAACCGGATTACTCGCGGCGGTCCGCTCGTCGATCGCAATCAACGATGCCGATCATAAGGTGATGGAGAAAAACATTCGCATCGAAATGTACACCGAAACCCTGCGCACAATGCTGGAAACAATTTCTTCCTACACCATACTATCGGCGACCGAAGACTTGCGTGCTTCGCTGGATATTTCTCTCGACCAGCACACGGGGATCATGGAAAATCTCCTTAAAGAACGCGAGAGGCCTGAACAGTAAGTATTCGTCCGGACAACCTTCTTCTGTATAGAACTGCAATCAGCCATAGCCCGTTCATCAATCCGATATTCAAATACAGATAGTCTTCCATTGTGTTTATTACCGAGCAAACAGTTAACAGAAAAAGCTCGGTTCCCAAACCCATCAATCCTGAAATCCTCAAAGCAATTTTATCTCCAAACCAAAGATTGTCGTTGCGTTGAGAGTGCGATAATCCGTCCCGAGACCACGTGTCAATTCTTTTCATCAGGGAATCCTGCCAACCATACAGCAGTTGAAACAATTGCTGCAACAGCAGCGTAATTCCATCCTGCCGCAAATCTTCCTCCCGAATTTCCTCTGTCACCCGATTTACATTATAGCGATCATGCAGATGAAGAAAAGATGCTTGATAGAAGACGTGATAGGATACGCGGAGCGTCAGACCAAGGAACGCAAGCGCGCCTAGAATAATTGTCCAGAGAGAATGGTACTCCCGAAAGAGTGCAATCGTAATGGCGGCGAACGCAAAAGCGTTGACAAAAAAATCGCCGATGGAGTCCAGAAATCGCCCCCGACGGCTGTACTGGCTCTTCGCACGCGCAAGTTGTCCGTCGGCGGAGTCAAGGATGTCTTTGAGCGTGATGGAAAGTCCCGCAACGAGATTATGTCCCGCCGATCCGTCCAAATAATAAGCGACTGCAACAAATCCAACCAGCGTTGATGCGAAGGTTACCTGATTCGGTGTAATGCGGGTATGATAAAGAAGGCGGACGAACAGTCCGGCGATAGGACGGATGAAATACGTGTTGATGAGTTCATCAGAAGTGTTGGATTTTACAGAGGAGTTGTACGAATAGGCGGTCGTCACTGTAGTTTCTTTGCAAGCTCTTCCGCCGCAGCAAGGTCGGAAGGTGTGTCAATTTCCATGCATGGCAATCCGCCGCTTTCCACTGCAAAAATTCTCGCGCCATTGTCAATCACTTCCTGGAATGACGCTTCATAGAACTCGTTGATCACATGACGGCGGGATAACACGTCGAACAGCTTCGAGGTTGTGGCGGGTGAGAATTTTTCGATCCCTAGAGATTCGCCGGCCGATGCTTGCGGATCGAGTTGCTTGCCGATGTTCGTCACCATCCCATTCGCATCAACAATGCATTTTATTTCTTCAGCCCCGAGATGGCCGCTTGTCCGTATGACAAGCGCATCTTCATGCGGAGAAGCCAGCAATCGGGCAAGAATAACTTGATCAAAAAGAATGTCAGCGTCGAGAAGAACAATAGCCTGGCCATCTACGGCGGGCCGTGCAAGCCAGAGAGAATAGTTGTTGTTGGTTTGATCGAAGACAGGATTTCGAATGAACTCGAATGTCATGGAGAGATTCAGGGCGATTACAAACGATTCGATCATCTCCCCCAAATAACCGGTTACAAGAACGCAACGTCGTATGCCGTTGCGTTGCAAAGATTCGAGGTTTCGCTGAAGCAGCGGTTTGCCGGCGACTTGAAGAAGCGATTTTGGAATGTTGTTCGTGAGCGGACGCAGCCGGGATGCGATTCCTGCGGCGAGGATTATCCCCGTCATTACCGTACCATCTCCGCGTGCAGCGCAAACCGGGACATGACATCCTTGAATGCCTGAATCACCCGCATGTTCTGATCGCGTGTCCCGATTGTAATGCGGATACAATCGGTGACTCCGGGATCGTCAAGGAATTTCACGATCACGCCGCGTTGTTTCAGTCCCTCCTGCAAATCCTTTTTGTGGTTAAGCGGAAACCGAACAAGCATGAAGTTCGCATCCGATTCGAATGCCTTAAAGCCATCGAGCATGTTCAATTCGTGAATGAACATTGCTTTGTCATCACGCATATACTGCGTAATCCTCTCGTAATACCCCTTGTCGGAGAGAGCAGCGAGAGCGATCTTTTCCGTGAGCTGATTGTAGCCAAGGTAGCGTGCACTGAATTCAATCAGGTGCGTCAAGTCCGACCCGACGCATGTGTACCCGATCCGCAGTCCGGCGAGCGCGTAATATTTTGAAAACGTGCGCAGAACAACCAGGCGACTGTGCCTGTTCAACAATGTTTTCAACTGGTCGTTGGAGGAATCCTCAAAACCAAAATACGCCTGGTCGAGAACAATGAACGACGACGAGCAATAATCGATGAGCCGGGCTAGGTCATTGCTTTTCATTGTGCTGCCCGTCGGGTTGTTCGGCGAAGCGATGAGGATGAGATGCGGTTTGTGGATGTCATACAAGCGGATGATGTCATCCACATCAAACTCAAAGCGGCTGCCCCGCTCATACAACGGATACTCCACATGGTTGCCGTGAACTTCTTTTGCAATCTTCTTGTAATACCACCACGATTGTTGCGGGAGCAGAAGCCGTTCACCTTCGTGCAAGTAACAATGCACGACCTGTTTCAGCATATCCTCGCTGCCGTAACTTAACAATACGCGTTCTTCCGGAATGCCGATCTCATCCGCCAGTTTCTGGGAGAGTTCGCTCTTCCTTCCCTTTGCAAAGTCGCGTGAATACAAACTGAGTTGTTCAAGGTTTGCATCGTGAAGAACTTTGTAACACGCCGGTGCGGGGCCATACTGATTTTCGTTTCGATCCAGAACTATCTGGTCCATAATTACCTTTCTTGGATTTTATGAATAGGCGAGTCATTCAAGCCCGTCAGGAGCCTATTCAAGGGTTGAGTGTTAGAATACGGGATCTTCAACAGCCGCGGGCGTTGGGTAAAGTTTCGAAGCTTCATCAAGTTTGCGTGTAATACTTTTCTGCCATGCAAACATTGCTACCAGGTATATGTTTGCCGGAACCAGAATAACCCAGCAAAACCATTCCGGATGGAACACAAGCCCTGCGATTATCAGCAATGTCCGGTTTGTCGTTGCGCCGAGCCATGTCCACCACCGCATGATGGTCTTATTTTTTTGCCGATAGAGGTCCTGCGGATACTGCTTCATTTCCTTCACCTTTTGTTCAGGACCCTCCTGCACAGCAAGATACGATTTGTAAATGGAGAGGAAAAACTTGCGGATCAGATTTCCCCCCTTTTGCAGCTCGGTTTCAATTTTCTCGCTCTCCCGTTCCATGAAATTGCGCTCTCCGCGGACGATGGAGATGTATGCCTGCTGTCGCTTGTCGAACACCATTGCATGGTACCCGGAAATGACCCCTGCGGCCACGGAAAGCAGCCAATACAAAGGTTGGCCGAAGTAGGCCGACAATCCCATGCCGAGTCCGAAGAAAATAGCAACGCTCGAAATCCAATCAATAACTCCATCGACAAGCCGTCCAAGCGGAGTACCGCTTTTCTGTAATCGGGCAAGCATTCCGTCTCCACAATCAAGCACATTGGCAATTGCGTACCACGCAGCGCCCCAAACAAAACCGGTCGTTGTTCCCTGTGCAAATTCAAACGCCGAGATGAGGCCGGCAATCAACGCGCTGTAGGTAATTTGATTAGGCGTTATCGGAAGACGGTAGATTAATTTTACAATTACGAATGCGATCGGCCTGTAGAGAATGAGGTCGAGAATCTCTTCGGCCTCCGCCATTTTCAGAGACTTCTTGTATTCTTCAGCAATGTTCATGGGATTAAGAACAAGAAAAGAAAGATTTAAGAGACAATCAATCGCGGTTGCAATTTCGCGTTGATGAATGGGTTTAGTGTGGGGTTGGGAGTTGATCTGTAAAGCCGAACATCTTACAAAAAGTATTCGACGATAATCTTGCCGTCTTCCATAGGATTTGTCGAGGACGGAGAGGCGAATTGCGCGGTTACTTTTGTTGTTAGATGTTGAGCCGCGTCGCGTATTGCTTGAGGAATATTCTCATCATCCTGCAACGAGCGAAGCTGGTTCATTGCATTCAAACCCCATTCAGGCCTGGGATGCGTATGAAGCCAAAAGGTGATTGCGATTCCCGCCGCGCGCCGAGCGCAAACCCGCGCCATACCGTGGTTGCCTATGCCCTGGGCATGTTCCGCGGTTGCAAATTCTTTTTTGATTTGTTGGAGAACATCTTCTTTCGTCATTTCTTTTTTCGCCACAACTATTGACAACCCATCGGTATGAATCAAACAAACAGACCGCTTAGGGAGTTCGGAATTCTGGAGTATGAGACTCTTCGCTTCGCTCAGAGTTTAGATTCAGAGGCGGAATTTCTCATCGTGCCAGTACCGCGTCATCTCCAGCCAAAAAATTAATCCCCGCCACTTGCCGTATGGCTCATAATGTTTTTCGATGGTTGAATCTTTTACTTTCCGTCCTTTGCGGTGCAGTTCGTAGTACTTCGCACGCACCCACGAATCGAGCCCCAGGTAGTCGTAGCGCCCGATGAGCTTCATGATATTACCCGCCGCATACGGACCGATGCCCTTCACGCCGCGCATCTGTTTGAACAACTCGTCCGTCGGAAGATCTGAACTCCGCCACGATTCGAGATCAAGTTCATTCGCGGCGACCCGTTCCGCAAGCTCAATCAGATACGGCGAGCGATAGCCCGCTTTGATTTCTTTCCGAATATATTTTTCCGACGAACCGGCGATTGTAGCCGGCGCCGGGAATGAATGCAGTGTTTCGCTCATTCCTTCTCCCAGATGCGTCACCAGATTTGTTACCACTATTTTTGTAAGCGCCCACGTGCAATTCGTTGTACAGATCATCTTCACCACATCTTCGAAGACGGTGGGCGAGCGAAGCATTCGTCCCGAACTGCTCGTCACGATCCATTTATAATGACGGTGTTTACCCGCAGCGGAATGAAACTCGACAAAATCTTCATCCAGCCTCAAACATGTTTTCACCTGGGCTATGACGGATTTTTTCTGAGAGGCCATGAGAGGAAGCAGAGAATCGACCTTCACTTTTATCTTGCTGCCTTCTTCTCTCCACAGAGTTGAAACAATTGTGCCGTCGTTCAGTGTCAGCACACGCGAGATCTGGCGTAAATCCGGATTGTATGAAAAAGGCAGTAGATCGCACCAGCCGTGACTGTACGCAGCACGCCAGAAATTAAAATTGGGAGGGGGTTGGATTGTGAGAGTAGTTGAGTGCATAGCGACGAAGAACCGTCTCTAGAATTTTGACAGGATGAGGTCGTTGGTGGGATATTGCTTGAGCATTTTCTGCACAGTCAACATTGCATCCCGCGGCGACATGCGTGCGATGGCGCGCCGCAATGTTTGATGTCTGGTGGTCGCTTCTCCGAACAGGAGTTCTTCGCGCCGCGTGCCGGACAATACAAGATTGATGGCCGGGAAGATGCGTTCATTCGCAAGGTCGCGGTCGAGCACAAGTTCCATATTGCCTGTGCCCTTGAATTCCTGGAAGATCAGCTCATCCATCCGCGAACCTGTATCGATTAACGCCGTGGCAATGATGGTGAGCGAGCCGCCACCTTCGCAATTGCGTGCAGCTCCGAAGATGCGTTTGGGAATCTCCAATGCACGTGCATCCACGCCGCCGGACATTGTTCTGCCGCTGCTTTTTTGGTGAATGTTGAATGCGCGACCCAGCCGTGTAAGCGAATCAAGCAGGATCACAACATCCTTGCCCGCTTCGACTTTCCGGCGTGCATATTCCAGTACGAGTTGAGCGAGACGGACATGCGCTCCGCGTTCGCTGTCGCTTGAGCTGGCAAAGACCTCACCCTTGATCGTACGTTTCATGTCCGTTACCTCCTCGGGCCGTTCGTCGATCAAGAGCACGAGCAAGTCTATTTCGGGATTGTTAATGCTTATGGCATGGGCGAGTTGCTGCATGAGCATTGTCTTGCCGGCTTTCGGAGGAGAAACAATCAATGCACGTTGTCCTTTTCCAACCGGACAAAACAAATCGACCACCCGCATGGAGATATTGGATTCCGGCCCCTCGAGTTTTACGACTTCATCCGGCGAAACGACTTCGTGCTGGCTGAACTCTTTTACTTTTATCCACTCCTCCGTGGAAAGCCCGTTTACCTTCTCGATAGAGGTTGCCTCGGGACTTTTGTTCTTTTTCTCCTCGGCTGTGCCCTCAAGAAAGGAGCCGGTCCGCAAATTGTTCTTGGCAACCAACGCAGGCGGCACGAATACATCGGTACTCGATTGCTTCATCGTGAGAGATGGTGTACGAACGAACCCGAATCGCCGGGAATCGATTTCTAAAATACCTGAGAAAGGTTTAGGCATTAATCTCGTTGAAATAAAAATGAATTGTGATGAGGGAAAGAAATTTGCGCCGACTTACTTCTTAGGTGCGACAGACAAAATTTCCTTTACCGTTCTTTCGTCCGCTATCAAAGTTCCAGAAGCCGGAAGCCGGGGAACAAGAGTTGCCCAGTTCATATCCTGAGCGAAGATTTCTTTGAACAGGGGCAGCGAATCCTTTACTCTGCCGACGTTCACTAGAGCAACGGCATGCCAGAACTTCATCTCGAGGTTTTTGGGAAACATCTTCTCGGCCGCCCCGTACTCGCGCAGCGCCGCTTCAACATCGTTATGTTCAACAGCGAGGTCGCCCTGATTCATATGCTCGTAGGCGCGCTGAACGTCAACCACGCGCCGTAGTTCTTTCAGCGGTTCTTCATGATCTTCGACGCGCAATTCCATTACGCGGTCTGCCCACGGCCTGCCGGTGGATTTTCCCTTTACGATCAGTATTGCGGCAGATTGCTTCCCGCGGATATCGCCTCCGACAGACTGCGCCGCATCGAGAGTGGCGAGCATTCTCTCAGCCAGATCGCCTTTTGCATTCTCAAACGCTTTTGACATTGCGGGCCAGACTTTATCATTCATCATTAAGTTCGCCTGCACCGAATAATTCCTTCCGACGATGTGGCCGGCGCCCTGAATGCATTTGCTGCCTGTATGCGCCGCAACGTTTCCTTTCACATCGATCATCGCAACCTGACGTACATCTTTACCGGGGTCGGATGCGAGCAATCCCTCCAACGCCTGATTTGCAGTCTTCCCGGCCCGCATTAAGTCAAGTCCAAGCGGCCCGTACGCGGGATCGACAAACGATTGCGTTGCCACCGCTCCCACGCCAGCTTCCGCCCATGTTACGAGCGAGCCGACACTGAACCAATGCGATTGGACTGCAACACCCATATCGCCGGTTACGGAATCGCGTGCGACGATTGAGTACGTATGCACCGGACGGGAATAGATCTTCTCCTGGGCAAATACATCTGTTCCGGCCGGGAGAAACAGAAGAATAAAAATGAACGAGAAGAACTTCATTGCATGCCTTATCTGGAAAATTGAACGGCTAACTTTGTTATGTGTTCCTCTGTTTCAAGAACCTTCCGCACGATTTTCCATAACTGGATAGTTTGCTTTTTAGATTCCGTTACGGAGACTTCTCGAGCAAGTTCCAGACGCTTGGTCATTATTGTTTTGAGCGAATCAAGCAACCCACTCCACGAAAGGTTCACATCACGAAGAAAGTCGGATGATGCATCCTGTCGCTTTTCTAACGCCCCCGTTTCTGCCCTTTCGACGCAGAGTGTATCGTATCCAGACTTTCCAGCTTGACAGGTTTTGATCTTTGAATCAAGCTCTTCGCCAATCATTCGTACATCCTCTAACAGTCTGCGTGCAGACGAGTCCGCAATATTTGCCAAGAGACGGGGAATATCGCGTTCATTGTTTTGAATTTCCTTACGCAGCTTTTCTTGCGCCCGCTGATATCCTTCCTTCATTCTCCGGGTCCATGGTTTTCCGTCGAATGTGTGGAATGGATTATCAACGTGTTTACCGAGTTCTATTTCCTTTTCCCCAACGTAATAATCAAGATCTTCGGCAAGAGAATGTACAAGTGTGTCCCTGTCGCCAGGACATCGTCGCAATGCTTCTTGAATAGTCTTTGGAGGGAATGGAATGGACTCCAATCCTTCCAATGGAGTCTTTTGCTTTGGTTGCCCGTTTGCCGGTGGGATTAAAACGAGCAGATAGAATGAAAACAGAACGATTGTTCGTATAGTTTTCATTGCTCAACACGACGCTTAATAGTACGCAGCATCTCCATGCGAATCAAGCCGCTGAACGGTTTTACAAAGAACCAGTAGCGGCGGAATTTTCTTCCGGATGAATCGTCGGTGCAGGCAACCCGTGTTTCTGTTCCGAGATGTGTGAATCCGTCCGGCATCTTTCGTAAATAAAAATTCCAGCCAGCCTTTGCATAACCGATCTTATTGAACCTAACAAACTCAACCGGATTCATCTGCTCAAGGCAGCCGGAGATTGTCCAGAATTTTCCGACGATCCCGAGCACAAGCTCTTCGCCGGGTTTTTCATCCGGAAGAATGAATCCGTTTTTCAAGAACCGATCGAGAGCAGTGGAAGACGGATCTTCCTTTGCTCTCCGCGGTCGTGCAGGAAGGCTTCGAAGAAAAACAAGCGACCGTGCGAGCGGCGAAGAAGATGGGTTCAGGCTTCGCAACGCATCGTATACTTCGTCAGGTGTTCCGCGCACAAGAATGGAGTGGACTGCTTGAACATCCCACGCAGGCAGGAATTTGTCGATAAGCATTCAGCATTCCGATTCCGCAAAGGTGATTGCTCCGTTTACAAATCAACCAGAATACCGCCGCGGATATTGAACGCACGATATTTGATAACGGGATCCGGCAAGAGTGATGCCGGTTGAACGTTTGAAGGCTTTCTGTAAATATTGTTCAGCCCAAACTGATATCGGGCATCGACAAACAAAGATAATCCGCGATCCAGCTTGTATTCAGCGCCGACCCCGCCGAGAACACCGAATTGAAATGGGCTTGTCGTTTCCCGGCTGTCAAAATCACCCGTTCGATGTCCGCCTACATAATTGTAATCGTAATTCCCGCCTGAACAGAAACGGGGCCCGCCAAATGCACCAGCGAAAAAATAGGGCGTAAAGGGGGCT
>JBBRUI010000100.1:0-13377 GCA_038247945.1 Bacteroidota bacterium | reverse complement strand
TGGACCAGCGCCGACTTGTAGCGACCTTCCCACAAGGTACCGCTGCGCCCATGGGTATCGTTGAAAAGACGGACATAACGTCGGCCCACGGCCTGCATCATCTTCGGCAACCCCGCCTGATCAATTGAAAGTAGTATTAGTTGTATGGTTCTTCTTGATGTAGTTCAGTGTAGGTAGGGACCACGTTCAGCGCCGAACTGTCTCACACCTGCTGGGGCTTAGCACCCAAGGCTAAGCCCCTTTTTTTGTGTAGTTTGTACAAACCTCTTTCCTGCAAAAAGTCCTCACTTCTTCCTCAACCGCAATTGTTTTTTCACAGTTGAAATGAGCCTGAATCGCATGTAATAGCGGGGTAAATCATCTGTGTTGTAAGTTACCATCTCCCTTTCCCAAAGGCCGAATGGCACGTTCCGTGCGTTCATGGAGTTATAGTGTATAACTATGAGCGGGACAGAGTACCATGGGAAGAACACTATATATAAGTATTTTTATTGTGCTTGCAGCTTTTTCTACTCAAGCATCAACGTCGTATAACGACGTTGTCGTTATCATTAATACAAACAGTGCAGCATCACAAACTATCGGTCAATATTTCAGGGCCGCCAGGAATATTCCGCAGACAAACGTGATTTACGTAAGCGTAGACACGGCTGAGGAAATTGACAGCACAATGTTCAACGTGCTGCGATCGCAGGTTGAAGATCAACTCATTCTCAACAATATCAGAGATTCCATAAACTACATTGTTACGACCAAGGGAGTACCGTTGAAGGTTAATCGCGGCTCCGTATTTTCTCAAAGTTCACCTTCTTCCTCTGTGGAAAGCGAGCTGATGTTGATACTTGGAACCAATGCAGTATCCATTGGAGGCGCCGGGCCGCAGATGTCGCCGTACTTTTACCAGAACGCACATTTCACCCGCGCCGCTTACGGCATGTATCTCGTTACGCGTCTCGACGGCTACAGCGTAGCTGATGTTTTGAATTTGATTGACCGCAGCGGACCAAACATTACAGTGAGTGCGCATTCTACGTTCTTGTTCGATCAGGATCCGGCATGGAGTTCACCTCTCAACACATATATGGCAAGAGCGAGAACCACTCTGGAAGGCCGCGGGAAAGTTGTATCTCTCGATGCGACAACCATCTTTCAAACGAATCAGCAAAACCTGATTGGCTATATGAGCTGGGGAAGCAATGATCACTACCAATACATGTATACACAAAATGCGATTCCACATAATACATACGCGCCGGGTGCAATTGCAGAAACATACGTCTCCACGTCGGGACGTTCGTTCAACAACCCGCCATCGTATGGTCAATCACTCGTTGCAGATCTCATAGCAGAGGGCATCAGCGGAGTGAAAGGATATGTCTACGAGCCGTATTTAAATGCTATGGCGCACGCGTATATATTGTTCGATCGGTATACCTCGAACTATAATCTTGCTGAAAGTTATTTCATGGCGTCGTTACTGGTGTCATGGATGGATGTCGTGATTGGCGATCCGAAAACTTCAATCGTATTTACGCCGGAGTTGCTTCCTGTGCAACTGGCTCAGTTCAACGGAACATTTGTCGGTCAAACCAATTCCATTGCATTCAACTGGCGAACCATTTCTGAGACAAATAACTATGGGTTCGTGATGCAACAGGCAGATACAGGAACGTCGAACTTTGCAGATGTAGCGAACAGTTTTGTGGCCGGACATGGAACAACCTTAACTCCACAACAATACGCGTGGACGTACAGCATCGCACCGTCGGTCGCCCGGTATTACCGACTCCGTCAAATCGATCTGGATGGAACACAACACTTCTCCGATCAGATCACAGTAACGCCTTCGAGTGTCAGTGCAGTCGAAGAAGGAACAACTCCTCAAAAGTTTGGGCTTGCTCAAAACTATCCCAACCCATTCAACCCAACGACGCATTTGAGATTTGCGGTTGCTAACTCGGGAGTTGTGTCATTGAAGGTTTTCGATATGATGGGGCGTGAAGTTGCAACGCTTGTGAATGAGGTTAAATCGGCGG
Organism: Bacteroidota bacterium; assembly: GCA_038247945.1. Lineage (GTDB taxonomy): Bacteria > Bacteroidota > Ignavibacteria > UBA10030 > UBA6906 > CAADGV01. The sequence continues at coordinate 11,341 of JBBRUI010000100.1, read as the reverse complement.
GCGAGTACGATATGCAATTCGATGCGAGCGGGCTATCGAGCGGAGTGTACTATTACCGGATTCAAGCAGGAGATTTTGTTGAAACGAAACGGATGACACTTTTGAGATGAGTGGAAAGCCCGCCTCAAATTGTTGGGGCGGACTTTGATAATAATCTAACCCAACGCCTCAACACTCTTCTGCAATTTCTCCAACGTCACTCCGAAATTGCTCAGCTTCTCGCGTTCCTTCTCCACAACTTCTTTCGGAGCTTTGTCGACGAAGTTTGAGTTGTTCAGTTTGGATTCAACCGCCTTCAACAACCCCGAGATTCTCTCAATCTCCTTACCCAATCGTAGTTTCTCAGCGTCGGCATCAATGAGTCCAGCCAGCGGGATGAAAAACTCCTCGCCCTGAACAACTCCACTTGCGGAGAGCATGGGTCGCGTATTATCTTCGATGAAAGTAAGCGATGAAACTCTCGCCAGTCGTTTGAGATAGCCTTCATATTTTTGAATACTTGCCGCATCCCGGATACCGCTGAGTTTCATAACGAGCGAAATTTCTTTTGAAGGAGCGATCTGCATCTCTCCGCGAATATTTCGGATGGACTCGATTACATTCTGCACGAACACCATCTCACTCTCGAACTGTATGTTGACGAGTTCGGGATCGGGCGCCGCGAGAGGAGTCCGCATAATGGTCGCCTGCGGCTGACGCTGACGGATATTCTGCCACAATTCTTCCGTAACGAAAGGCATGATGGGATGCAGAAGTCGTAAGGCGGCATCATAAATATCGAGGGCTCGCGAGACAACGGATTGCTTTGCCTCCAACGACTCATCGCCGTACAATCTTGACTTTATCATCTCCACATACCAATCGCAGTAGTCATGCCAGAAGAAATCATACACGAGCTTTGTTACTTTGTTGATGTCGAACTCATCCATCGATTTCTGCAACTCAAGCGCCGTGGAATGATACCGCGAAAGAATCCATTGGTCGGCCAGATCGAGATGATTGAGATTGAAGTCACCCTTGCTCGTCTCCGTCGCTTCTCCCGTTTGTTCACGATTCATCAGCAGAAATCTTCCAGCGTTCCAAATCTTATTGGCGAAGTTGCGGCCTATTTCATTTTTCTCTTTTGAATAAAAGATATCCTGTCCCAGCGGAGCGAGGAACAGAATTGTAAACCGCACAGCATCGGCTCCGTATTCTGCAATCAAATCGACAGGCTCAGGCGAGTTGCCGAGTGACTTCGACATTTTCCGACCCTTCTCATCGCGCACCAGACTCGTGAAATACACATCCCTGAACGGAATGTTCTTTTTCGGATCATCACTCTTCGTAAAGCTCGGACCGAAATACAATCCGGCCATAACCATTCTCGCTACCCAGAAGAAAATAATATCCGGCGCTGTCACGAGTGTGTCTGTCGGATAAAAATACGCGAGTTCTTTTTCTTTGCCCGCTTGTTCCTCGTTCGGCCATCCGTGAACGGAGAAAGGCCAGAGCCAGGACGAGAACCACGTGTCGAGCACGTCTTCATCCTGACGCAAATTTGTACTGCCGCAGTACGGACATTTTTCCGGTGTCGTGCGACTGACAATTGGCTGCTTGCACTCCAGCAGACATCGTTCATCTCCAACGCAATACCAAACCGGAATGCGATGTCCCCACCACAGTTGTCTCGAAATACACCAGTCACGGATATTCGTCATCCAATGTTCATACACTTTCGTCCATCGGTCGGGGTAGAACTGAATCGTCTTGTCGAGCACGACACTCAACGCCGGTTCTGCGAGTGGTTTCATTTTCACAAACCATTGATCGGAGAGATACGGTTCGATCACGGTCTCGCATCTGTAGCAGCGCCCGATCTTATTCGTGTGGTCTTCCTCTTTTAACAATAGCCCTTGTTCGGCAAGATCACTCAACATGATCTTTCGTGCCTCATAGCGATCGAGGCCGCGATACTTTGTCGGGACTTCATCGTTCAGTCTTGCCGAAATATCGAAGATGTTGATTTGTCGGAGATTGTGTCTTTGTCCAACCCAGTAATCGTTCGGATCGTGCGCGGGAGTTATCTTAACCATTCCTGTTCCGAACTCAGGGTCAACATAATCATCTGCAATAATTGGAATCTCCCGATCCGTCAAAGGAAGCGAGGCCATCTTGCCAACAAGATGTTTGTAACGCTCGTCCGCGGGATTTACTGCAATGGCTGAATCTCCCAACATCGTCTCGGGTCTTGTTGTTGCGACGACAGCAAACTCCGATGAATCCTTGATTGGATATTGTATGTAATAGATTTTTCCCTGCTGCTCTGTGTAGGTTACTTCGTCGTCGCTGATCGCCGTGTGATCTTTTGGACACCAGTTCACTATATACTTGCCGCGGTAAATCAATCCATCTTCGTACATGCGGACGAATACTTCCGTGACCGCAGCAGAAAGACTCGCATCCAGTGTGAAGCGTTCACGTTCCCAATCGCACGAGCAGCCAAGCGTGCGCAACTGTTGGATGATGACGCCGCCGTATTGTTCTTTCCATTGCCATACACGCTCCAGAAATTTCTTGCGGCCTAAATCGTGGCGCGTCTTGCCCTCTTTCTTCAGCGATTTTTCGACAACATTCTGGGTCGCAATGCCAGCGTGATCAGTTCCCGGAATCCAGCACGCCTCGTATCCTTGCATGCGCCGGTAACGAATAAAAGCATCCTGCAACGTATTATTCAGGACATGCCCCATGTGCAGAACGCCGGTAATATTTGGCGGTGGGATGACAATTGTGTAAGGCTGCTTTTCCGGATTTACTTCTGCATGGAAAAAATTATTCTCTTCCCAGAACGTGTACCATTTCTTTTCCACGTCTGTGGGAGAATATACTTTTGCTAATGATGATGAATCAGACAAGAAAACTCCGGAAATAAAATTGTGAGAGATGGAAAGATAGATCCCGCTTTGCAAAGACGTTCCCATAAAACAATCGAAGCAATTTCAGTAGTTGAATTGCTTCGTCGATTGCTACAGCTATGGCGGACAGTTATCGGACTTTGAACGAACGCCGAACTTCCTGAGTGTTGCCCATTCTATCTTTCACTTGAATCCTGATGGTATGGGAGCCGCGCTGAAGAGGGTGCTCGAGCTTGTTAACAACGCGCCGATGCTCACCATCGATTTCGGGAACAACAAATTCGCCATCAATGTAGAGCTTTAGCTCTTTATATTCAACGCCGCTTAAGTTGTCGCGCACACGGAAGGAAACAATGTGCGGGAACTTTTTGGATCTGGTAGGAACCGATAGGCGGGAAATGGTGGGCGGTCTCGAATCGGTCATCACGGTAACATCGCCCAGCATTCTGTTGAGCTGACTGACGAGATATTCTCCGGAGCGTTGTGTGGGCGAGAGCGACCAACGTGAACTGCGGCCACGGAAATAAATAGACTGGTGATGCCCATCGGATTCGGTTTTTATCTTGACGGTAACACCGCGGTCGAGGATGGCAAAACGGGGAAGAAGCGAGTATCTCTTTCTGCCGTCGCGACGCTTTTGTATCTCCATGAAAGTTGTTCTGAACACCGAGGCCGAGTCTGCGACGAGGATCAGATTTCCGCCATCGAACGAAATCTCTGACGATCGTGTCGGGAGAATGGTTTGCAGGTTCAATTCATAGTCTGTCTTCTGCAGGCGCCCGTTTGTTTCATGCTCGAAGATAAGAGTCCGCCTGCCGTTGTGGGCTGCTTCGGGTTTGAACGTTCCTGTGTACAAGTCAAAGTTAATGGGAGAGAGAGACATTGCGCGCGTGCCGTTACCTTCATAGACGGACATTGAAGGCAGCGACACCAATGGCGATTTCGTTCTGACAAAAAAACGAACAAACCCCTGCTTTACTTCGTGACTAAGTTCAAACGAAGTTATTGATGTTTTTGTCTTACGCGCATAAACAAAACGTGGCAGTGAGGGAGTGCCAAAATTATTCAGGGCAACGATTTTTATGAGATCAAAGGAACGGGGGATGATTGAATATTGAAATGGTATCCCTGATGGGGGGACGGTGTATTCCACCCATGCAGATTTGTTTTTCTGAAATGACTTCGCAAAAAGGCGGAAGCGCAAATCCGGATTCTCGGGCGGCGGTAGAATTGAAAGCGAACCGTCAGAAGCGGCAATAGAAAAGTCGGACGGCCGCGAAAACACCACCACGCCTGAAACCTCAGTCGTGTTCTTTGCGAAATCACTTGTAACGATTTTGAATCTATGCGTGCCTTGCCGAAATTTCTCAGTGTTAATAATTCCCGACCCAACCTGCCTGGGTTGATAGAAGGGAAGACGATTGGGAGATTCCATATACAGTTTTTCGTATCGCCCCTCTTCCTCGGACATCAAATTGTAATCGTAATACAAGCCGATTTGGTAATCGTCGGTCGATGGAGCCCGATCCAATCGGATCATGTACAAGAGAGAGTCATCGAGAAACAGTTTATGGCCGTACACTCCGTTATGAAACCGTGAGAAATTAATCCGGTCACGCGCGTCCACCGAAAATCCAAAAGTACCGAAGGCATGAAGAGTTTCCGGTAAGACGATTGTGCGACGGATGGGATTTTTAACGTTGAGTGTGTACGAGGCAAATGAGCCCTGGATGACAGAGTTCTCGCCCAATGGTGTTAATGCGATTCTCCGGATACGGGGAATACTGTCATCGGGAAACGTGAACTGTTTGCATAGCAGCGGATTGATAAAATCTTTGTTCTCGTCTCTGATTTCAAAGTGAAGGTGCGGTGAGCCTGTGCCCGTTTCTCCCGTGAATGCGATGGCATCACCCTTCTGTACCGGAAAATCTGAAGGCGCGCAGTCTATGGTTACAGGGTAACGCTCCAGTCTGAGCTGTTCTTTCTTGACGAAAGCATCGATTGCATCATTGAAGTTTCTTAGATGCGCATACGTTGTATAATACCCGTCGGCATGCCTGAGCCAGAGCATCTTTCCATAACCTGAAGGTCCGACGACAATGCGGGCAACGTATCCGCCCCTCGATGCAAAGACCTTAAATCCTGTATTGTCGCCAGTGCTGATATCGATACCGCCGTGAAAATGGCTGGTGCGATATTCTGCAAAGACGGAGGATACAACCCGACCAGCGTCGGTAGGCCAGATGTAATCTGCCAGATCTGTTTTGATTGAATCAGAACTCGGGATTGGGAAAGACTCCGGCCGTATTGCTTGTTTTTCTGTCGGGGGAGTTATGAGCTGGGAAATGAATGCGAAGCAAATGAATCCAACAAGTAATCTCCCCATCATCTCCCCGGTTTTTTCAGGCTTGTCGGCTGATCTGTTCAGATATACTGACAGGTTGAACGAGCGGGATTTGAAGCGGTAATTCTTTTGCGGTGATCTCACGAGCCAATTGCAGATATGCTTCCGCTCCCCGGGAATTTATATTGTAGAGCAGTGCCGGTTTCCCGTAGAAGCACGCTTCTGCCAGTGCCGTGTTCTTGGGAATCATAGTATCAAACAAATGCTTATGATATTTAGATTGAAGTTCGCGTAGCGTGATGTCCGTGGGTTTCGAATTTGGTTCGTGCATTGTGATCAGGATACCTTCCAATTGGATCATTGTATTCGCCACTTCCCGGACCCAATCAATGTACTTGAAGAATTTATCTACCGCATCCAACGCAAAATGTCCCGGCTTCACGGGAACGATGACCGAATCAGCCGCGGTGAGCGCGTTTGTCGTTAAGCCGCGGAGGAAGGGGGGACAATCAAGAATAATATAATCGTAATCCCGTGCTATCGAACGAATTGAGTTTTTTATGATCGAGCGATTGTCCGCAAGCTTCATCAAACGCTCTTCGCGCAGAAGCGTGTGAACATTAGCCGGTACAATATGGAGATTTGGAATTTCGGTTTTGTGGATGGTGGTGTTTATTCCGGAAACAAAATTGAATATCTCATAGGCGCCGGATTTGGTTGTCGCTTCCGTAAAACCCAGAGCTAGTCCTGACGCGCCGGATGTGTCCAGGTCAATCAGCAGGGTTCGCCGCGCAGAAACCGCCAGACTGGCGGCGAGGTTAACTGCAGTCGTGGTTTTGCCCACACCACCCTTGGGAATTGCTATTGCGATTACTTTTGCCATAAAACTGCGGTTAAATGGAACGCTACTGCACGCTGACTTTCAATGTTACTACAGTTGCAAGTTCTGCTTCAAGGATATCGCCTGATACAACCTGACCGACTCCCTCCGGAGTACCGGTGTAAATCAAATCGCCAACTTCAAGAGTAAAAATGGTAGAGATGTACGTGATCATATCTTCAATCTTAAAAATCATATTCTTTGTATTCGATTTCTGCCTGACCACGCCGTTCACCTTCAGGCTGATCTCGAGATTGTTCGGGTCTTCAATCTGCGCCTTCTCAACAAACTTTGAAACCGGTGCTGATGTATCGAACCCCTTTGCAGTGCTCCACGGCAAGCCTTTTTTCTTTGCGTCCGCTTGAACGTCGCGCAATGTCATATCCAAACCCACTGCGTAACCTCCAACATAATCCATTGCACGATTCCGCGGAACGTTCTTCCCGTTCATTCCAATAAGAACCACCATTTCAACTTCGTGATGAAGCTCGTTGGAAATTGGAGGAAGTATTATTACTCCGCCATCCGGAAGAAGTGCAGTTGATGGTTTTAGGAAGACAACGGGGGCTTCAGGAGTTTCTGCATTCATTTCCTTTGCATGAGCAGCATAATTGCGTCCCAGGCAAAGAATTTTTCCAACAGAAATTTTTTTAGGAGAGTTCTGAAACTCAATAAGCGCCATGAACCATTTTCATCACAACATGCCACTGAATATAGTGAGCACAAACTCCTTTATCAAGATAAAGTTTCAATATCCTCAGAAAACTGCGTTTGCATTTCGCCTCAATAGTCGATAACATTTGAGGTGAAAGTTATTCTTCAAGGAAGGGAATTAAGTGCCAAAAACATACAGTTCAGCAGGTGTAGATATCCGGAAAGGAGATGCCCTTGTCGACCATATTAAGGCGGCAGCGCGCTCCACATTCAATCCATCCGTTCTGAACGGAATCGGCGGATTCGGAGCGCTTTATAAGGCCAACTTCAAAAACTACCGGTCGCCTGTGTTGGTTTCCAGCGTGGATGGAGTCGGAACCAAACTGGTGATTGCGCAAATGATGGACAAGCACGGTTCTGTCGGGGAGGACTTGGTTAATCACTGCGTTAACGATATTGCCGTTTCCGGTGCCAAGCCATTGTACTTCATGGACTATTTCGCATCCGGGAAACTGAAGCTTGGAACTGCGAAAAGCGTTATTGAAGGATTCGTCAAGGCATGCAAGGAAAACAAATGTTCATTGATCGGCGGTGAGACGGCTGAGATGCCGGGATTCTACAGAGACAATCAATACGATCTTGCCGGCACTATAGTAGGAGTGGTGGAGAAGAAAGAAATCATAGACGGGAAGCGTATTCGAAACGGTGATGTACTTATTGGGATTCACTCAACAGGCCTACACACAAACGGTTTCTCACTCGCTCGTTCAGTTCTTCTTCCCAAATTCAAACTCGAAGAACAGGTTGCAGATCTCGGTACGTCGATTGGGGATTCCTTGCTCGCTGTTCACCGATCGTATCTGGATATCATCACTCAATTGAGAAAGAGATTCATGGTCCATGGCTTCTCTCATATCACGGGAGGGGGGATCATCGGCAACACAACAAGGATCATCCCGAAAGGATTGACGATGAGTGTAGATTGGACCGCGTGGGAACGCCCGGCAATTTTTTCCCTCATCCAGAAGACGGGGAAAGTCCCGGAAGCAGATATGCGGGTGACTTTCAATCTTGGGATTGGTTTGATCGCTGTAGTATCAAAAAAGGATGTCGATGATGCGATGCAATTTTTGATACGGAAAAAGGAGCAAGCCGTTGTGCTCGGAGAAATAGTTAAGCAGTAAACTATCGCGATCAATTTTTCAAAGTTTGTTCATTCATCTTCTTCACAACCTCCTCATAAAACAACTTCCATCTTTTTGTATCCGCATTATAATAATTTACGGTCGCCTTAAGTTGATCGAGAGAAACCTGATGGCGCTCGAGAATTCTTGCAGCCGTCGGGTTGATAGGAACATTTAGTGAATCCGGTTGAATCGTTGATGCGGAGTCCAGTAACTCGACGTAGATCGACTCAAACTTTTCCTGGTCGATTACATCTTTTGGCTGCTTGTTTCCTCTACATGCCCAGGCAACCATCATCACAACTAAAAATGTTAACGTGTTTTTCATTCTCATTTTCCTTTCGCTTGACACGTTAGCAAATCATTTCGTTGCAAGCAAGAATTGTGGTGGAACCGTTTCCACGATTTCTTGACTTTCAGATGGACTATCCCTATATTTTTCACCCAATCTCATAGATTTGTTCAGTGGTGGATTAAATCTCACGTTTTAAAAAGGAATTATGCCTTCTACTACTGATTTCAGACCGGGTCTTGTAATCAAGTACAATAATGAACCTTGGACGATCATCGAGTTTCAACATGTAAACCCGGGGAATTGGCGCGCCTTTGTTCGAACTAAACTGAAGAATCTGAAAAGCGGAAAGGTCATCGAAAACCGCTTTCGAGCCGGCGAATCCATTGATATTATTCGCATTGAAAGAAGGCAATTCCAATACCTCTACCGCGATGCTACCGGCTATGTCTTTATGGATCAGGAAAACTACGAACAGATGGCCGTGCAGAAAGAACAAATTGGGGATGGCGCAGATTTCCTTAAAGACGGTATTGTGGTTGATATTTTGATGAACGGAAATGATATCACCGGCGTGGAATTACCTATCACAGTTGAGCTTGCTATTGTGGAAACCGTGCCGGGTGTGAGGGGAGATAGTGCCAATCCGGGCACGAAGCCTGCCACGGTTGAAACCGGCGCTACTGTTAATGTTCCGTTGTTTATCAACGAAGGGGATTCCATCAAGATCGACACACGAACTGGCAACTACATTGAGCGGGTGAAGAATTAGCGCATCTCGCTCTAATTGGGCGCATCCCAGATCAATATACAGGAGCGAACATGGACATCGAGTACATAACAAAGCTCATTGAACTCATTTCCGATAGTAAAGTTGATGAAATTGAAATAGAAGAAGACGGAAGGAAAATCCGCATTGCAAAATCTTCGAATGTAGCTATTCCGCAGCAAGCGTTTTATTCTGTTGGGCCTCAACCGGTTCCGGCTCATCTTCATGCCGGCCACATTGGGCAGGCTACGGTCCCGGCCGCGGAATCGAAGGCCGAATCGAAATTACATGAAGTGAAGTCGCCCATTGTCGGGACTTTTTTCCGGGCACCCGGACCCGATGCTCCGCCATTTGTCGAAGTCGGCTCTGTGATTTCGAAAGGCAACGTCCTTTGTATCGTGGAAGCGATGAAGCTTATGAACGAGATTGAATCTGATGTTTCGGGGAAAATTGTCCAGATAATGGTTGAGAATGGTGACCCTATCGAATACGATCAGGTGCTGTTTCTGGTTGAGCCAGCCTAAACTCCGGAGCAGCGCGTGTTCAAAAAAATTCTTATCGCCAATCGTGGAGAAATCGCCCTCCGTATAATCCGCGTTTGTAAACAATTCAAAATCAAGACTGTTGCAGTCTATTCCCAGGCTGACAGAGATTCCCTTCACGTAAAATTTGCCGATGAAGCTGTATGCATCGGTCCTACCCCGGGAAAAGAAAGTTATCTCAAGATCCCCCGCATTATGGCTGCCGCGGAAATTACAGCGGCGGACGCAATTCATCCCGGCTATGGTTTCCTTGCAGAGAACGCAAGCTTCGCTGAGATATGTACAACATCAGGCATTAAGTTCATCGGCCCAACTCCTGAAATGATAACCGCAATGGGCGATAAGGCTCTGGCGAAGGAGACGATGCGAAAAGCAGGCGTGCCTGTGGTTCCCGGGAGCGATGGAGTTGTAACTGATCTTGATGAAGCCAAGAGTATAGCGAAAGAGATCGGCCTTCCGGTTATCATCAAAGCGGTTGCCGGTGGCGGTGGACGCGGAATGCGTATCGTTCGAGAAGCGGAGGAACTTGAGAATGCCTTCAAGACCGCACAACATGAAGCCGAGCAGGGTTTCAACAATGCCGCGGTCTATATCGAAAAGTATATCGAACAGCCGCGCCACATTGAGGTTCAGGTGTTTGGTGACCAGCACGGCAATGTAGTTCAATTTGGAGAACGAGATTGCTCGGTTCAACGCAGGCACCAGAAACTGATCGAAGAATCACCTTCTCCTATTGTCGACGAGCGGCTCCGCACGCTGATGGGCGATGCTGCAATCAAGGGATGCAAAGCAGTAAACTACGAAGGAGCCGGCACCGTCGAATTTCTGGTCGACAAGAACAAGAATTTCTACTTCATGGAAATGAACACGCGCATTCAGGTTGAGCATCCTGTGACGGAGGAAGTTACAGGACACGACCTGATCAAGCTACAACTTCGTATCGCAGCCGGAGAAAAACTTCCGCGAAAAAAAATTCGTTCGGAAGGCCACGCCATGGAATGCAGAATCAATGCAGAAGATCCCGCAAACGGTTTCCGTCCAAGTCCCGGAAAAGTTACGGACTTCCACATGCCCGGAGGCTTTGGGGTTCGCGTCGATACGCACTGCTATGCCGGATATGTTGTTCCACCATACTACGACTCACTGATTGCCAAGCTGATTGTCTATGCTCAAACGCGTGAAGGGGCAATTCAAAAAATGGCCGGCGCTCTGGATGAGTTCACCGTTCAGGGTATCCATACGACGATTCCATTTCACAGACAAGTAATGCGGAACGAAAAGTTTATCAGCGGAAAGTTTGATACAAGTTTTCTTGACACTTTTCAGTTCAATCCTGAGCAATAACCATCTCACTTCATAATTGAGGAATCCACATGACATTCCCAGAGAATCTCAAATACACAAAAGACCACGAATGGCTGAAGCTTGAAGGCGATACAGGAACCATCGGTATCACCGAATACGCGCAAGGCGAACTTGGCGATGTTGTGTTCGTGGAGTTGCCCGCGGTGGGCAAGGCACTGAAGCAGAATGACTCATTCGGTACGATTGAAGCCGTGAAAGCAGTCTCGGATTTGTATGCACCGGTTTCAGGTTCTGTTGCTGAGATCAACAAGGAACTGGAGAAAACTCCTGAGACCGTAAACAAAGATCCATACAACGCCGGATGGATGGTGAAGATAAAACTCTCCAATACTTCTGAAGTCTCGGGATTGTTGGATGCCGCAGGATATAAGGCGTTGATCGGGAAGTAGTGAGTTGTCGCAGAAGATTAGTGGAGAC
>JBBRUI010000099.1:0-13419 GCA_038247945.1 Bacteroidota bacterium | reverse complement strand
GACCAAGAAGTCTATGCATCTACGATGCACGGAGAGCAGAGAGGATATCTAATCTGGCAGCCCGCAAAGCAGGCAGGAATCCGCCAAGTACGCCCATCGTAACTGCAAAGAGAAGTGATCCGATGACAATGTTCGGGGACAGCGCAAAGCTAAATGCCAGCTCGGAGAAGGTTCCAAAGTTTACGGTCGAGATTGTAAAGAACTGAAGGCCCGACGCAATAAGAAGTCCGAAGCCGCCGCCAATAACCGAAAGAAATATTGCCTCGATCAAGAACGCGGCAAGCACGCTGCGGCGCGGGAAGCCCAGGGCGCGGAGCGTCCCGATCTCGACAGTACGGTTTGCAACGGCCGCGTACATTGTAATCATCGCGCCGATCATTGCGCCGATGCTGAACCCTATGGTGATGAGCAATCCCATGATGCGAATAAACATCGCCATCATCCGTGATTGGCGTTCATAATATTCCTTCTCACGTTCAATTTTCACGGTGTTGAGACGGTTGTCCGCTTGCATGGACCGGTTCAGCGCATCGAACGAGTTTGTATCCTTCAACCGGACGGTAACGGAGGAATAAGCGGCCGAGCGATTCAACGCTTGCATAACCTGGTCTGCATCGCCCCAGATTTCAGATTCGAATCCTGTTCCGCCTGCTTCAAACTCGCCGACGATAGTCCAGAATCCCCCGCCGAATTTTATCTGCTTCCCAAGCTGCGCACCTTGAAATCTTCTGGCAATATTCTTTCCCACGATGATTTCACGCGCCCCTGTTTGAAACATTCGCCCGTTTGTAATCTGTACTGTCGGGCGAAGTTCCATTGCTTCGAGCGCAAGGCCGCGCACGTTCACGTTTCCCATATCCGCCGTCCCGAATTTCGAGAGGTTGATGATGGTAACCACTTCAGATGAAAGAAGCGGTTTGCCGTTCGCGCCTACACGAATCTCAGGAAGCGTTCGAATGGTGTTGACGAGATCACGATCCACGCCGCTCGTCAACTCGTTATCTGACCCCTTGCGAAGCATCAATACATTTTCATCAGACCCGGTTGAAACCATTGTCTTCTGCACACCATAGGCGAGCATGAGAACGGCCGCGAACACAAACACAACCAGCGCAACGCCGAGAATGGTCAGGAATGCGGTGACCTTTCGCGTGAAGAGATTTCGGACACTGTAGCTGAGAGGAATTTTCATAACTAGATTCTCTGATTAAATTATCCGAGTTGTCGCAGGCCTTCGACGATCTTCATGGATGTTGAGCGCCATATCGGGAAGAGTGCTGAAACAACTCCTACGATCAGCGCACATGAGCCTGCCAATATGATCGTCATCGGCTTCACTTCGAAGATCGGAAACCAGCCCGATGGCAATCCCTTGGCAACTGCGCTTACAAATGGAAATGTCAGCGCCAAACCCAATGCCCCGCCCATTATAGCGATGAACATCGACTCACCTGCTATCAATCCCGTGATGTGGCCTTTCGTAAATCCAAGAGTTTTTAGCACGGCGTATTCGCGGATGCGTTCGCGTGCGGTCATGACCATCGTGTTGGCAAGGACCAGAAGAATTACGCCGATGATGATGAACGAAACCATGTTCATTGCCGTGATGATCGCTCCGGACATGGAGACGAAGCTCTGCTGAAACGCGGCTTCAGTCTCGGACTTGGTTTCGTTTGCTGAGTTCAGGAATAAAGCGTCAATGGCCTGTGTGACTTTTGTGGCCTGCGACGGATCTTTGATGGTTACAATGTACCATCCAACCTTTCCGGCACGAGTCGGGGATTGTTCCCTTAACCGTTCATCGAGGTACTTCCAGTGAAAGAGCATTTGCGTTGCGTCTGTTCGTTCATCCCGCGGTTTGTAAATCGCCCTCACCACAAAATCATATTTCCCGGGATATATATCTCCCTCAACCGGCATTGCATCGCCGATTTTTAATTTGTACGTCAATGCAGTCTTCTCTCCAATCACACAGCCACGGCGGTCGGCTTTGAATGCTTCAAGCTCTTTCGCTTCGACGACAAACTCAGGGTACGCCTGGAAGAATGTCTCCGATTCAACTGCCAATCGGGCGAAGAATTGATTCTGATCGATGTACACACCCTGAAACCAATTGGCAAATGTAACGCCCGAAACTCCCGGCACTTGCGCAATTTGATCTTTGTAAGCGAGCGGAAGGGGAAAAATAAAGGAGACAGCATGCCGGCTAATGAGCCGGTTATTAGCGGAGGCATCCACGCCGGCGTACCAGGCATCGACAGTTGTGCGAAGCAAGCCAAAGAACAGGACTGCAATCGCAATTCCCAGAATCGTGAGAATGTTGCGCAGCTTATGTCGTCCGAAATTTCGTACAACCAGTTTGAGAATATTCATAAGAGTCCCTGCGTGAGATTCGTTTACGCCGTGAGCACGCCTTTATCAAGATGCATTTGTTTGTGCGCTTTTTCTGCTGCACGCGGATCGTGCGTTACCATCACGATTGTTTTCTTGAACTCACTGTTGAGCCGGTCGAGAAGAGTCATGATCTCGTGCGCGGACACTCTATCCAGATCGCCCGTTGGTTCATCGGCAACCACAATAGTTGGGTCAGTGACGATTGCGCGGGCAATTGCCACGCGCTGTTGTTGTCCGCCGGAAAGCTGGCTGGGTTTGTTTTCCATGCGGTCACTGAGACCCACGAGCTTCAATGCAAATTCCACGTGTTCCTTCTTTTCCTTCTTCGAAAGTTTGGTGAGAAGAAGAGGCAGCTCAATGTTCTCGTATGCGGTGAGGACGGGAAGCAGATTATAGAACTGGAAAATGAATCCGACATGCCGTGCACGCCATTTGGAAAGCTCAGATTCACTGAGTCCGGCAATGTTCACGCCGCCGACGATTACCTTTCCTGCATCCGGGCGGTCAATTCCCGCAATCAAGTTAAGCAATGTGGTTTTGCCGGAGCCGGAAGGCCCCATCAACGCGAGAAATTCTCCTTCCTTCACGTCGATGGAAATATTCTGCAACACAGGAATCTCCAGAGAATCTCTGTAGTAAGATTTCTTGACGTTCTTGACTTTGATAATGGCGCCGTTGGCTGATGCCATGAGGTACTCCGTTTGTGAATTTACTGTTTCACTTTTATTGCAGACCCGCTCTTCAAACTTGGATCAGGACGCAGAACGATCTGATCTCCTTGTGAGAGCCCTTCTGTAATGATCGAACTTTCTCCGATGCGGCCGTTGACACGCACGGCTGTTTCTGTAATGCGGCCATCCCGGACAACCAGTACAACATCCCTTCCATCACGCGTTGCAACTGAAGTCGATGGCACAGTTAATTTTGGTGTTGCATGCGCTTCTGTCTTCTCAATTTCTTTGGAGAGAAATGTTACCTTCGCACTCATTTCCGGCAACACTTGTTCGTCTCTGTCTTTGAAGCGGATTTTGGTCATCACGGTAGCTTTTGCCCTATCGGCAGTCGGAACAATCTTGTGGACAAATCCCTGATACCGTTTGTCGGGATACGCGTCCAGCGAGATCTCGCACGGGGCACCGAGCTTTACACGTGTAATATTCGACTCGGAGACGTCAGCTTCAACTTCAAGCGACGACATGTCGGCAATCGTGACGACCGCAGCCCGCGAACCCGCTCCGGCAGCGAACGGTGCTACTACCTCGCCCACGTTAGCGTTTTTTGAAAGCACCGTCCCGTCAAATGGTGCGCGGATGCGCGTGTTTTCCAGGGCAACCTCCGAGGATACAACGGAGGCTCCGGCAGATTTGATTGAAGCGCTGACGCGGTTAAGTCGTGCCTCGGCTGCATCGAGCTCCGACTGGGACGCAGAGCCGGATGCAAAGAGAGTTCGCTGGCGGTCAAGCCATTGTTTTGCATCGTTGAGATCTGCCTTTGACATTTCATAATTCGCCCGAACTTGAGAGAGTGCTGCCACAACATCCTGGTCTTCGATCTGGCCGATGATCTGGTTCTTCTTAACCTTATCACCTTCTTCGACAGTCAATAGAATCAACCTGCCTGTTGCTTTGGATGCGATGGATGCTTTCTGCTGCGCGACAACATATCCGCTTGCGGTAAGAACTGCGTTGGCGGATGAAGGGTAGGTCATTGTGGCGACCGTCGTTTCCACTTCAGGTGCTGAGGTGAACGTACCGGTAAACCACAAATAGCCTATCACGGCGACGAGGAGAATCGCCGCGAGGATATAGTACTTCCCAAATTTTCTCTCAACCGTTGATTCGTGCCGATCATGGTCAATACGAAGTCCGGTGAGGTCTGCCTGCTCAGTTGTCAAACTCATTAGAATGTCGTTTCGGGAATAGTATTTAGAAGAAAAAATGCCTGAACAAGATACGAAAACTGCCGCCGTCTCTCAACTCCATCTTGGGGCAATAAAATGTCCTATAACTTTTTCATTGCAGGAAAATATACGGCGGCAAACGGGAAAAGTTGTGAAGATTTCGGTGGGCGGAGGCGGAATATCGGTCAATGGCTAATCACGAATGACTTTGGGAATCTTTCTTCCAATAATCTGCTGTGCGAACGGAACCGGAAGTCTTGATTTCTTCGGAAGGATATTTACCCCAGCAATCGATATGACTGCTGAAGATGGAAGGAAATTTCTTTTCGTAGGTGAGAATATACGTCATGGCGTCTGCAAGCTCCTCGAACACGGCGGCATCGCGCAAGTCCAGCAGCCATTTTCCTTTGAATGCCTTTACGGATTTTTCGATCGGGCGATTCACCCGCTTTTTTGGAATGCACAGAAGATCGACAATCGAGTAACTGTAATACATGGCCGGGGAGAGGGAGGAATCTTTGATCAAACAAAAACTAAGGGGAGCGTGCCGCAGCAGCTTCCGGGCAGCGAGGTCATCGATAATAAAAAGATGTTCCTGTGCGGTAACCGCCTCACTCCAATTCTTCATCGAAAGCGGCTGGGCTTTTTCCTTTGCATCGAAATAGATTTTCTGACGGGGAAGAAAAAAATCCAGCGACGAGGTGCTTTTCGTTCCGTCCTCGAACGGGATTTGTTTCGTGGTGAGATATGATTTTACTTCCTGCTCGAACATGATTTCATTGCGAATGGTTTTTGTAGATGAAATATCCAAGCATGATCCATCCGGCAATGAAGGCGATGCCGCCGAGAGGAGTAATTGCCCCCAGCCAGAGTATTCCTGTCAGAGTGAGCAAGTATAAGCTGCCGGAAAACAAAACAGTCCCGCCAACGAAACACCATCCAACCAACTTAATCTTTGAAGCTGGAATGAACCCGCCCGCCCATCCGGTTACGATCAACCCGAAGGCGTGATACATCTGGTAGCGGACTGCGGTTTCGAACGTGGTGAGCATCGCGGGCGAGAGAATACTTTTCAGACCGTGAGCGCCGAACGCGCCTGCGGCAACGCCAAGCGCCGCCGAGGCACAGCCAAGCACAAACCAGAGTCTTGCAGGAGATGTCATATTATCGCATCAAAATTAGTTTTGTGCGGCTTGTAAACCCGCCCGCTTGTAGCTGGCAAATAAAGACGCCGGATGCCTGCAAAGCACCGTCGACATTCCATTGCACGGAATGCCAGCCTTTGTTTTTGAATTCATTCACAAGAGTTGTCACTTTTCTTCCCGTTATGTCAAAAATGTCGAGCTGAACAATTCCTTCCCGCCCCGCAAAAAAATCGATGTTGGTTGTCGGATTGAACGGATTTGGATAGTTCTGCAGTAATTGAAAATCCGCCGGAGGGGCCGGCGTTTCCGCAACCGCTGCTGTCGTGAGCGTATCGGTTATCAAGGCAGTCCAGACGCTCAGCGCGCTGCCATCCAGCCTCATCCAGATCGGATATATTTTTTTGTTCAACGCTGCAATGCCTGTGTAATCGCCGAAGAACGTTCCGGCTTGGGGCGAGAATGACGTTTGGCTGACTTTGAAATTCTGAAACGTGTCGCCGCCATCCGTTGACCGCGCAACGAATACATCAGTCGATGTGCCAATTGAATTTCGTCGATCATAAAAAACGAAATACAGAAATCCCGTTGTCTGGTCGATTGTCATCCAGGTGAAAAACTGATGCGTCGTAGTCAGATCGTCGTTCACTCTTCTCACACTACTCCATGTCGATCCGCCATCAGTGGATTTTATCAGAAAGACATCGGTATTGTTCAACCCGTTCCGCTGATCGCTCCAATTGATATAGACTGTGCCCCGATATCGGGAGTTGCTGGCGTCGCATGTGGTGACAGGCAAGCCATTCGCTCTGTAAATTCCGGCCACATTAAAATCCCAGCCGCCCGGCTGGCTCGTGACGAAACGATCTGCACCAAATGTTACTCCGCCATCCATTGATTTATCAAACACAATTCCAAGAGGCCCGGACCAACTGATATACACTTCACCGTTAGGCCCGACCGCAGGAACTGCCCCCTCGTCGGTGCTGTCGCTGTCAATGCAGTTTCCGCCTTTCTCACTGATTCGCAGCGGCGTCGACCATGAAGTTCCTCTGTCAGTCGAACGGGAGAAAAGTATTCGCGAGCTGTCTTGCGGTCTGCTCGATCCGTAGACGTCAAACTCCGTCCAAGACATGTAAATGTTGTTACGATACGGCGACTCCGTCATGTCAATGGCAATCCACTCCTTATCCTGAGCTCTTACGGGAGGGTTATATCCAATGCCTGCGCCCGTCGACCATGTTGCGCCGGCGTTGGTGGATTTCTGTACGACAATTCTATCAATCCAATGTCCCGGCGATGGCGGATTTGAAAGATGGCCGTAAAAGAGATTGCCCGTTGCGTCGAAGACAACACATGGATCGCCCCAAACACCGTAGGTTGATGTCAGTGTCGATTGAGTCCAGCTCAACCCACCGTCGGAGGAACGATAGCCATAGTTCAAATTCGATCCCGCGGCAAGTTGAAGAGGGTTGGCTGGATTTATTGTAATCGAAACTTCATTCGGAGAGTTGGCCGTGGGGCTGCTAACGCGAACGTTGGGATACTGGCCCGGTAGGGGAGAAGCAATAAACGAAACGAGTATGAGTAGTAGAGTTTTCATTTTTGATCTCTTATCCAATCGATTACATGTCGCTCCTGCAGTTTCCAATTATCACAGCAGTCTGGGATGTTTGAGATGGAAATCCGTCGCGTGCTGATATGCTCTTGCAAAACCAAGAAGTTTCCCTTCATCAAACAATCTCCCGATAAATGTAATACTTGTCGGAGTGTTTTCTGATGTAAAGCCATTCGGCACAACCACACAAGGATGTCCTGTCAGATTCGTCAGCAGCGAGTTGTCTCCTTCTACTGAAGGGGCCACATACACATCAATGCGCTCCATTAATTTCGCCATTTCCTGGATCAGAATGTAGCGCACGCGGTTTGCCTGGATGTATTCAACTGCGGGAATAAACCGGGACGAGCGAAAAGCATTTGGCCATGCATTCTTTATTTGCCGAACAAGCATATCATCCTTGCCGCTGCGAGTCAGATCGTCGAACACGGCGCCGGCTTCCGCGCTTAAAATTATATGAAGATCGCTCACCGGCAGCTTCGGCATTTCGATGGGAATGAGATGGACACCCATCGCCCGGAGTTTTGCAAGCGACGCTTCGTTTTGTTCTCTGTTGATCGTTGCACTGTCGAAGTCCGCTTTGATGTACCCGACTTTCAAATTCTTCAAATCGATTTTGGAAGAATAATTGAACGGCACATCATACAACGTCTGGTCTGCGGGGTCGGGACCGTAAATTGCGTTAAAGACCAACGCACAATCCTCGACCGTGCGGCAAATCGGGCCGATCTTATCCATCGACCAACTCAGGGCCATTGCTCCTTTGCGGCTTACGCGGCCATACGTGGGACGCAAGCCAGTCGTTCCGCACCGGTTCGACGGTGAGACGATTGACCCCCATGTCTCCGTGCCGATGGAAAAGCCCACAAGCCCCGCCGCAGTTGCGGAGGCCGAGCCGGCAGATGAACCGCTTGAGCCCTGATCGAGCTTCCATGGATTTTTTGTTTTACCGCCAAACCAAACATCGCCCCACGCCAGTTCGCCCATAGTAAGTTTTGCAACGAGTATCGCTCCGGCATTCTCCAGCCGTTTGATGACAGTCGCATCTTCATCGAACATCTGCTCTTTGAACGGAACCGAACCCCACGTGGTACGAATGCCTTTTGTTGCCAGCAAATCTTTCGCGCCGTACGGAATTCCATGCAGTGCTCCCCTGTAACGTCCGGCGGCAATTTCTTTATCGGCAGAGGCGGCACGGGCAAGCGCGAGCGAATCGGTGAGTGTAACAACGCATTGAAGCGTGGGACCGTATTTCTTCAACCGTTCAAGATACATTGTTGTGAGCTGAACGGAAGTTACATTGCGGGATCGTATCAACTCCGCAAGTTGCGCGACGGAATAGAACGCAGCGTCCTCAAGATTCTGAGGCAACGCAACCTTTCCGTGCGAATCCATCTTGAACGGCACCCGCTTCGTTTCAAATTTCATCCCGACGGGAATTGGATTGAAGAGGAGAGCGGGAGGGACGTTGTTGGGTAGATTAACTTTTCGGATTCCTTCGTAGTTGGCGAGATGATCATTCAAATCTTCGAGCATCGAATCGCGCTTGGCGTCCGTGAAGTTCAAACCCATAAGAGATTCCGCTGCGGCTGCCATCTGTTTGGTGACTCGCTGCGCTTGCTGGGAGTGTACAGGATTGATGCAGCAGACGAAAACGAGAAGGACGAGCAATCGTATCATTCGAAATTCCTTTTTTAGGTTAGATAATACAGGCTGGCGATAAATCCGCCTCCAACGGCGCTGCCAAGCATGGCTCCCAACAAAACTTCACCGGCCGTGTGTCTCTTCAGTATCACCCGCGACCACGCGACCAGGCACGCAAGAGCAAACGCAATAACTGCGGTGCGTGGATGAATAAGATACAGCGTGAACGCCACGAAGACTCCGAAGGCGGTATGCAACGAGACTTTGATCCATTTGTTGATGATCAATCCAGTTCCCACAAGAACAACAATTGCAAACGAACCCAACGGTACCGAGCGGGGAACATCAGCGAGCCATGCAATTACCGTGAGGACAAGAAGCAGCGGCAGGAGAATGCCGTAAAACTGAGTACGCTCACGCTGGTTGGAAACATCCAAGTCACCCCACGTTCCGCGCCGCACTCGAAAAATTGTGTACAAACCAGCGGGAATAATGACGACGCCAAGGGCAACCAATTCCGCGATCAGCGCTTCACGGGGAGGAAGAATATGAAAAGCAATAATGCCCGTGAGCAGAGGCATGAGGAGAAACGGATGGCCGATGACGGAAATCCAACGGGCAACCTTAATCTGATATTCGTTCATTCGGTAAAATACTATTCGATTATACTCGGCGTATGTCATCATCAATTTAGGTAAAGCGAGTCTTTGATAAAAGCCTATTCAACCTTCAATCGTGTCTCAGTTTGGCCCTGTCATTCCCGCACGTTGTTAGCGGGAATCCAGTCAAAGATTTTCTCACTTCTGGATTCCCGATAAAAGCATTCGGGAATGACAATTCTTGGCGAACAAACATTCGGCAACAAATTCATTTTAGTAACTCTTCGAAAGCCGGTATATCAAAATGAGACACTACTCCACCTTCAATCGCCGGGAAATATCCTTCAGCGATGTCCAGCTCTCAAGCAGTTCGGGCAAGTATTCCGTTGAAGTAACGAAGGTCCACAGGTACGCAACAATCGCGTAGATATTCCCGGTGGTGAAATTGTCGAGGTCGATTGAAATCCAAAGGACAACGAGAAAAATTCCGAGCAGGACAATGCGCATTAACCCAAACGACATGGCTCCCCAATTGGCGATCTTTTGCTGGGGCTTGGCGAGCGCCGTGTAATACGAGTGAACTTTCTCCGGGTTCTGTTCTGCAAAAATTTCGTACGTCTCTTCAAAGCTGTCGTGTAAGTTGCTTTGTAGCGACGCGACCTTCTCGTTGTAGATTTTATTGATGAGGATGAACGGAACGATCACGACAAGGCAGGCTGCCGCGATGCGGTAATCGAAAAACCAGAGGCCAATGAGCGCCCCGATGATGGAAATACTTTGCTCGAGGATTTCCGGCATGCGATACTGGAAGAACGTGATGAACTCCCGCGAAAGCTGGGCACGTGCAGCCGTGCGGGAAGCGGTCAAGCCCTGTTCTTTGGAAATACGTGACACTCTTGTTGCAATTTCTGTGAACATATTAAGGAAGATTCGCTGGTCAACCGAACGCCGCAACGCGCCCACGCCGGAGTTGATGGTAAATGCGCCGATCCAGAGAAAGAGGGGAAGAAGATACGCGTTGGATTTCGCTTCCTCTGCAGCCACATCAATCAGCGCATCGATGACGTTTCCGAACAAGCTTGGCTCTACAATCCAGGCAATGTTTTCGATTGCGACGAGCGAGAGGGCGATGATAATCCCTCTCTTGAATTGCTTGATGATATCGATGAGATGCATAGGCGACCTGAAAAAAGCTGTCCCGCTTACTCCGATTCGCTCGGTGAAAACGGGACAGCTTCACAGTGACCATCCTTTAAAAAAAATAGCTCAGTTCGAAGCGGAGATTAATTACCCGTTTCCCTTCACCATCACTGCCAGTTGCTGTGCCTGCATCTGGTTGTATTCAAATGCTATCTTTTTGTAGTTCACCAAATCGACAATCGTACCGATGAAACACAATCCGGCAGTAAAGAAATAAAGAACACCCATTCCGATCTGGTCCGTCATAAATCGTTGTATGCCGGCAAATCCAAGAAACCCGACAATGGTTACGAGGAGAATTGTCTGAGGGTCACGCCGGCGGCTCCGGTACATCATTGCAAATTGAGAAGCCTGCTGGTCTGTAAAATCTTTCAGCAAGTTCTGAACGTACATCATTTCTTCTCCGTCAAGCTCCGGGAGTAAATTCATTGTGTTCGCCATTCAAGTATCCTTTCGATGATTGTATGTGGTGGGTGAAAAGAGGTTTTGCCAAGGTGATGATTCGATGAGAGATGACAACCAGTGCAAACATGCCGAGCGGGTGTGATGAAAAAGATTGTACAAGTTTTCCATGAAACAAAAAGGAAACGGAAAGGCCGAGTCCGCAGCCGGGACAATATTCAAATCCCAAATTCTTTAATGGACAAAGAGAAAAATCAGATGCACCCGCGGGATCAAGGAACGCAAGGTAAGTTAGTCCCAGAGTCCAGACCAACAGTTCAAGCCATGAAGTGATATTTGATAGAGGCTTCAGCACGATAGGTAAGCCTGTGTGGTTGCGCGCCGGAATGCTGATTAATGATACGGAGGAGGGGAGACATAAGCAAAAGCTCGCCGATCCGATCAGATGGCGGGCTCTCGATGGAGAGGAAGTTCTGCTTATCTCAGATACACCAGTTTCCGACTGAGGGTTGTGGAGCCGACCTGCAGTCGATACAAATACACCCCGCTCGGCAACCCCGCCGCGTTCCACGTTGCCCTGTACTGGCCGGCATCCATGCTTCCGTCCGCCAATGTTGCGACCTCTTGCCCGATCAGGTTGTAGATCGATAAGCGGACTCTTGATGTTGCGGGCACCGACCATTCAATGGTCGTGTTTGGATTAAACGGATTGGGATAGTTCTGCGCCAGTGACACTTCGGTTGGAAGTCCGCCGATGGTTGTTACCGACGTTAGGGGGCCTTTTACAAGCACGTCATCCAGATATACCACAAATCCATCGATGGTAACATTTGTGTGGTAGCGGAATCCGACGAAGAGATCGTTGCCCGCGGCAACTCCAACAGGAAAGGCATAACGTTTGAACCTCCCGTACAAATCGGAATTCTGCCACGTAATAGTCGCAAGCTGAAATGTAATATTGGCCGGCAATGAGTCCTGAGTGTCGATCCAGATTTCGAGCGTGTCAGGATAGTAGGTTCCGGTCGTTCCTCCGTTACCGCCTATTGCCCAGAATACCAGTGAGTCGTTCGCCTGAATGTTCCTGATACGCTTGGTCACCAGCCACGCATCTGCTTGGCCATTTGCCCCTGTATTTGTATCGGACCCGGAGACCCACGATACTCGTGCAGCCTTCAAACTCTGATGGGCGGTGCTCAATCGGGTTGTTGCGATGCCGATGACTTGCCGGCCTGTATCCTGAACGAGCCAGTGGGATTCAGGATCAATTGTGAACGGCGCCTGATTCCATTTCGACCATCCTGCAGGCAGGTTCACACTATCAGCCGTTTCAAATCCTTCCTGCAATTTAATCTGCCCAATGCACACCGGAACTACAGTGAGGAGACTTATAACAATGAGAACCAAGATCTTCATCTTCACCCTCCTTAAAAGTTAAATGAAATGTGAAAGAACATTGACCGGATGGTGGAATAAGGTACGTTTCGAGATTGGGATTGTCAATAAGTTAACTATGATTTAGAAGGATTCTGCAACGTCAGTTATGGGCGCTATGCCAGCAGACAAAAAATGGTTGACGCGGGCAGTCACGCATGAGCGTGCAGTCAAAAGTGCTTTACGCCACCAATATCCCCTCTCCCAGAACGTATCTTATGGCGTAGTCTTCGGACATCCTCGTCCACTGTTTTTACTACAGGCCCGCTCGGGCTGTGCCAATCTCAAAGTCAAAATATCATTAGCGTGGGGTACCATTATGGGACAGCAACAATTGTTACTTCTTACCCTTGGCGTAATCCTCGTCAGCATTGCAACATCAGTTGGCATGACAATGTTCGTCGATAATGCCGGGAACATGAACAGAGATGCAGTATCAAATGACCTTATGTACTATGCAACACGGGCAATGCAGCACTACCGCAAGCCAGTGCAATCTGGCGGAGGGGGTAATTCGTTTGCCGGCCTGACGACGAAACATCTTGCCAACAAGGTGGACGCAAATGGATTCATTCAAAACGCGAATGGAACATATCAGATCGTAGGAACGCCCGGCGGGAATAACGCATTACAGATCAAAGGCATCGGCAAAGAAATCGGATACGACGGAAAGAATAAACTCTCGCTTGTGATAAAGGTGTGGACAGACAGTGTGCATATCGACATGACCAACGGGGCGACCAACTAATTCGATTGATTCAAGCGGAGGAGATTCATCAGGACTCATGAGAGGAGTCCCGTCGGCGTCTCTGTCAATGAAACACGAAGAGCCTGACTTCTTGGTCAGGCTCTTTCGTTATGCGCGGAGGACGGGACGACCTCCTGCGTGATGAAGAAGCCTTTCAATGTATGAGCGACTCTTCATCCGTTTGATTTCCTTCTCACGCCTCATTGCCTCACCCTTCGAAGCGTACCGTTCGGAATAAACCAATTTCCACGGGCAACCGGCTTTAGTGGATGTCGTCCAGCCATCATTGTGGTGGATCACCCGAAGTTCCAAGTCGTGAGTATGACCGACGTAATATGATT
>JBBRUI010000098.1:0-13482 GCA_038247945.1 Bacteroidota bacterium | reverse complement strand
CGCATCGTCGGGGTCGGGACTGTGGCCTACGGTAATAATTCGGTCGGACATATTTTATTTCGATTAGATGTAATTATTTTTTTGGGTAACAATATGCTTCGACTCCGTTCCGCTTTGGAAAACAAGCGGAACTACGCTCAGCATGACGCTGGGAGAGGTTAATTAGCAGCGGAGCCGAAGACACCCGCTCCTGCTCGAATGTGTTCGTGCTGTTCGGCAGATTCAGATTTTCGTTCCGACATACACCGTCGTAATTCCCACGGTCAATCGTTCTTCTCTTGTGTCAGCAAAGCCTGCTCTCTGCAAGATGTTTAAAAAATCTTCCCCGTCCGGAAACCTCATCACGGTTTCAGGGAGATACGTGTACGCTTCACTGTTTCTTGAAACGAATTTTCCGACGAGCGGCAAAATTGTTTTGAAGTAAAACAAATACAATTGCTTGACAGGAATCATTCGCGGACGCGAGAATTCCAACACAACAATCCTACCTCCTGATCGCAAAACCCGATGCATCTCCGAGAGGCCCTTCTCCAGGTTCTCAAAATTCCTGGCGCCGAATGCAACAATCGCAGCGTCGAAAGATCGGTCAGCAAACTGAATGTTCTCCGCTTCTCCTGCTTGGAGAGAAATGATTTCGCCGAGGCCGCGTTTCTTTACTTTGATCCGGCCGAGCTTCAGCATCTCTTCAGCGATATCGATCCCGACAACTTTTAAGGGGTTAAGCCGCATTGTTGCGAGGGCGAAATCGCCGGTGCCTGTCGCCACGTCAAGGATTGTTTTTGGTTTGATGTCCTTAAGATGCTCGACTGCTTTTCTCCGCCAGTATAAGTCAACTCCGCCACTGAGAAGATGATTCAGCAGGTCGTAGCGGTAGGCAATGGAGTCGAAGAGCGAACGGACATATTGTTTTTGCACGGTGAGTCAGGATTGAATGTTCCAAGATACTGAAGTTGTGCATCGCTTCAAAGAATTGCGCGTACGGGTTTTTTATTTATATTGAACGTGAACATTAAGCACGTTTCTATGAGCGCTGAGATAACAGTTCGATTGAAGAACACCCGCGAGAGATCGTACACAATCGTTATTCGTCCGGGAATTCTCGAAAGCCTTCCCCGCATTGTCGCTCAACGTTGGAAACGAAGTAAGCTTTTCATCATCACCGATTCCAACGTCGAAAAGCTTTTTGGAGCAGATTTACAGGAAAGATTCGCTTCCGCCGGTTTCGATTCACAGCTCCTGTCATTCGGTGCAGGGGAGAGGAACAAGAATAACCGAACCGTGCAGCAACTTCACACCGAGCTGCTGAGCCATCAAATTCGTCGGGACAACCTTATCGTGGCGTTGGGTGGCGGAGTTGTTGGCGATGTTGCAGGTTATGCCGCCGCGACGATTCTTCGCGGCGTCGCATACATTCAAGTCCCTACCACAATGCTTTCGCAGGTAGATAGCAGCGTTGGTGGAAAAGTTGGTATCGATCATCCGCTCGGGAAAAATCTTATTGGGGCATTTCACCAACCCTCTGCAGTGTTCATCGACCCAAACACACTTGGGACTTTGTCGGAGAAGGAATTCCGGAATGGATTGGCCGAGGTTGTAAAGATCGCTGCCGCATTAGATAAGTCATTCTTTACTCTATTGGAACGCAATTCAACGCGATTGAACCGGAGTAACCGCAGCCTTCTGACTCAAATAATTGCAAGGTCGGTCGGGTTGAAAGCCGCCGTTGTGGAGAAGGACGAATTCGAGAGCGGGCTGCGAAAGTCGCTCAATCTTGGACACACAATCGGCCACGCGTTGGAAGCCGCCTCGGGGTTCACTCTAAAGCACGGGGAAGCAGTCGCACTTGGAATCATTGCCGAGGCCCGAATCGCCGTCCGGCTTGGACTCCTGCAAAAAAAAGATTATGCGAGACTATCTCACCTGTTGAAACAACTAAAACTACCAACCAGACTTCCTACAATCAAACATACAACCAAATTCTTTTCATCGATTACAACTGATAAAAAATCCGAGCGGGACACAACCAAATTCGTATTGCTGAACGGCATCGGAAGCAGCACGATTGGAGTTCCCGTTGCGCGGAAATTAATCGAAGAAGTTCTCTACTACACTTGATGTCAGATCATGAGAAGGAGAATCCAATGAAATCATTATTCGTGCTTACTGTGCTTGCAGTGTTGGTCGTCGCCGTATCCTGCAAGAAGGATGACACATTTGTATCCAATCCACCGCAAGAGTTCCAGGTAAAAATCGACAGTATAAAGCTGTCGAAAAATGTTATATGGAACGACACCCTGCGCGCCCGGCTCTGGGGAAAGATCGGCTCCTCCACCTGTTATCAATTTGCCCGCTACGAAACGACTCGTGATTCATTCCGCGCAACTGTTAAAGTAATCGGCACATACACTCCGGCAAGCAGTTGCGGTGCTGCGATCGTGGAACTGCGTTCAGCGATCTATCGCATCTATCCCGTGTATCCGGGAAAGTTCACTCTCACCATCCAACAGCCCGGCGGAACGACGCTGCAGGACACCACGACCATTCTCCCATGATCATCGTTTCAATTACAGGTCCGCGCATAAAAGATGCATTCGGCCAGGTCAAGGGTTCAACGCCGTACGCGGACATATTTGAATTCCGCCTTGATCTGATCGAGGAGCCGCCGCTCTCGCTGCTATTGTCATCGACACGCAAACCGATCATCGCCACGTGCCGGCCGAAATGGGAAGGCGGCAGATTTGATGGAACCGAGCGCGAACGGATAGAAGTTCTTGAGGCGGCCTCGATGTTGGGCGCTTCGTACATCGATCTGGAATTGAAAACAGACAAAGCCTTCCTGAAGGAATTTCTCAATCGCAGGGTAGAGAGCAAGCTCATTATCTCCCATCATCAGTTTGCGGGAGAAAGACTTGACACTGCGAAAGTCTACACGCGCATGCGGATCCATGGCGCTGACATATTCAAGTTCGCCTATGCGGCGGATGACGTTTCGGATATTCGTCATGCGATAAAGTTTCTTGAACTGGCAAAGCGTGACAGGCAAAAGGCGATTGCTGTTGCCATGGGCGACTATGGTGAGCCGACCAGAATTCTGTATAACAAATTTGGCGGGTGGGCGACTTACGCTGCGACGGAAGATGGGAAGAACGCCGCACCCGGACAAATGCCCGCGGGCGAATTGAAAAAGCTGTATCGCAGCGAAAGCATTTCGCCGAAGACAAAAGTGTTCGGCGTAATCGGCAATCCGGTGAAGCAAAGCAAGGGAGTGTACGTGCACAATCCGTTATTTCACAGGGCGAAAAAGGATGCAGTGTATTGCAGATTTCCCGTGAAGGATCTCCGGAAGTTTATGAAAGAAATTGCCCCCATGCTGAGCGGGTTTAGCATCACCATCCCTCACAAGCAAGAGGCAATGGAATACCTCGATCGTGTCGACAAAACTGCAACTGCTATTGGAGCATGCAACACAGCGGTTCGCCGCAACGGAAAACTCTACGGCACAAACACAGACGCCCCGGCTGCACTGGATGCAATTGAAGCTGTCGCTAAAGTGAAAAAGAAAACGATGCTTATTGTGGGAGCCGGAGGAGCCGCGAGAGCGATTGCGTTCGAAGCAAAACGGCGTGGAGCAAATGTCTTCATCATAAACCGGGACAAATCAAAAGCCGAAAAACTTGCAAAGGAGTTCGGGCTTATGCAGGTTGATAGAGCCCGGATTCGAATCGCCCACTATGATTTTGTAGTGAACGCCACATCCGTCGGCATGACTCCGAATGTCAATGAGTCACCGCTCCCAAAGCGGGCGCTCAAGAACAAAATCGTTTTCGATGCAGTCTTCAATCCGCCCATAACAAAACTGCTTCGGGATGCGAAAAGTGCTGGGGCAACAATAGTTCAAGGAACGGAGATGTACATCAATCAGGCGGCATTGCAATTTGAGCTGTACGCGGGAGTGAAGCCATCAAAACAATTCATGAGACAGCTTCTTGACACAAGCAATTCCACTTCATCATCAACATAAAATACGCTCATGCTCAAACACATCGTCATGTGGAAATTCAAAGAGGCGGCAGAAGGCGCAACGAAAGAAGAAAATTTGCTCAAAGCAAAATCTCTTCTCGATGCTCTTCCGCCCGGGATTCCCCAAATAAAAATGTTTGAGGTTGGCATTGACATTCTTCATTCCGACACGTCGTATGATTTGATTTTGATTTCAGGCTTTGACGATGAAAGCTCGCTCGTCGCGTACCAAAAGCATCCCGAGCATGTCGCGGTCGTGGAGTTTCTTCGCAAGGTGCAAGCAGCCAAAATCGTTGTGGACTTTAAAGGATGATCAAAGAAATTCGCCCGCTATCCGGAACAATCAATGCAAGCGTCAAAGTCCCCGGCTCGAAGAGCATTACAAACCGGGCGCTGTTCTGCGCTGCGCTTGCGAAAGGCGAATCTATTATCCGCAACGCATCGGACAGCAATGATACCGCGCTGATGATCAACGGATTGAATCAACTCGGCGTCCTCGTTCGCCGCACGGACTCCGGATTGATTGTGGAAGGAACCGGCGGCAAGCTGTATGCTCCAAAATTTCCAATTCCCGTTGGCAATGCCGGCACAACGCTCCGCTTTCTGCTTTCGCTTGCATCGCTCGCTCAGGGCAAAACGATATTTGAAGGAAGCGAGAGAATGGCCGAACGTCCCATTGACGACCTGGTGAACTCGCTGTCAACTCTCGGCGTGAAAGCGCAAGTGCATCAGTCCCGCTACATCGTTGAAGGCCCGTCGCTTCAAGGAGGCACAACGAAACTGAACGCCGCAAAAAGCTCCCAGTTCCTTTCCTCGTTGCTGATGGTTGCGCCGTACGCGGAGAGAGACATAATAGTCGAGGTGGAAGGAACGCCATCGTCTTTTTCTTATGTGCAGATGACGCTTGCAATCATGCACCACTTCGGGATTGACATTCCGGCACTTTCATCAAACATCTTTACAATTGAATCCGGTAAACGATACACACCATCCAGCTTTGATGTCGAAGCCGATGCTTCCGGCGCTTCGTATTTTTTTGCCGCGGCAGCAGTTTGCGGCGGAGAAGTTTTAGTGGAAGGGGTAAAGAGAAAATTCTTGCAAGGCGATTCCGGGTTTCTGAATATTCTTCACCAGATGGGCTGCGAAATATCCGAGGAAGTGAATGGAGTAAGCGTAAAAAGAACAGGAGAGCTTAGAGGAATTGAAATTGACATGAACTCAATGCCCGATGTGGTTCCAACGCTCGCAGTCGCGGCGTTGTTTGCATCGACGCCAACACGAATCAAAAACGTCGGACATCTCCGACACAAGGAATCAGACAGGCTACAAGCGCTCGAAACAGAGCTTCGCAAACTCGGTGGCGCCGTTACAGTATCCGATGACACGTTGGAGATTCAACCGTCGCAGCTTCACGGTGGACAGCTCGATACGTACGACGATCACCGGCTTGCAATGGCATTCGCTCTGGCGGGGCTGAAAGTTTCGGGCGTCAAAATAGAAAATCCTGATTGTGTGAAGAAATCATTCCCAAAGTTTTGGAGTGAGTTTGAAAAGGTGTATGGTAATTAGGAATTAGAACATATGGCAGGCAACAGTTTCGGTTCACAATTTAGAATCATCACCTTCGGCGAAAGCCACGGCCGCGCCATAGGCGTTGTCATCGACGGTGTGAAGCCCGGACTTCCGATTGACGTGGAATTTATTCAGAAGGAACTGGACCGCCGCAGGCCGGGACAAAGCAAAGTTACAACTGCCCGTAACGAGGCAGACAAAGTAGAAATCCTCAGCGGAGTATTCGAACGCAAAACAACTGGCACACCGATCTGCCTGATCATCTGGAATAAAGATCAGCAGTCGAAGGCGTATGACAAGATCAAGAACATGTTTCGTCCGGGCCACGCGGGTTACACGTACCTTGCAAAGTTCGGTGTGAGCGATTATCGTGGTGGAGGAAGATCTTCCGGACGGGAAACGGCCGCACGCGTGGCTGCGGGTGCAATTGCGAAAGGATGGCTGGCGCAACGCGGAATTCAAATTCATGCGTATACGAAGGAAGTTGCCGGCATCAAGGCCAAGACGATTGACTTTGAAGAGATCGAAAAAAATTCTCTCCGTTCTCCCGATCCGGTTGCTGCAAAAAAAATGGAGCGTCGTGTTTTGAGAGCGAAGAAGGAGGGCGACTCCGTCGGCGGCATTGTTGAAGTTGTAGTTACAAATCCGCCGGTGGGACTTGGAGAGCCTGTGTTTGACAAGCTTGAAGCAGAACTTGCAAAGGCACTCATGTCCATCGGCGCCATTAAGGGATTTGAAATCGGAAACGGCTTTGCAGCCTCGCGCTTGAAAGGGAGTCAGAACAACGATCCGATGTACATCGAAAAGAAAACCAAGCGCGTCCGGACACGGACGAATAATGCGGGAGGAATTGCCGGCGGCATTTCGAACGGTGAAGACATCGTTGTCCGCATTGCCGTGAAACCTCCATCGTCCATCGTGAAGCAGCAGGAAACTGTAACGGTGTCCGGAAAGTCCGCAACCATTTCAGTGGAGGGCCGGCATGACCCGTGCATTTGCCCGCGTGTTGTTCCGGTTGCCGAATCGATGACCGCTCTCGTATTGCTCGACCATATAACACGGCAGCAACTTCTCCGAACAAAAACAAAACTGCGGGCATTGCGCGACGACATCGATCTTGTCGATCATAATATCCTCTTGATGATCGCTGAACGTCAGCAGCTTGTTGAGCAAGTCGGCATCCTGAAAAAGAAACGCGGACAAAACATCTACGATCCCAAAAGGGAAAAGGAAATTCTTCGCAACCAGCTTTCGGTCGGTTCCCGGCTCGGGCTCGATTCTGATTTTGTCCGGGAAATGTGTTACGCAATATTTCATCTCGCAAAAGCAACACAACAAAAGCTCAGCCGGGGAAAGATAAAACCCGATGGCCGCTAATATCCCATCTCCCAAACTCACCGTAGGCCTCGTGGGCTACGGACGCTTCGGGCAGCTCGCGGCAAAATTCATTGCATCAAAGACGAACGTTCTTGTTCACGACAGAAGAAAAACACTAACCCCTTCTGGTTCTTCATCCATAAAGCACGCATCGTTGCGTGATGTTGCCAGTCAGCCGGTCATTATTCTTTCGGTTCCGGTTTCCGCACTGCAAGAAACTCTCCGCGCCATTAAACCATTCCTCTCGAACAGCAAGACCGTTCCCACACTCGTAATCGATGTCTGTGCGGTGAAGGCGAAGCCGGTTCAGTGGATGAAAAAAATTCTCCCGAAGAATATTGAAATCCTCGCGACGCATCCGTTGTTTGGCCCGGATAGTGCAAAGAATTCATTGAAGGGACACCGGATCTATTTGTCCCCGGTAAGGATTTCTGAGCCGCGGCTGCGTGAGGTTACCGATATTTTAGGCGACGCCGGGCTTATTGTGGAACAGATATCTCCCGATATGCACGACAAGATCATCGCCGAAACATTATTTCTCACGCAATATGTTGGGAGATTGCTTGGCGGAGCCGGTCTTGGGCGGCGGGGGACTTCTACAACTTCCTACGCCGAACTGATGAAAATTGTAAAAATTGCCGATAATGATACGAGAGAACTGTTTGAAGACATGGTGAAGTATAACCCGTACGCAAAAGCCGTTCTCCGGAAATTGCTCAACGCGCAACAACGCATTCTGAAAGACATGTGAACTCATGCCGCTGATTGAAATTCAAAACGTAACCAAGAAGTTCGGATCGTTCACCGCTGTCGACAATTTAAATTTAAAAGTCGAGCCCGGAGAATTCTTTGGCTTCCTGGGTCCGAATGGAGCGGGGAAGACGACGACAATAAAGATGATGACCGGATTGTATCTGCCAACTGCCGGACATTGTTTCATCAACGGGTATGATGTGCACCGGACGCCGCTGGAAGCGAAGCGCTCGTTTGGCTATGTGCCGGATCAGCCTTTTCTCTACGAGAAACTTACCGGCCGGGAGTTTCTGCATTTTGTCGGCGGGCTTTTCGGAATGAAGTACGAAGATGTAAAAACAAAAGTTGAAGCTGTGACGGATTTGTTTGAGATCGGTTCGTTCATGGATAAGCGTGCGGAAGAATATTCCCAGGGAATGAGGCAGCGTGTCGTTCTGACTGCTGCACTTCTGCACGATCCCAAAGTTCTTGTTATCGACGAGCCGATCGTCGGGCTCGATCCGCGCAGTGCACGTCTCGTGAAAGACACGCTCAAGCAGAAAACGAAAGAAGGCATGGCAGTGTTCATGTCCACCCATTTGCTGGAGATCGTCGAAGAATTGTGCGACCGCATCGCCATCGTTAAAGCCGGGAAAATTATTTACGAGGACGTGCCGGGGAGCCGCATCGGCCAGCTTGAAGAACTCTTTCTCGAACTGACCAAATGAGAGAGTTGCTTGTTGTCCTCAATACCCGCGCACAGAGTTTTCTAAAAAGAGCATTCGAGCTTCGATGGCAAAGCGTTCTGCAGAACATGGCATCGGTTCTCATCTTCGGTGGATTTGCCGTTGCAGTCTTTTTCGTCTCGCGTTTCGCCACTGATTACCTTCTCTCCCAGGCGCATATCGGGTTGTTCCTTTTCCACCGTTTCCTTTCGATGCTCCTGTACGTGTTCTTTATTACCGTCAATCTCGGCAACATGATTGTTTCGTTCTCCACATTGTACAAATCGCAGGAAGTCAGTTTCCTGATGACGCTGCCGATTTCGCATGCAAAGATTTTCCTCATCAAGTTCGTCGACAATTTCTTCTACAGCTCAAGTACGCTCACGCTTCTGGGACTGGCGATGCTGCTGGGCTACGGCTCATATTTCGATTTGCCGTGGTACTTTTATTTCTTCGTTATGTTCTTCGTGATGGTGCCGTTCATGCTGATTGCCGGCATCCTTGCGATCACGTCGTTGATGCTGTTGATAAAACTCGGGACACGCATCGGCTTTCGTCTCTTGCTCTCGGTGATGGTCGCGGCCTACGGATTGGTTGTGTACTTGTACTTCAACGCAACAAGTCCGATGAAACTGGTCGAGGACGTTATGAAACTGTGGCCCAACGTGAACGACTATCTCGGCTACCTCGATCCGCCGTTTGTTAAAGTTCTGCCGAACCACTGGGTGGCGGAGTTCCTGTACTGGTCGATTCAGGGCGATTACGCACGCGCTCTGCCGTATTTCTCTTTGCTGTTCCTGACAATGCTGGGCCTGATTGCGCTGGCGGGATTGATGGCTCGCAGGTTCTATTATGAAAGCTGGCTTGCGGTGGCAGATTTAAAAGAAGGCGACGCAAAACCGGGAGTGAAGAAGCCGGCGTTCAGTTTTGGCCAGGGCATACTGAAGCCTCAGTGGGATGCGCTGCTGCGCCGGGATATCATTTTATTTTTTCGCGAGCCGAGCCAGTGGCTGCACTTGCTGCTCATGTTCCTGCTGCTTGGAATGTTCCTTATCTCGCTTGGGACATTGAGGCTGACGTTCGATCAGCCGGCGATGGAAACGGTTGCGTTTCTGATCGTCTACATGTTTACGGGATTTTTGGTGACATCGATTGCGTTGCGATTTGTCTTTCCGATGGTGAGTCTTGAGGGAGATACATTCTGGTGCGTGCGGACATCGCCCGTGCATCTGAAGAGATTGTATTGGTACAAAACGATGGTCGCGTTCACTGCCGTTGCGTTCATCGGAGAAGTACTGACGTTTTCCTCTGTATATTTATTCCGCCATGACGTGTTGCTTGCGGCGGTGGGAGGGATTGCAACGTTATTCGTCAGTCTGGCGCTTGTTGGGCTGAACGTCGGGACCGGAAGTTATTTCGCCATGTATAAAGAGCCGAATCCCATCCGCGTTGCGTCGTCGCAAGGCGCCTCGCTGACATTTCTTGGCAGTATAGCGTACCTCACGCTCGTCGTCGCAGTTCTTCTTGTCCCGCTCAACCAATATTTTGCCGGCATCGATTCCATCCGGCAATCAAGCGTGCAATGGGCAGTCACTCCCATTGCAATTATCGGAGTTCTTTCGATTGTCGTGTTCACGCTTTCAACGAGTGTTGGGTTGAGGGCGATCAGAAGGGATGCTTGATGTTGTTGTTTTGCTTGAAACACATCTATCGAATGTACAGCAACTTTCTTGTAATCATCCCGAACGGCGTTTGCAAACGATAGAAATATACGCCGCTTGATAGTGAGTTCGGCGACCACGCGACGGAATATTCTCCGGCTTCTTGTATCTCTTCCACCAGCGTTTCGATTTCACGACCGAGCAGATCAAATATTTTGATGGTGACATGAGATGCTTGTGGTAGGCGATAGGTGATTGTTGTTGATGAATTGAAGGGGTTGGGATAATTCTGAGACAGCGCGAATGATGTTGGTTGATTGGGGAGAGTATTCTCAACTGACGTTGGCGCATCGAGCGTCAGACGAAGAATGGTCCCGCCTTCCCCTCCAATAACGGCAGTAACAGAATCGATATGAGAGACGCTAGACAGCACGTTACTCGTTCCACTTTTCAAACTAAACCATGAATACCCTCCGTTAGTCGTCTGCAGAATAGTCCCGCCTTCACCGACAGTAATACCATTTTTCACATCAGCAAAGTCAATTGCATATAAATGGTTTGTGTTCTCGTTGGTGACTCGGTTCCACGAAATTCCTTCATTGGTAGATCGAAGGATGATCCCCTCGGAACCAACGGCTACAGCAGTTTCCTGATCGATGAAGGCGACGCTGTAGATGAATCTGTGACCAAATCTGTATGAGCGATCAAGCCAGGAGTCACCTCCATCGGTTGTTTGCAGAATGAGTCCATCCTCACCTACGATAAGCCCTCTCATGGCATCTGCAAATGCTACATCGAAAAAGTAGTAGTCGTTGATGGGGGAGGCTCTCCATTTTACGCCACCATTTGTTGTCTTTAGGAACGCCCCCTCGAATCCAACAACGTAGCCAATATTCTCATCTACGAAGTCCAATGCTTTGAGCAATTCCGATGTAGTAGAGTTTTGGCGACTCCATGTCCTGCCACTATTTGTGCTCTTAGCTATATTACCGTATCCACCAACGCCACAAATTGCTGTCTGAGTGATAAACTCAGCGTTTGAAAAGTTAAGCGTTGTATCGAACGTTTGCCGCAACCATACGCTCCCACCGTCTGTGGTTCTATGTATCTCACCAAAGGCTGAGACGGCAATTCCAACCTGCCTATTGGAGAACGCGACATTCATGAAATAGTAGGGCCGCCTGATTCGCTGAGACAACTCCGTCCATACTCTTCCTCCATCTATCGTTCGCATGATGTATCCGAAGTTGCCGACGGCAAAGCCGGTGTCGCTGTGAGAAAAGGCGATTGATGTTATAGTCGAGCCTAGCGGTGAGGGCGTTGATTGCCTTAACCAGCTAGTGCCGCCATCGATGCTACGGTAAGCTTCGCCGCTCTCACCAATTGTGATCAACGTGGTTGTGTCGAGCGCGGCGAGTGTGCGGATTCCAAAGCTACCGCCTGACGAACGAATATGCCAACTCAAACCTGCGTCAGTCGTGCGCATGCAGAATGTTCCCCGAGTTGTGTCGCTTGATGAAATGAAACCTGTTATGAATCCCACGCGCGAATTTGCAAAGCAAATTGCAAACAACATTGTGAAGTTATTTCCCAGTCGAAGGCTTTCCCACGAATTGCCAGCGTTGGAAGTCCGAAGTATAGCTCCATCGATAGAAATACCGACTGCCGTATTCTGGTTCACTATTGCAATTGATCGCACAGGAATTTCAGAAACGGAGCGCCATGTATTGCCACCGTCAGTTGTTTGAAATGCTTCCGCTCCCGTGGCAATCGCTGTGTCCTTGTTGAAATGAGCGATATCAGAAAAGTATTGGGTTGTTCCTGTGTTCAGTCGAGACCATGTAGCTCCTTGATTTGTTGTCCTGATGATTACTCCAGAATCTCCTGCAATCATTCCTATGTTTCGCGTTGCGAAGGAAATTGCAGAATAGTCGCCGGAAAAGTTTTGAAAGCAACTGACTACATTCCAACTCAAACCACTGTCTGTCGATTGTGCAAAGGTGCCGGCGCGCCCAACTGCAAGAATGTTATTACTGTTGAAGGTATGTAAGTCCAGGAGAAGATTTCCCTGCGGTAGTGGATTTAGCCACTGCAATTTGATCTGTGAGCAGGTTGATCGTGGTAAGAATAGGATAAAAAAAGAAGCGATGATCAGATGTTTCATGTCAGCATTCGAAAAACTATATGGTCAATTGTAAGTAAACTCTTTCCGACAAAAAAGGAATTTCATGCTTGATATTGTCGTTTTTTTTTGCGAACATTTTGGTGCCACAACAATCTACTTATCATCCATTTCACTTTTTGCGGAGGGTATGATGAAAAAGCTATTTTGGTGGTTGTTCGCAGTCGCTTCTATTTTCATCAATCAAACAGCAGCACAATACACAGTAAAGAATGATAAACTATATATTGACTTTCTCATAATTCGGTTTCGCCATGAGGTCGTAGTCCCCGTTGGGAATAGCGTAGTTTCACTTACTGATCAGATCAAGCCACAGTATGCGAAGCTCAAAACGAAAATGGATTCATATGGGCCAATAGTTCTAGAGAGCGTTTTCCCAGGCAAGAAATGGGGCGATACGCTGGCGGCAAATGATCTTGGTCAGATGGTTAGCAGACCAGAAATGTCGCAAGTGTTCAAAATGACTTTTGAGTCCTTACTTGAAGAGGAAAAGGCTGATGAGATGATCCGAGAATTTAGCAAATTTCCTGAAGTTATCGATGTCGTGAAACCCTCCATCGTGGTACCTCAAGTTGAACCTAATGACCCTAGATACACTGCTAACCTAACCGATCAATGGAACTTACGTAAGATTCGTGCAGGAGGTTCAATCGGCGCATGGGAAATCACAACGGGGAACAAAGCCAGCAATACTGTTGCTATCATCGATGTTGGAATTCCAGATCCGTTGAATGAGGATTTGTTTGGAAAGTCCTTTGGAGGAGAAACAACGACTGCGGGTGATATACATCCTTCTCGAATGGCCGGCGTCATAGCTGCCGCAACAAACAATGGCAAGGGTATCGCAAGTCTTGGTTGGAACATCAAATATACACCGTTCAATTCCGGGACTACCAACACGACATTAGCCAACAAAATCAACACTGCGACGGGGTTAAGCTATGTCAAAGTGATAAATTGTAGTTTCATTCTAATAAAGCTTGTGGGTACAAGTTGTGCTCTTTCCACAGAAGGCGATTTGTCAAATACTGTCGGCATGGCAATAACGAACGCCATTGCCCAAGGAAAAACAATCGTTGCAGCAATGGGTAATGCTCCAGCGGATCAATGCGCAAACCCGAATTTCACAATTCCATACTTACCCTATCCGGCTGCGTATACGAACGTGTTCGCAGTATCGGCAACGGACCAGAATGATGGGTTTGCCACTGGT
>JBBRUI010000097.1:0-13489 GCA_038247945.1 Bacteroidota bacterium | reverse complement strand
GTCAGGCCAACAGCAGGCATCTTGTTGGCAACAGCAGCATTCACCAACTCCTCAATCTTCAGAGCGCCATCAAGAAGACTGTAGTGAGAGTGGTTATGAAGGTGGACGTATTCAGACATAATTTCCTATGATCGCATAAAGCAAAGCCACCCGTGAAGGCGACAGAAGAATGAAACGGGGTGTATTATACCGAAGCGGGAAAGTCCGTTGTTAACAACTTTTGAAAAACTTACGCACAGGATTTCGTCTGTGCGTTTTGAATTATGAGAGACCAAGTAACCTCTTCTTATTCAAAGGATTACT
The DNA here is from genome assembly GCA_038247945.1 of Bacteroidota bacterium. Taxonomy (GTDB): domain Bacteria; phylum Bacteroidota; class Ignavibacteria; order UBA10030; family UBA6906; genus CAADGV01. Next base: position 13,186 of record JBBRUI010000097.1, on the reverse strand, counting down.
TGATACCTTCCAACATTAATTTTACCTGGTTGATAACGTCATCCGCCTCGACAAGAATTCTCTCACCCGTCCTTCTGATCTTCAATTCTACTTTGGCGTTGACAAGATTCTTTTCTCCAACAATAACCTGAAGAGGCATCCCGAGCAAATCTGCATCTTTGAACTTGAACCCGGGAGATGTAGCTGATCTATCGTCGTACAGAACGTCGACTCCGGCCTTATCAAGATCTCTGTATAACTGCTCCGCCTTCTCGACGACTCCCGTGCTCTTCATACTTACAGCAATGAGGTGGACATCATAAGGAGCGATGCTTTTATCCCAAATGATACCATTGGCGTCGTGGTTTTGCTCAATGTGGCAAGCGATAATGCGTTCAATGCCGATTCCGTAGCTGCCCATGATAATGGGCTTGGACTCACCCTTTTCATCCAGATACGTCGCCTTCAGCGCATCGGAGTACTTGGTTCCGAGTTTGAAGATATGGCCGAGTTCGATCCCCTTTACAATTCGAAGAGAAGCACTGCCGCCGGAAGCCTTTTCGCCAGCCTGAACTGTCCGAAGGTCGAAATATCCATCGATCGTACAATCCCGCTGCAAATCGATATTGCCCAGATGGAAATCATTTCTGTTGGCTCCGCTGACAAGTCCGTTCGCACCTTCCAAACGTTTATCTGCAATAATCTTAAAACCTTTCAGACCTACCGGACCGATGGATCCACCATCAGCACCCGTCAACTCCTTCAATCTCTCAGCTTCAATCGGACGAACATCTGCACCGAGCACGGACATAAGCTTTGATTCATTCAGTTCATCATTTCCCATCATGAGAATGAGAACCGGCTTATCGTCAGCCCAATAGATAACTGACTTGGCAAGAACGTTGTGATCGACCTTCAGGAACACAGCAAGTTCGTCGATCGTCTTGACGTTTGGTGTGTGTACTTCCTCAATCGGCTTGCTTTCTGCGTTGCGTATTCCTTTGGGAACGGTGGACGTGGCAATCTCAAGATTCGCGGCGTAGCTGTTATCCTCTGACAGCGCAATTGTGTCCTCGCCCGATTCAGACTCCAGCATAAACTCCTGCGATCCCGTCCCTCCCATTGCACCGCTCGAAGCTCCCACAATAAAAAACTTCAAACCGCAACGCGTGAAGATTTTCTTATATGCCTCGGCATGCAGGTCATAACTCACATCGAGCGCTTCCCATGTTGTATCGAGACTGTAACTGTCCTTCATCAAAAATTGCCGCCCGCGAAGCACACCCGATCTCGGCCTTGGCTCATTGCGGAACTTCATCTGAATTTGATACCAAATCTGCGGCATCTCTTTGTACGACTCAATATGATTCTTTGCAATCCAGCAAATAATTTCCTCGTGTGTCGGGGCGAGGACGAGCGGACGGTTCTTTAGCTGGAACAACGTGTCGCCGAATGCCTTGACTCTTCCTGTCTCTTCCCATATCTCGATCGGGTTCAAGGCCGGGAGATGGAATTCCTGCGCTCCGATTGCATCCATTTCCTCGCGAACAATCTCACACACTTTCTTCATCACTTTGTATCCAAGAGGAAGCCATGAATAAATTCCGGCGGAAAGAGCACGAACCATACCCGCACGAATCATCAGTTGGTGTGATGGAATGATTGCATCGCTGGGAGTTTCTTTTACGGTGGGAATGAATCCCTTACTCAGTCGCATGAAGTTTAAGGTTGAGATAAATGAATAAAGAATTTCTGAAGAGCAGACCTATCAGGGCCTTCCGGGAGGCGTAGGAAACACATTGCTAACCTGCCCGGGACCCGCTTTGTTTGAGGAAAGCAACACGATCGCAAGAGCAACGCCCACGACGGCAGCCCCGCCGGCAATAAACAACTCAGTGCTGCCTCCCGAAGATTTTGGAGGAACTGCTTTGATGACAAACCGAACCTCCGCAGACGAGAGGATGGCGGGATACTCATCTGAGATACGCCAGCTGATTCGTTTGTTCTTCCCCGGTCGAATGTTGGGACCGATATCTCCTATGACATTCAGCGGTGTATATGAATACGTGGTATCGGTTTTCGACTGGATAGTCAGAGAGACTGCATATAGATCATCGGGCGAGCCCAAGAGATCATATTCAATGAAGATGTTGATCCTTCCCTGCCGCTCAACGCGGATGTTTGTTACAAAGAACTCCTCGTTCGCATCTTGGGCAATAGCCGAAACGTTTATGGAATAAAGAAGGAACGCCACCATCAGCGTGAATGCCGGAACCTTGCTGCATCTAAAAAATGAATGCATGAACTCTCTCCTTATTTCATCAAAATCATTTTACCGGTAAATGCTTTGCCGGTATTTGTCGTGAAGCGGCTCAGGTATATACCGGAAGCAACTGTGTTGCCGGACTTATCTTTCCCATCCCACACCAAATAATATCGGCCGGCGTTCAATGCCCCGGAGAAAATTGTTCTGACTTCTTCACCAAGAACATTGTACACTTTTACGATCACATCCGCTGTTTGGGGAAGAGCAATCGGGATTGTGGTTGTCGGATTAAACGGATTGGGAAAATTATTTCCGAGAGAGAATTCTTTCGGACCGACTGAATTCAGAACCTCTTGAACCTTGCCTGCTTGCCCGACGATAATAGAAAACTCAGACGATGGGAAGGGCGAACTGAATTTATAGCGAGCCTCATCCCGCAGGTCGATGAACTTCGCCTGGCGTTCATCGATGAGATAAGCTTTATACTCTGACGGAATTCTTTCAATCTCATCAAATCGCAGTTCCATCAGTTCTCGTGAAATCGAATGAACGTTGAATTTCCACGTTTGAAGATCTCCCACTGCAGGTCGGAAATCCGTTGCAAAGCTGCTGAAATTATTATCCCATTCCGGCCGCATGAACTGAACCGATGGGATATCGCCGAATGAGCGTGGCTTTCTGTACTCAAGTGAATCAAGTCCCTCTCTTGCCCCGGCATCAATTCCGAAAGACGATGTATTGTCATTGTAGCCACCGGCAATCAATTCAATTGAAGCTCTCCATCCGGTTGTTGCCACAGAAGTTTTCGCTAACGCTGAGGTAAACAAACCGAAAGGTATTTTGAGAGCATTCTGCGGGCTCGAGGCATCCTTGAAATAATAATATCCTTTGTACGGTTCAAGGGATGACGATATCGCGAAGGAACCTTCAAACTTGTAGATGGGCGAAAGCGTTGAACTGTTCGCCGTTTGAACTTCACTCCACGGTATTGTGGTTGCAAACGGATTCGTTATCAAATTCCATCCTGAGTGAAGCGGGATATCGACGGAATTTGTTGTCGTGTCCAAAGGAGCTGTCGGAACAGTTGACGAAATGTTGAGGGGACCCTTACGCAGAATCCAGAACGCACGACCGGTTGAGAAATTAAAATTCAGGCTTCCGTCAAATGGAACAAAATTATTGCTCGGCGCGCCATTATCCCAGTACGCCACCCAATCCAGGTTCTGTGTTCCTTCAAGAATCGAGCTGACGCGTGCGTTCGAAGCCCCCGGCATCCCGACGATGCGATACTCAGTTGCGGAATAATCCCCCGCGTTCGGCCGTTGCGCGTACGAAACAGTCGTGCTCAACGTGAACGATGCAGGATATGCGGGAATGGTGGCAAACGATTTTATTTGCGCGAACGCACCAGCACCACGTGCATTTCTTCCGCGGACTCGCCAATAATATGTGGTACCATTTTGAATAATCGGCGGCCCAAGTGTTTTAACAGTATCGGTCAACGTTGAGTCATCGAATACTGTCGTTGCAAACGACAAGCTTGTCGAGACCTGCAGATGATACGACAACGAAAGGGCAGATTTACTCCATACCAATAGAAGAGTCGTTCGTTGATTTCCGCTCGCGTTCGGCGGACCTGCAAGCGCGGGCGGCGGCGGAACAGGCATATCCACTATGAAGGGCAAACCAATCGATGTTCCTCCACCGGGAGCCGGATTGGTTACGGTGATATTCCGTTGACCAACGGTAGCGTTTGCGGCGATCGTTATGGTAGCTCTTAATTGGCTGGCGCTATCGACCGTAACGGAATTCAAAGATATCCCAGAGCCGAGATTCAGGGTGGTCGTCGAATCAATAAAATTTGTTCCACGGACAGTCAGTGTCAATGTTTCCAACAAACTCCCCGTCGAAGGATTGATTCCTGCGAGAGCGGGAGCCGGATTGTTCACGCTAAAAGTATTGCTGGTTCCAAGCTCTGTTCCTCCGCTCCGCACCGCAGTCAGCGTAACATTGCTTCCGGTTTTTTTGAACGCCATTCTATGGACGAGAGTCCCGTTGCTGAACACCGATGTTGTTCCGTTCCCGATAGAGAGAACTCCGGTCGAACCCATTACGACGGGACCATTGAAGTTGACGACAGTATTATTGAACCGATCCCGTGCGAACATTCGAATATTAAATGGAACACCGACCAATTGTGTTCCAATGGTGCCCCCCGACTCGCCTTCGAGGACGAATGTATTAACAGCGTCCGGCTTGTTGCTGAGAGTGAATATTGCGGGAGTTGCAACGCCCAATGCAGTTGCCATTACTTCATACGGGCCGGCAACACTATTTGCAGTAAAAGTTGATGCTGTTGCCTGCCCTGCGGTGTTTGTCATTACACTCACCGTCCTCGTGCCATTCGCGAATGTACCACTCGACCCGCTTGACGGCGCAGTAAAAATAACTTCGATGTTGTTGACCGGATTCCCTGATGCATCCACAAGACGCACGCTCAACGTTGTGTCGAATGCAGTATTCACAATCGTCTGCTGTGTACCGCCGGCAAACACAGATATCGTTCCCGGAACTCCCGTCGTATTTACCAACTGAAACTCGGCCGGCACGGTAACACCTTGCACTGTTGCTGAAACAATGTAACTTCCTGCGATCCCGTTTGCTGTAAAAGGTTGGGCGAGCGCGAAACCGCTGTCGTTCGTCGTTGACGTATTGACGTTGCCCTGAAATGTACCGCTGGCTCCGCTGCCGGGCTTTGTAAACGTGACCAGAGCGTTGCTCACAGGATTATTGGCTCCATCGCGAACACCAACGCGGAACCGCGTTGCGAACGCGGTATTCACTTGCGCTGCCTGTGGAGTACCGCCCAGTGCGGAGATATTCGCGGCGGCGCTTGGTATGTTTGTTAGATTGAACCGCGCCGGTTGCGAAACGCCGGGCGCAGTCGCAACTACTTCGTATGAACCGGCAATGGCATTTGCAAAGAACGAGTCGGCGGTTGCGACACCGCCGGAGTTCGTCATTGCCCTGTTGTTCCCGCTCCGGAATGTTCCTCCGGGTCCTGTCGGTGGTGGAGTGAATGTCACTTCAACACCCGGAACAGGATTATTTGCTGCATCGCGAACCATCGCCGCAAGTCGCACGGCAAACGGAGTATTGATCTGTGCAGTTTGTCCGTTGCCTGCCGTAATGGTAATGCCGCCGGGTTGGGCTGCAGTATTTGTCAATTCGAAATTCGCAGTACTGCTTACACCCGCCACAGTTCCGCTAACAGTGTAGCTTCCTGCAATCAGATTTGCAACGAATGTTGGCGAAGTTGCAACGCCGTTCGCCTCGGTTCTGGCTGTATCGATATTTCCGGCAAAGTTACAACTGGCCCCTGAAGCCGGACGAACGAATCGCACGGTCACAGCGGCGACAAGGTTGCCGAATGTATCTTTGACTGTTGCTCGTAATGGAATCGAAAACGGTATTCCGATCTGCGCAGCTTGCGGCGTCCCTGCCGAGGCCAGCACAGTATGGGCAGAGCCCGGCAGGTTTGTCAAATTGTACAACGCGGGACTCGAAACACCCGGTGCACTTGCAAGAATATTGTAATTCCCGGCAACAGTGTTCGCTGTAAAAATATTTGCTTCCGCTAATCCATTCGCATCAGTGATTGCAGTCGAGTCACCAACAAACGTTCCGCTGGCTCCCGACACCGGACGACTAAAACTGACGACGACGCCCGGCAACGGATTATTTGCTGCATCCCGCACCACAGCTTTGAAACGCGCAGCAAAGGGAGTTCTGACTACCGCGCTTTGAGGTGTTCCCTGAGTTGCAGAAATATTTCCCGGTGGGCCCGTTAAGTTTGTGAGAACAAAGACTGCGGGAGTTGCAATGCCGGAGACCGTCGCGTTCACGTTGAACGTTCCGGGCGTCGTATTAGCAGTAAAGGTGGGCGCAGATGCACGTCCGTTTGAATCTGTTTGAACTTGCGCCGTGCTTACGCCGCCACTAAATGTTCCGTTCGCGCCTGTCTGAGGTGCAGTGTACGTTACAGTCAGATTTGGAATTGGATTATCAAACGTATCGCGTACCGTCGTCTGCAACGCCGTAGAAAATGCAGTGCCGACCTGAGCGCTCTGAGGTGTTCCGGCAACTGTAATTATCCGTTTCTGTACAGCCGGTAAGTTTCTAAGAGAAATCGAAGAAGGTGTAATCCCCGAAACTGTTGCTGTGCCGATATATGAACCTGAAATTGTTCCTGCCGTTGCAACCGTTTGAGCAACACCGTTTGAATTTGTTGTGGTGGGATTTGGATTGAATGTGCAGCTCGCTCCGCTTGATGGAGAACCCAACGCAACGCTTACATTCGGAATAGGATTACTGAAGGAATCACGAACTGTAATCTGAATCGGTGTAGGAAACTGAGTCCCGACAACCGTCGACTGACTTGCTCCTGCCGTGATCAATACAGATGCTGCAATGCCCGGCGTGTTGGTGAGAGCATACGTTGCCGGAGTTGGAACTCCCGATACTGATGCTGTCACGGAATACGACCCGGCGGTTGTGTTCGCTTTGAATTGCGGTGCGGTCAAAACGCCGCTCGCATTTGTTTGTCCCGAAAACGTTCCGGATCCTCCTGCAAAAATTCCCGACGCACCGGAAGATGGAGCAGTGAAGGTCACAGTAATTCCTGAAATCGGATTCCCCAATCCATCCCGAACTGTCGCCTGAAGATTTGTGGCGAACCCGGTGTTCACGGTCGTACTCTGCGGCGTTCCTGCGGATGATAAAACAACTGCTGCGGCTCCGGGATTGTTCGTCAAAGCAAATTGCGCAGGAGTCGCAACTCCTGAGACAGCGGCTGAGACACTATATGAACCGGCGCTGTTGTTCGCCGTAAATGTTGTGGCGGTTGCAAGTCCCGCGGCATTCGTGTTGACGCTGAATGAATTCAACCCATTTGTGAACGCCCCGCTCGCACCTGTTGATGGAGCGGTAAACGTAACCAAGGCTCCGGGAACGGGATTGTTCGACGCATCGCGTACCACAACCTGTAAGGCGGTGGCGAATGCTGTTCCCACTTGTGTGTTCTGGCTCGCGCCCTGAGTGATCGTAATGCTCGCTGCGGCGGCAGAGGTGTTGGTTAGTTCGAATTGAGCGGGAGTCGCAACCCCTGCAACTGTTCCGGTCACTGTATACGCTCCCGCTGCTGCGTTGGCAGTAAACGTTGCTGCCGTTGCGATGCCATTCGAATCCGTTTGTCCCTGGAATGAAATTCCACCACCTTGAAATGTTCCGCTCGCTCCGGATGATGGTGCAGTGAATGTCACGGTTGCATTTGGAATAGCATTCCCTGCAGCGTCCCTCACTCTCGCTTGCAATCTTATCGCAAAGACGGAATTGATCTGAGTACTTTGCGGCGTACCGGCAACCGGTGCAATGATCGATGCCAGTCCGGGATTGTTTGTTAGATTGAAATTCGCCGGAGCTGGAACTCCTGAAACAGTTGCGGTCGCCGTAAAATTTCCGGCTATTGAATTGGCAGTCAAATTTGGAGCAGTGGCGATGCCGTTCGCGTCGGTGGTCCGACTCACAGAAGTAGAATCACCCGGAAATCTTCCGCTCGCCCCTGTCAAGGGCATTGTGAATGTAACGACAGCTCCGACGACTGGATTGTTCTGCGCGTCGCGAACAGACGCAGACAGATTTGTTGCAAAGATCGTGTTCACTCTTGTGTTTTGCGGAGTGCCTGATGCTGCAGCAATCGTTGCCGCCGAGCCTGAAGTATTCGTCAGCGCAAATTGCGCGGGAGTTCCTATCCCTGAAGCTGCCGCCGAAATGTTATACGCGCCGGCAAGCAGATTTGCGGTGAGTTGGTTCGCGGTTGCCGTCCCCGTTGAGTCAGTCGTTGCAGTATTTACTCCCGATGCAAACGTTCCACTCGGCCCTGATGAGGGAAGATTGAACGTGACCAACACATTTCTTACGGGGTTATTAAACGCGTCAGTAACTTTTGCTTTCAGATTCGCTGCGAACGCAGTGCCCACTTGCGCGCTTTGCGGCGTTCCGGCAACAGCAGTGATGATCGATGCTGTACCGGGATTGTTTGTCAGATTGAAAATCGCCGGCGTTGCAACTCCCGGCGCTGAAGCCATTATCTCATACGATCCGGCAATCGTGTTCGCCGTAAACACCTGTGCAGTTGCAATCCCGCTTCCGTTTGTTACTGCCTGATTGTTATTGCCTGCGAACGTACCGCTCGCGCCACTGCCCGGACGATTAAATGTTACCGTTGCTCCGGCAACCGGATTATTGGCTGCATCTTTCACAATCACTTGAAGATTGACGGGGAATGCTGTATTCACCGTTGCACTCTGCGGATTTCCTGCCGTTACCGTAATACTTCCCGGAGGACCTGTCGAATTGGTGAGAGAGAAATTCGCCGGAGTTGCAACGCCTGAAACGGTCGCAGTGACTGTGTAGCTACCCGCAGTCGTGTTCGCCGTAAAAATTGTCGCGGTTGCGACGCCGCTTGAGTTCGTGTTCACATTTATTGTGGAGAGATTTCCTACAAATGTTCCGCTCGGCCCGGTTGAAGGCGCGGTGAACGTTACAACGACATCCGGTATCGGATTGTTTGCACCATCTCTGACTGTTGTCTGAAGATTTGTTGTAAAGGCAGTTCCGACTTGAGCACTCTGTGGCGTACCTGCAGTCGCGGTGACGCTTGCGGGAGTGCCGGGTGTGTTTGTCAGATTGAATGCAGCCGGAGTCAGAACACCGCTCACAGTCGCGTTCACCGTGTATGAGCCTGCGACAATATTAGCAACAAAGACATTGGCCGTGGCAACCCCGGAAGAATTCGTCGTCGCAGTATTACTCCCCGCAAAAGATCCTGTCGCTCCGCTTGGCGGCGGAGTGAACGTTACGAGTCTATTAGCAATAGGATTTCCAAACGTATCCCGAACGACGACCTGAAAATTCACAGGGAACGCCGTTGAGATTTGTGTGCTCTGCGGTGTACCAGCGGTTGCTACCACACTTGTAGCAGGACCCGGAGAATTCGTCAACGCGTAATTCGCGGGTGTCACTACGCCGGAAACTGTTCCGCTGACGGTGTACGATCCTGAAACAGTATTTGCTGTAAAGACAGACGCCGTTGCAACACCGGTCGCGTTTGTAGTCGCGGTTGTTGTATTGCTTCCGCTTGCAAATGTTCCTCTCGCACCTGTAGTCGGGCCGGTGAATGTGACCAATGCGCCGTTCACAGGATTTCCGGAAGAATCTCTCACCGTCGCTTGCAGGTCTACTGCAAACGCTCCTCCAACCTGAACACTTTGTGGAGTACCCGCGCTTGGTGTAATGCTGGCGGGGGAACCGGGTGTGTTTGTGAGCGAGAAATTTGCGGGTGTAGCCACGCCGCTAACCGTTGCGCCAACAATGTACTCGCCGGACGTCCCATTCGCTGTGAACGGCTGAGCGGTCGCAATGCCGCTTGCATTTGTAACAGCCGTGTTAACTCCCGCTGCAAATGTTCCGCTCGCACCTGTTAAGGGTGCAGTGAAGGTTACGGTTACACCCTGTGCCGGATTATTGAAGGCATCGAGAACAACCACCTGTAGGTTAGTTAAGAATGCCGTGTTCACCTGAGTGCTTTGCGGTGTGCCCGCTATTGAAGCGATGCTATCGGGAGGGCCTGACGTATTACTTACGGAGAAAGTTGCCGGTACAGCTATCCCGACGACAGATGCATTCACCGCATTTGATCCGATACTTGTTCCCGCTGTGAACAGAGGCGCAGTTGCAAGCCCGGATACGTTCGTCGTCGCGCTCGCTGTGCTTAATCCGCCTGGAAATGTTCCTCTCGTCCCCGTGGAGGGAGCGATAAATGTCACAGTAACTCCGCTCAGCGGATTGTTCCCGGTATCTTTTACTGAGACTTGAAAATTCGTCGAGAACGCAGTGTTCACGCGCGCGCTTTGCGGTGTTCCGGCAGTCGTAACTATTGTTGTCGGCGGTCCCGGAGTATTTGTTAGAGTGAAAACAGCAGACGTTGCAACGCCGGATACAGTTGCATTGACCGAATAAGAAGCGGCAGTTAAATTCGCTCTGAATGTTGTAGCAGTTGCGATACCACTCGCGTTGGTCGTTGCGGTTGTCGTGGGTAGATTGTTTGCAAACGTTCCGCTCGCCCCGCTCGAGGGGGCAGTGAAGGTTACTGTTGCTCCATTCACCGGATTGTTGGCTGCGTCTTTTACTGTTGCCTGCAACAGAACGGAAAAAGTAGTTCCGACTTGAGTACTTTGCGGCGTTCCGGCTGTTGACGTAATGCTGGCAGCGGATCCCGCAGTGTTCGTGAGAGAGAAGTTCGCCGGACTCGCAACACCGGGTGCTGTGGCTGATACGGCGTACGTGCCTGCCTTTGTATTCGCCGTGAATGTTGGGGCTGTTGCGCGTCCCGCCGAATCGGTTGTCGCAGTATTAATTCCTCCGGCGAATGTTCCGCTCGCGCCGGTGTCGGGTTTGGTGAATGTAACTATTACTCCCTGAATGGGATTACTAAACGAATCGCGGACTGTTGCTTGCAGGCGCGTCCCGAATGCAACTCCGACTTGAGTGCTCTGCGGAGTTCCGCCTGTCGCAGCAATGGTTGCAGCGGGACCCGGATTATTCGTCAATAAGAAATTTGCAGGCGTCGCGACACCGCTTACGGTCGCGGCGACAGTGTATGAACCTGCAGTCGCGTTTGCTGTGAATGTTGCCGCAGTTGCCACGCCGCTCGCATTCGTTGTCGCGGTATTCACACCGCCGGCGAAATTTCCGCCGGCGCCACTCACAGGCTGCGTGAAGGTTACAACTGCACCACTGACAGGATTCCCACCTCCATCGCGAACAGTTGCCTGCAAATTTGTCCCGAACGTCGCATTCACAGTAGCGCTTTGCGGTGTCCCTGCAGTTGTAACAATACTCGCCGGAACGCCTCCTGTGATCGTAAAGGAATTGCTTACAGCGGAAGTCAAACCGGTGCTTGTTGCAGTTAGAACTTTTGTTCCGACAAGATTGATACTGAGATCATTGAACGTAGCTCGTCCGGTAGAATCGGTCGTGCGGTTCTTTGTGCCGCTGAGAGTTCCTGTTCCGCTGGTAAGAGCCAAGGCGACTGCAATCCCCGATGTAGAAACCGGGTTGTTGAAAGAATCCTGAAGCTGCGCGGTAAGGGGAGGCGTAATCGTTGCTCCGGCGCTTGTATTGGTCGGCTGTTGGCCGAAGACAAGCTTCGAAGCTGCAGCGGGATTTACAAAAATGTCGTTAGACGTATCCGGCGTCAGCACCGGCGCCGTTGTGGTGAAGCGAATGTTAATCGTGTCTGCAACTCTGTGTGAGAGATTGAGAAACGTTGCAATGCCTCCGCTCGCAGTTGCCGTTGTCGTTCCTTGAAGTGTTCCGGTTCCCAACAAACGCGTCGCAGTAACAATTGTGGAGTTATCAGTTGTAACAAGGTTGCCGAGTGAATCCAGAATCCTTACAACCGGTTGCTGTGCAAACGCAACTCCCGCTGTGGCGATACCGGATGGCTGCGTTTGAATACCCAACTGTCGTGCTGGCCCGGCAGAAATCATAAACGTCGAACTGAGCAACGATGTAAGCCCGGTGCCGGAAGCTGTTAGTTGCTTGGAGCCGGAAAGATTGATGCTCAGATTGCCGAATGTTGAGATGCCCGATGCATTTGTTGGTTGGGTAGATGTCCCGCTTAAAACACCTGTACCGGTTGTCAGCGCCAGCGAAATTGATACTCCGTTTGTCAAAACATTATTGTCAAACTGATCCCGGAGCCGGATGGTAATTGCAGGAGAAATTGTTCCACCGGCAATTGCATTCGTCGGCTGTTGGACGTATAAGAGTTTTGAAGCGGCAGCAGGATTGACGAGAATATTAGTGGACGTGTCCGGAGCGAGAGAAGGGGAACTCGTGAATCGGAGCGAAATGGTTGTTGCAACGGTATGGGAGAGGTTTGTAAAAGTCGCAATTCCTCCGTTGGCTGTTTTGCTCAGAGTGCCTTGCAGCGTACCGGAACCACTCAGCCGTGCAGCAGTGATGACTGTCGTTGAATCAGAAGTCACCAGGTTTCCAAACGAATCTTCGATGCGGATAACAGGCTGCCGACTGAATGCGACTCCCGCAGTGGCAGTGTCGGACGGTTCTGTTGCAATACGCAACCTGTTTGCTGCCGCGGAAACAACAGTAATAATCCCCGAATTCATCGGCGTGAGGGAGCCTGAGTACGCACGTATCTGAAGAGTGCCGGTGCCACGACCTGTAAGTACAGCACTGCGCCGGTTGCCGGCAACGACCAAGTTGGTGTCATTGACCTGCCCTGTTTCGTTGACAATACGGATCGAATCTGCAGCAACATTTGAAACGAAGGTTCCGCCGGCGGTTCGAGAAATCGCGTACACCGTTATCGAATTGCCGGCAGTTAGATTTTGTGCCGGCACGACGGTACCGCTTCCATTCGCGGCCGTCTCAATCCGGACTTGTGTTGCCTGGGCGGATGCTTTGCTCACCCCCCCAAAAAGGAGCAAGGCAGTAACGATACATGCCTGAACTGTACTGTTTATTTTCATGCAATGAATCATTTCAATTGGTGACAGAAATCCTTCTGCCAAATGGCCTACAAAACGTGCAGAAGAATCTGCTCTGACTATTGGAGAAAGCTGTTATGAGAAAAATAACCACGCGGCATAACCCCTCGCCCTAACCTATCGCCCTGGAGCGGTTTCTCCCTCATACAAACGTGCGGAACGAATACGGAAGGGAACAAATGACGACGATGTGTCTTCCTCAACATACAAAGAAAACGCTCGCCAGTCAACGCAGAAATACCGTTAACGTCGTGCCCTCGGGCAGAGTCGAACTGCCGTCCCGACATTGTCGGGATTAGGAAACCGT
>JBBRUI010000096.1:0-13506 GCA_038247945.1 Bacteroidota bacterium | reverse complement strand
GCACTCACGGAAGGCGCCAAGCAAGGATACCACACATGAGGCACAAGAAGAAGAAAAACATCTAATTAACGGTCGGGAAATATAATTGTCGCTGAACGGGAATTATAGTTGACGTTGATCAAATTCCATACCATGAAAGAAATACATATTGGTTTGCATACACAATTCACCTCGCTATCCCTCGAACAATTGTGGTTTTGTCAGCCACGAGTTCATTGATTGCCATACTGCTTTCTTCCTCACTAACGTTTGCTACGTAATGAATAGACTTCAATTAACGGGTTTGGGAGAAAACCATCACTTGTCAGTTCGGGTTGCTTGACAACGTATATCTTATTCCTCTTTGCAAGAATGACCTGTTGATCCGAAATGATTTCCTTATCATTCAATAGTGTGCCGTCAAGTCTGTAAAGTTGAATTCCGTATTTTCTTTCGGCACTGTATTGCACCAAAATGATGTTCTTGTTTAACAGGAACGTTGAAACGTTAATGCTCTTCCCTTTCATCACCTTGCCGTAATCTGCGATCAACATTTGTGGAGCATGAGATGAAGACAAATCGGTTTCCACCTTTCTGAATGATCTTGCCTGCTTACCGAACGTGGTCTTCATTTTTCCCTTCGCGTCATAAACATATACGAAGGGTTCAAGCGGGTTGGTCAGGTAAACGAAACCTTTATCATCAACAACCAATCCACCGCCCTCTATCCGACCGATCAGATTCTTAAACTCTTTAGGGAAGAAACCGAATCTGAAAATTTCGCGCCCCACACTATCCATCTTTGCAACGTAGGTTCCTTCATTCTCGTCTCGCCCTAAGAAATATCCGTAAATGTGTCCTTTGCTGTCAAAAGCTAAATGAAGTGGTGCTGTAAATTTCCGATCCATCCCCCCTAGACATTGTCCTTTATTTCCAAATCGGAAACCCCATGGCATAGAGTTTAGCATAAGAATTGTGTTGTCATTCTTGAACGACGCTTTCAGTGGAGCCATATTGAACCCCGGATGACACCTATCAGGTTCAAGTGCAGTTTTGAAGTTGCCAACGTTGTCAAAAATGTATACTCTCTTCCCAATACAATCAGTAACGAGACAGTTCCCAGCATCATCAACATCAACGAAGGAGACTTGCCCTATTGTTACCTTGTCGGAAAGCAAAACCTTCTTATCATATCTGAACCACCGCAGAAACTCTTCTTCCTGACACAATGCAATTCCATGCGGAAAAAGAAGAAGGGAGAGGGAAACGATTAGGCGACCAATATGTTGATCCATGATTGAACCAGAAATCGTTGGAAAACCATCGAAGTCTGCCTCTACCCGCTTATTGAACAGAAGCAGACTCCGATTCAAGAAATACTTAATTAGAATAGCATCACTGGACCAACAACTACGGCCAAGGGAAACATGTTGGATTCATTACAGAACTGCATTCTCCACCATCAAGGCCACACCGAGCCATATAGCCATCACAAGACCCGCTACCATAAATCGAGAGTTTCCAAATAAAAGGATGCAACGGCACTAGGAAAAGATGCTGAAATAACCGTCTCTTCCATTGCCTGATCTGGTCTTGCCGTCGGTTGGCCAACAATTTTTACATTAACGAGTGCTAAGTAGGCGAACAGTATTGCCGCCACGCCTCTCATAGCAATCTTCTGTCCTCGTTGCGCGATGTTTTGCATTTATTCCTCCTTGTTGTTGTTTATTTATGTGATTGAAAGTGACCTCTCATTCTGAGAGGTATGACCAAACAAATCCACCAACAGTCATGCTGTGACCTGACCTTCGTATAGCTCAGACTTTCAGAACTAAGTGTCCTTCATCTAATTCTTGAAGGCGCAATTCCTGCTCCAGCCTCAACTTGCTTTGCGACACTCTCTTTCAGAAGAGCCATTTGACGCCTTATTTTGTCTGCCGCCGATGTTTTGGACTTTAGCCTAACGCTCAGTATCGAATCAGCCATCGCATTCGCTTCGCTGAGTTTTCCCACATCCAAATAGAGATTTGCAAGAAGATACTTGGGATATAATCGATTCGGAATCATGTGTGAGGCATGCGAAAAATGTTGCTCTGACTTTGTAAACTGTCTCATTCGCCTGTAGGAATCTCCGAGTGTTATCCAAAGATTAGGGTCATTGTAGCGCAGTTTGCTACTCTCAAGCAACTGGACGGCTTGCGAGTCTTCCGCCATCATGGAAAGAACTCCTCCATAGGTGAAAAGAAACTTCCCATTGTCATGAAAACCGTCATGAAGTCTTTCAAAGATTCGTTTGGCTCCAATCAAATCTATCATTTGGGCTTTCCTGAAAGCGTCTCCCCAATCGCTATATTGGGAATATTGGGATTTCGCCGAACTTAGCAAAACAGCCGCTACAATTGCAATCAGAATTCCTGCCCACCTCCCTGCCACAGTTGACGACGAAGTAGTTTTACGATAACCATCGCTAATTGCAGATGAACAAATGCCTAAGAGAGTGAAGAAAGACACCGCTGTTGGCAAAATGTGCAATGGGAAAGAAAACAATGCGAGTGTGGCAAAGCATAAGACCCCTGCTCGCGAGCTATTTGAGAGACCCTCACGCAAACCCTCTTGCCCATTCGCAGTTCGTGCAACATTTCCTCGAACACTTCTCAAGCTCGAATAAAGAACCATCGTGAAGAGAACGAGTGATAGAGGTCCGCTTTCGGCAAAGAACTGAAAAAATTCATTATGGGCATGATGCACGTTATCCGCAAGATATTCTTCTTGCTTGTTTCCGTTCCCGCTTGCAAAATACGCGGCTTGATGGTTGCCGTACTCCACGGCATATCGGTCAAACCCAATTCCCCACAACGGGTGGTCGCTAATCATCCCTGCTGTAATCTTCCAAATCAACAGTCTTCCATTTGCAGAATCAGGTTTCAGGTTGTAGAGAGAAAATCCTATGACAACCACCAAAGCAATGCTCACAAATCCTATCAATACACGACCACGCTTCGCGGGAATCATTGATTTCAATTTGCCGAACAAATCGAACTTAGCAAAGAGAACAATAAGCACACCTGCCGCGGCTCCTAACCATGCACCTCGAATCATGGTCGCCGGGAGAACAAGAAGGCAAGCGAGAAATGTTACCAGCCCGACCTTTCGAACCAATTCATGCTGAAAATCTTCGGGCGGCACAAGTAAATACATCCCAAGCGCAAAAGGCATAACCGAAGCCAAGTAACCAGCCAAAGCATCCGGATTGCCGAACGAGCCAACAAGCTTGAAATAGTTGTTGGAGGGAAAAGGATCAAGTCCATAGAGCTGGAGTAACCCATAGGCAGCTTGTATCAATCCTCCGAGCATGAACGCGATAACGAGAGTTGATGTCGCCTGAAATCCACCCGCCTTCCGTTCAGATGCCAAAACTTTTTTGATCAGAAAATAGAGAAACACGAGAAGCGTGAGTGTAACAAGACTATCATCGTTCCAGTTTACATATGGGGTGAACGTGGCGCGAATTATGGACCAAAGCCAGAATGCCACGACTGCAAGATCGAGACGATTGAATTCCAAGGTGAAGACGCTCTTCCGCACAAAGAGGATTCCTGCAACGACAAAAAAAATCATCGCACACACGGCATAGAAATAGAGCTGTTTGGATGTTGTGATTCCGTCCATCAAGCTGTCCAGCGCCGGAACAGACGTTAGAAAGAGAGGGGCGAGTACGAATCCAAGAACTATGATGTGATTTTGTTTCGCGTATTCCATAGTGAACGCAATTGAATTCTACAAAAAGATACTTCATGCCAGTTCTATGCGCAACAAAATTCTCTTTGCACTTTTAGTTTGCAAAAGTGGTTTGCAATTCTGGTTTGCACTATTGGTATGCAATCATTTTCGCTTAGGTTTTGCCCCCCCCCGCTCGATTTAGGTTTTCCATTCTTTTGTCGGAATTCTTGCATGGTCATGCCTGTCCGTCCTTTGAACCACCGTGAAAGAACATCTTCGCGTCCGATCGTATACTGACTTGCGATTTCAAAACATCGTGTGTCCGTTGTGCGCAGAAGTTTCTTCACTTCCTCTAATCGTACTTCGGATATGAACGCGGCGATCGTTATTCCGGTCAATCTTCGAAAGATTTTTGTGCCGCTATCTTCGCGACGCAGCGCCTCGCGCATTTGATCCAGTTTCTCCCTCACCTCGAGCAGCGCAAAGTCCATGTTCGTTCCCCAGTAAAACTCCGCCGTGACGACCGATTGCCCTTCACGCGAAACCGATGAGACTTTCTTTACTCCAACAACAGTACCGAGTGCCGACTCGATTGGCTGCGTTACGCTATTCTCAATTTCTTCCGGCGATGTGTTGAGATAGGAAGTTTGGACCGTGAGCTTTGGGATTTTGATGGGAGGGAGGAAATCAACGCTGAGGTTTGTGAAGGCGAGAGTGCCGAGGAGCGCGACGCCAATGTAAAACATGAAAATTGTTACCGGACGGCTAACGGAGATTGTGGAGAGTGGCATTCGTTAGTAATATTATCTTGTGTAAGGAAATTTACATAATCAGAGGAAAGGTTGCACTACTAACTAAAGTGCTGCGTGAACATGAAAAACAAACCATGAGGCAAGAGAAGGTTTCTCAAACCATGTGGATAAGAAAAGAATCGGTAAGAGTTGGGATAAATAGGCTTTGGGATACAAAATAGGCGCGCCTAGCTCACGCGGGATTTCCCACGACAATAGGAAAAAGCACTCATGCTTAATAGAACAATGTTTCTGAAGACACCAAACCCGGGTGGAAACAGATTGTCAAACCCACCAAAACATCCACATTGTGGTACATCCAGAATGTTGTTGACTACAAGAAAAAGAGTGAAGCATGAGAGCAATAAGATCGTCAATGGCAAAACAATCGTCATGAGCCTATTAGCCACAAGCAAAGCTCCTACCAGTATCTCAATGGGTGGAATTATGTATGCCATTGGTGATATGAAGCTAATAAATTCTGAGGGATGTGTTGATAAGATGAGATAGAAAGATCTAAGGTCAAACAACTTGATAACCCCGCCAACCGTCAGCACAAATCCAACAATGGTACGGAAAATTGAGCGAGTCTTGTTGTATGATTCTTTCAAAGATGGAGTAATCACTACAACAATTGACCAATTACGCATTGATAGAAGAAACTTGAACGGTCGCGAAATGAGCGGTCTCCGATATGCGCGACTATGATGTTTCCAGATGAATTATCTTCCAGGATGATGGAAGGAGCGGTCGAATTCCACAACAGAGAATCAGGAGGATTAGTTGAAACAACAGTTTCCATCCATTCCAATGGAATTCCGTATTGCTGTGACATGCGTTCTTTTTGGCGCGTTGAGGTTGACTTAGAATTGAAATAAACTTTCAATTCTGTTTTTTCCGAGAGAGTCCGCCAAAAAGGTAATGCTTCGTCAATACACTTCGGACATTGGTGATCCGTCAAAAAGATTATAACGGAAAAGGCATTTTTCTCTTTGGTGGTAATGTGGGAAAGCTTTGCATGTGCAATCAACGACCGTATTTCCCTTCCGTATGAATCATAGTCATTGTGAAAACTTGGCTCATGAGGAATGGGCGTGTTCTGCCTTTTCCATACGGTGTACAGAAAAACCACATTCACAATCAATAAAGCTGCTATCACAATTTCATTTCTATGATTCTTGAACAGAAACATTATTTTCGAGTAGGCGGTTGACATGACATTTTCACGTTGCTGTAATCTCTTGATGGTAGACAAACAATTTACTTGTACCACATCAACTTATACTTCTGGACTCTCGCTGAGTTCACAGCAAATACATACAAGTAGCCATCATGATGGGCAATTTCCATAGGAACAAAGGCAAGAGAGTTGTCGTTGAGATTGTCTTCTTCTGAAGGTCCTTTCTTCCGAATCAACTCACGTGGATATGAAATTTTTAAGACATTACCAGTCTTGGTATCGAGAAATACAAAGAGAATTCTACTTTCACCAACCCTTCGATTGGAATTAACGTAAGTCAATATTGTGTACTTTTCGTCTGTCCAAAAAGCCGTGAGAGGAAACTGAATTTTTCCCTTTGCAACATCCTCATACTCGCTCTTGAGAAAACCTAAATGTTCTACAACGTTAAAGCTCCACTGAACATCACCTTTCGAATCAGTTTTCAAGATAATCGGTTCGTAGGCAAAAGCAGCCACAACAGAACCGTCTGCTAGCACTCCGAAACGAACAGCTAATTTCTGATAAGAATCGAGTCTTAGCGACAACTTAGTTTTTTCTAATATCTGTTCAACATTACCATCACTTGATCGCCTTCTGACCAAGTGAGAAGCATTCGTATTTGAGTCCCAATCGTAAATACGCCCAATACTATCCACCCCACTTGTCCAGTTAATTAGGAATGCACCCATTGCAGTCCGTCTTTCGGCTAAGTCTTTGTCCAAATATTTGCCGTCTAACGAAAAGAGAGAGGTTCGTATCCCTTGCATAACATACAATTTATCGTTTCTCATTCCGATCCATGCCTTCTCAACGAGAAACTCCCCAGGACCTCTTCCTTCTCTACCAAAACTTGTCAAAAGCCTGAAGTCGGTCGTACTCAGAATGCTTACTCGCGGTGGCTTCAGGTTGAATAACGCAAGCCTTTCTCCGCGTTCATCAATCGCAATTGAAGTTATCCAATTCCACAGATGCGATTGATCGTTGGTAGGCGTCTCTACATCAATCAACAGTTTCAAAGACTCTGAAGCCTTAATATCCTTTTCAAGAGCAGTCTGTGCCCATGTGTGAGAGGCATTCGTGACAGCTAACCCCAACATGAGAACGACAAAACATAATCTCTTAAGACTAGAGAAAAGAGGGTGCTTAGCAGCACCCTCCTTTTGCCGCGATTTCATGCTTGCCTTTAACACTGCGAACAGACTCCAGTACTTTCTACTTGGTTATTGTTATTGCGGCATTCGCAAGATGACGCAGTCGTACCACAATTGGTCCCGGTGCATGACACGCTTCCACCGCAGTCACAATAAACACGTACAGTATTTGCCCGTGCCTCGAACACGAACAATGCTGCCTCGGCAACAAATAATGCTGCCACAAAGTACAACCAGGTCTTTCGTAACATTGTACCCTCCTTGCAAAAAGTTTTTTGATAAGATCAGTTGGCCTTCAAGGAGCAGAGTATAGAAAGCTCTCTCCCCTAGCTGTTTTCAAATAAATAAATCCAACAAGGGAATCAACAAAATTCTCTTTGCACTTTTAGTTTGCAAAAGTGGTTTGCAATTCTGGTTTGCACTATTGGTATGCAATCATTTTCGCTTAGGTTTTGCCCCCCCCCCGCTAGATTTAGGTTGTCCATTCTTGTGTCGGAATTCTTGCATGGTCATGCCGGTCCGTCCTTTGAACCACCGTGAAAGAACATCTTCGCGTCCGAACGTAAACTGACTTGCGATTTCAAAACAACGTGTGTCCGTTCTGCGCAGAAGTTTTTTCACTTCCTCTAATCGCACTTCGGATATGAACGCGGCGATCGTTATTCCGGTCAATCTTCGAAAGATTTTTGTGCCGCTATCTTCGCGACGCAGCGCCTCGCGCATTTGATCCAACTTCTCTCGCACCTCGAGCAACGCAAAGTCCATGTTCGTTCCCCAGTAAAACTCCGCCGTGACAACCGAGTGCCCTTCACGCGAAACGGATGAGACTTTTTTTTCTCCGACAACAGTGCCAAGTGCCAACTCAATTGGCTGCGTTACACTCTGCTCAACTTCTTCCGGCGATGTGTTGGGATAGGAAGTTTGGACTGTGAGCTTGGGAATTTTGATTGGTGGGAGGAAATCAACGCTGAGGTTCGCGAAGGCGAGAATGCCGAGCAACACTACGCCGATGTAGAACATGAGAATCGTAATCGGGCGGCTGACGGAAACTGAGGAGAGAGACATTGGAAGAATTGATCAGATTGTGAGGGATAATCTACACAATCAGCAGGAATGTTGCAGTTGAATAGAAAGAGACGATTCGCCTGTCATACGTCTCACGGCCGTGTAGAGTATCGCTGCAAAATGTTGAAGGGATGTGATCAAGGTGAGATTTATGAAATGCAAGATAGCCAAGCAGTACGACTCCAGTGAAGTACATCAGGATTGTGGAAGGGCTTAGAATTTCGCTTTCTTCAACAACCTGCAGACTTGAAACAGCACCTGAGAGGAGGCGCACTCCGCCACTCACACAAGACTTGGGAAGTGGCAATGCCTAACTTGGGCTTGCCTGACGATTGTTTGCAACTCGTATTCAAGTCCGTAGAATATGTGCAGTTCATTCAACAGGCTCGACGATAGAGATCATTCTCTCGAGAAAATCAGAGAACCTCTTAAGTCTTTCCTGCCTCACATGAAACGCTGCGACAATTCGTCCATGTGGATCAATCAGCAGGAGCAATGGCTTGCGATCAGCACCGATGGAATTCTCCACCAAGCGGTGTTCATCAAACAAAAAAGGAAAGGTTGCATGGCTTATCTTTCGCCACTTCAGCAACTCTGTTCGAGTGGTCGCATGACCGACTGCTATAAGATTCCCACTGAGTTTTTTCACCTGGTTTTGCTGTACAAGAAGCTGCAGCGATTCCAAAAGGCAAGGCTCACAATCAGTTGCTGAGAACAGAAACACTAACTCATAGGCTGATTGAAAGATCCTGAAAGGTGACGAGCTAATAACATCCGGCAGGCTCACATCAGGCAATCTTTTTCCAATAAACTGATCCTCGTAGGCAAGACCCTCGACTGAGAGTTTTTCATTCTTCAGCAACGTTCGTTGCGCCGATTGAAGCTCCCAATACTTAAACCCCAACAAGAGACTTGCAAGTACTATAGCGGCAGTTATGAACCTCTCATATTTCATCACTCACTTTACAGCTTTCAGTTTGGCTTTGCGGAGCATTGGATTAGGCAAATAACCGTCAGGGGATGGCTCAGGCTGGCTGGCGAAATACACATACCCATCCCTCGCTGCAACAACTCGTTCCGGAACAGGTACTGCATCAAGGATCATTGTGCCATCAGTTCTCATGATCATAACAAGAAAAGCCTTTTGTTGACGGTCCAAAAACTGAATCAAGAGATGCTGAAAATCAATCAGAAAGATAGCTTCGGTTGTTGTCCATGCCATATCTTTCTTTGTTGCGGACATGAAATCAACCGGCAGATCATGTTCAATAGGAACGTATTTTGCCGGCGTGTGCGTGAATGTGTTGTGAAGATGTCCTTGCATGTCATATACATATACTGTAGGCTCCACACAGTGAATCTGATAAATCATTCCGTTCCCTACGGCAAGGGAAATTACAGGGGTTCTGTAAATTGCGTTGCGAAACTGCTTTGGGAAACGACCGAAATCCAGCGATGTGTTACCTGACAACTCTGTGACCCGGAGGTACATCTCATCAGGTCCTTGAACGATATACGAGATGAGCTTGTTGTTCTCGACAGCGAAGTGAAATGCATTGTTGCGTTCAGCATATCGGATTTTTCCTTTGAATGTACCGTCATGTGCAAAACGAAGCATTTCTCCTCTCGCTTGTGCATCGGATTGTACGTAAACGCTACCTGTGCTGTCGAGTGCTACATTGAATGGAGAGAACTGGTAGCCTGGCAACACACTGTCTACCTTCGCGCGATCAATGCGATATCTGAGAGCACCTCGTTTGTTGAAACAAAATATTGTCTTTTGCCTCTGATCCAGAATGACAATTTCCTCCGCGCCAATGGCACAAATTGCTATCTCGGAGATAACCAACTGCTTATCGCCGGAGAACACAATATCACCATCCCACGATAGAAGGTTCGTCAATTTTGTTGGCCACTGTACTTGGCAAAATAGCGAAGAGACACCGAAGCACCAAGATGTTGTCATGATACCAACCATTGTCGCCAACCGAAGCATAGATAGATTTGTCTTTCTCGAAAAAGACCGGGAATCGACTCTCCCGGCCCTTCGTTCTTGATGATTTGCGGCTGCGTGGAGAGCCACATCGTCAGGCATCCATTAATCTGGATATGGGAATTCCGAACAGTTAACTACACTACTGCATTCACGTCCATCAAGCCCACATCTCACTGAATAGTTGTTGGGGTCCACAGGGCGGCATCTCGTCATCATCCAGTGGAACTCAGATTCTGCTCGGACTGGCTCAACAAGCAGTGAGAGCTGAAATGCAAAAGTCAAAAGAATGACGATGCACATTACTGTTCTTCCCGCTTTCATATAACCTCCTGAGATTTGTTAATAAAGAATGAAGTGAATTGCGTGACCAAAATAAGTTGCATAGGGGAAAGTGTCAACAAAATTCTCTTTGCACTTTTAGTTTGCATTAGTGGTTTGCAATTCTGGTTTGCACTATTGGTATGCAATCATTTTCGCTTAGGTTTTGCCCCCCCCCCCCCGCTAGATTTAGGTTGTCCATTCTTGTGTCGGAATTCTTGCATGGTCATGCCGGTCCGTCCTTTGAACCACCGTGAAAGAACATCTTCGAGTCCGAACGTAAACTGACTTGCGATTTCAAAACAACGTGTGTCCGTTCTGCGCAGAAGTTTTTTCACTTCCTCTAATCGCACTTCAGATATGAACGCGGCCACCGTTATTCCCTCCTTTCGGTGAAACTCGCTTCGCAGCGTATCGATGCTGATGCCATGCTGTGCCGCAACAACTTTTGTGCTCGGCGCTTTTTCCGGATTGTCGCGTATCCAATGTTTCAGGTGCATGGTGTCTATGGACATCTGGAGTGCCTCCTACGTGAGAAACTTTACCATGCAGCCAGAAAAACAGTCTGCCAGTGTTGAACATTGCTACTTCACAATTTTCACTTTCGCGTCATGCGCCAATGTATAATGCCCATCAACAATCACCGTATCGCCTACAGCAATCCCGTCGCGGATCTCAAGCACTTCATCATTCTCTTCTCCCACATCAACATAATGCCACTTCGCAAGGTCGCCGTTTACCACAAACACTAACGTTCTTTGGTCGCGAACCAGCAATGCCGCTTTCGGAACAATCAATCGGTTGTTAAACGTTTCGGTTTCTATTCTCACCGTCGCGTACATCCCCGGCGTTAGCTTTTCCTTTTCACTTTTTTTCCGTTTTTCGGAATCCCGTTCCGCGGGACCTTTTTCCCTTTTTTCCGTTTTTCGGAATTCCGCTCCGCGGGACCTTTGTAATTCTATAGTCGCCTTCATTGTTTTTGTCTTTTCATCTATGATCGGGTTCAGTGTGCGCACGATCCCAGCGAATCGTTTGTCCGGCAAAGCGGTCACTGTCAATTCAGCTTTTTGTCCGACCTCAAGTTTTGCCACTTCGCTCTCCACCACTTCGATATCTACCAAGAGGCTTGAGACATCAACAATCTTACAAAGAACATTTCCTGCCTGGACTTGCTTCCCTGCGACCAAATCAAAATCAGCTACATACCCCGAAAACGGCGCTCGTATTTCGGTCCATTCAAGATTCATCTTCGCACGTTCGTGCGCTTCTTTTGCCTGTACCAAGCCCGTCTTACTCGCAACAACGTCTCCCCGGTTCGCCCTCAGGTAGGCATAGCTTGCATCATACTCCCGCCGCGCTCGAAGGTAATCCTGATCATCAATTTTATGCTGGCGGTAGGCAGAATCAATAAGTGCAAATGTAGACTTCAAAGAATCGAGCTCAATGGATGTTCGCTGAGAGTCTGTGGAGCCATAAAACGAAGAACTTGTGAGAGTTCTATATTCAATCTGCGCTGAAAGCAAACCTGAGGCTGCTTTCTCAAGAGCCAATCGGTTCTCTCTATCGTCGAGCTTGATCAGCAAATCCCCTTTGGTCACAAACTTCCCGTTGAATGCATTGGCAGATCGAATTTCACCTGCAATGCGCGCCACAAGCTCAACCTCTCTTTTCGCACGGAGAATTCCATTCGTTGTTGTTTTCTTCGCGAAGCTTCCGCGACGAGCAATTGACACCGAAACAGGAAAGACAACGTCGGCTGTGGAAGAAGAAAGGTTTTCTTTAGACGAAGCTTGTGCAGCGGTACTATTTTGTGAAGGCATATCAGAAGGGCGTATCGCATAATGCCATACTAAGAATGCAAGCACTACCACAACGGATACACTAATGATGCTTTTCACAGATTTCATTTCACTGACTCTTGGTTATACTTTCGTTTGCACATACATGCAATCGCCAACGCGAAACAATTACTTTCTGGCTGACGCTCAAACTTGTTGAGAAGATTATTCTAAAAAACTTCCTATGAGGGGATGGGGTGAGAAGCAAGCCAGTGGAAAAGATTTCTCCTCCACAGTTACGAGCAGAGTTTACGAATCAAATTCGTAAGTATCAAGCGTTCTTTTGAAAATGTATGCGATTCGTTTACGTAGAAGTCGATAGAAGAAACTCCAATGCTTCTCCAACTACATAGTGAGAACCCGTAATGAGGATCTTCCCGGACCCTCCCACTCTGCGATCTGCAATAAACAAACCCTCAGCCACGCTCCCGCCGTCGATTGTCGCGCTACCGGCACAATTTATTGTTTCAGTAATCAACGCTGATGGCAATGCCCGACCGGTGTTTGCCTGCACGGCAATTACGTAAGCTCCCGACTGAGAAAGAATCTTGCACATCGCAGTATAGTCCTTGTCCTTCATAACACCAAAAACGACAATAAGATTTTTTCTGACGCGAACCGGAAGTGCATCCATCAGCGCTTCCAGTCCGGCGGGATTGTGTGCGACATCGAGGATGTAGCGTTTCTTCTTGCCTAATGTTTCGAGGCGGCCGTGCAGACCTGTGTTATCCCGCACCCGTAATAACCCATTTCTTACCGCTTTACGGCTCAAACGACGAAAAGTTTTGACAACTTTTTTATTGTTCAACAGAGTATCGATGGTGGCAACGGCAGTCGCGGCGTTCGCAACCTGATGATTGCCTGCCAGCCCGAGAGTCACATCTTGTACAACAGCACGCCTCGAAACGAAATTTACAGAAGGCATACGTGCAGTATGTTTACCGGCGGTAGTCGTAACATGCTTGCTTACCTCTATCATCCTCGACGATCTTCGTTTTGCGATTCCTCTCAGCGTTACGAGCACGATTTCATTTGTCGACGAAGTAACGCATGGAATGTTTTTCTTTATGATTCCGCCTTTTTCCCGTGCTATTTTCTTCAGCGTTGTACCCAGATACTCGGTATGGTCGAATGAAACATTCGTAATTACACTGACGATGGGAAGAAGCACGTTGGTTGAATCAAGGCGTCCCCCCAACCCGGCTTCAACCACAGCGATATCCACTTTCTGATCAGCAAAGTATTGAAAGGCAATGCATGTCGTCGCTTCAAAGAATGTGGCTTTTGTTTTTTCGATAACCGGTATCAACGGCTCTGCGTACTCTACTAACTGCTTCTCTGAGATTTCTTTCCCATTGATCCGTATCCGTTCTGTGAAACGGATGAGATGCGGTGAAGTGTACAATGCGGTTTTGTATCCGGCCTC